>CALUZP010000091.1 GCA_944325325.1 uncultured Desulfovibrionaceae bacterium
CAAGCGTCCCGTCGGCCTCCTTGGGGAAGGACAGTGCCCCCAGGGTCACCCCCTGGTACAGCTGGCAGTTGTCGCCGATGACGCATGTTTCGCCAATCACCACGCCTGTGCCGTGATCAATGAAGAAATGACGGCCGATCGTCGCCCCGGGATGAATGTCGATTCCGGTGGCCGAGTGGGCCATTTCACTGATGATGCGCGGGATGAGCGGCACGCCGATTTCATAGAGCGCGTGGGCCACCCGGTGGTTGATCATCGTGGTGATGCTCGGATAGCAGAAAATGGTCTCGCCGGGATTGCGCGCCGCCGGATCACCCTCGTAGGCGGCCTGAACGTCAGAAGCCAGCAGGGAACGGATTTCCGGCAGACGCTGGATGAACTCGATGGCCATGCTCCGCGCCGTTCTGGCGCATGTGGTGCAGTCCTGGGCAAAGTCCACACAGGAGAAACAGGCCCCGGCCCGAATCTGAGCCGCCAGCATGTGCGTGATGCTGTCCAGGTTGGCAGCAAGATGATAGCGCATGGACTCCAGGCGCACCTGTGTCGGCCCATAAAAACCGGGGAAGAGCGCCGCGCGCAGCCGCTGCATGATCTCCGCCAGCTTCTCGCGCGACGGCATGTCTTCACCGTGCAGAGGCGAATGGGACACGGCCTTATAGGAATCCGGATGGCAGAGGGCGTCGACAACAGCATCGATTTCCTCAATGCGATCCGTGGCAATGGTCAGTTCTTTCATACAACCACCCTGTTGACCTTGTTGAATCTCTCCGGCTGGCGACAGCCTTGTTCACCCCCGCAATACGCGTCTTTTCCGTCAAAAACAAGATCAGCCGGCATGGCACACATGCCCGGGCCGGAGGGGACACCCTGCTCCTGCAGGCATTCCTGAAAACCGGCATGGCGGCGCCAGGGGGCATGCTGCAACCGGGCTGGCAGGGCGGATTCCAGAGCGTTTCCCCTGCCTCCGGCGCTGCGGTCCTCCGTTCAGTCAGGATCTGCCTGCGCACGGCGTGCAGGCCGCCTGCCTTTTCACGCGGCAATCCCGGCATGGCAGAGACGGGCCTGCCGGGGCATGACGCACGCCCCCCGGCTGTATCCTTCTGTCGCTGCCCCCAGGCGGCGGATCGCCCTTCAAGGCCCCGGCGGCTCTGCGTGCGGGGATAAAAAAAGCCCGGGGAAGAGGCGCAGCACCGGCCTTCTCTTCCCCAGGCAGCAACTGACAGGCATGACGGAGCGGAAAACTACCCTTCCTGGAACAGCGGCGTGCTGAGGTACCTGTCCGCACTGTCGCAGATGATGGTCACGATGCGCCGCCCTTTCATTTCAGGACGGGCAGCCAGCCGCACGGCGGCAGCCACGTTGGCCCCGGAAGAGATCCCGGCGGAAATGCCTTCCTCGCGCATCAGTCGGCGGGCCATGGCCAGCGCGTCCGGCGTGCTCACGGTAAGCACCTCGTCCACCACGGACCGGTCATAGTTGCCGGGCACAAAATTGGCACCGATGCCCTGGATGCCGTGCGGCCCGGCCACACCGGCAGACAGCAGCGGAGACTCGGCCGGTTCGACAGCCACGACCTTCAGGGCAGGATTCAGTTCCTTCAGCCGGGATCCGGTGCCGCAAACGGTGCCGCCGGAGCCCACGCCCGCCACAAACGCGTCTACGCGCCCGTCCGTATCGGCCCAGATTTCCTCTGCCGTTGTCCGGCGGTGCACCTCGCGGTTGGCCGGATTGTCGAACTGCCCGACAAGGATGGCCCCGGGGTGCTCCTGCACGATCGCTTCAGCCTTGCGGACCGAACCGCCCATGCCTTCCGAAGCGGGCGTCAGCACCAGCTCGGCCCCCATGCCCTTGAGCAGGGCGCGCCGCTCAAGGCTCATATTTTCAGGCATGACCAGGATCAGCCGCCAGCCACGCACCGCGCACACAAAGGCCAGGCCGATGCCTGTGTTGCCGCTGGTGGGCTCCACCAGGAGCGTGTCAGGCCCGATGCGATCCTGCGCGGCCATGAGCATGGCCCATGCCGCGCGATCCTTGACCGAGCCCGAGGGATTGCGGCTTTCCAGCTTGACCACCACTTCCGCACCGTCAGCAGGGCAGACGCGGTTCAGACGCACCAGCGGTGTCCGGCCTACCAGTTCCAGCATATTCTGCGCTATCATAGTACCATCCTTTGTGTTGCACGCGTTCAGAAAGGCCGTCTTCAGTCCGGCAGTCAGGCCGCGCCGGGCCTTGGAGCAAGCCCGTAAAACCTCCGGGCGTTGTCACCGCAGCGGGTCCAGACTTCAGCCGCGTCCTCGCCGAGCGCTTCTGCCACGGCCGCCCCCGTAAACGCGCAGAAAGCCGGTTCGTTGGGCTTGCCGCGCCAGGGCACGGGGGCAAGGTACGGACTGTCGGTTTCAAGCAGGAGCCTGTCGGCCGGAATGTACCGCAGCACATCGCGCAGCCCGCTGTTGGCGGGATAACTGACCGGCCCGGCCACAGACACATGCCAGCCGTTGGCCAGAATCCGTTCCACATGGCCCACGGCGTCGCCGCTGAAGCAATGCCAGACCAGCGGACGCCCTGCCATGCCCTCGGCTTCAAGAATGCGCAGCGTGTCGGCTGCCGCGTCGCGGCAATGGATGGCTACAGGCCGCCCGACCTCCCTTGCCAGGGCAAGATGCAGGCGCAGGGCCTCTTCCTGAATGAGGTGCGGACAGTCCTGCCAGTAGAAGTCGAGCCCTGTCTCGCCCACGGCCCGCAGGCGATCGTCGGCCAGAAACGCCCGTTTCATGGCATCGAGGGTCGCGCCCGTGCAGCGCATGGCCTCGCACGGGTGAATGGCCAGCAGAAAAAAGACCTCCACCGGCGCGCCGGCAAAGCGGTCCTTTCCGGCAGCATAGGCCTCGGGGCTTAAAAACACCTGCCCCACGGCCGACAGCCCCGCACGGGCGGCACGTTCCAGAACACCGGGGACATCTTCCGACAGCCCCGGCCCTTCATCACCGAGCGGATCAAGATGCGCGTGCGCATCGACCCCGGTGCGGGGCAGCCCCAGCGTTTCCGGCAGGGGCCGCTCTACAGGCTTCTTGTGCTTGCCCATGTCAGTTCTTGACAGGCCGGGGCCCGAACAGGGTCGTACCCACACGGATCAGGGTTGCGCCTTCTTCTATGGCCTGCTCGAAATCGCCGGACATGCCCATGGACAGCACCGGCAGCGCACAGCCAAGACGGGTTTCCAGCGCGTCGCGCAGTTCGCGCAGGTGCGCAAAATACGGACGGGCTGCCTCGCCGTCATCAAAGAACGGCGGCATGCCCATCAGCCCCAGCAGGCGGATTCTGGGCAGCTGCATCACGGCTTCGGCCAGCTGGGGAAGCGCCTCATCCTCCACACCGGATTTCTGCGGCTCATGCCCCAGATTCACCTGCAAAAGCACTTTCTGGAACGGCACCGCCTCGGGCAGGCGGCGGTTCAGGCCTTCGGCCAGCCGGATATCATCCACCGTGTGCACAAGCTCAAAGCGCCCTGCCACATCCTTGGCCTTGTTGGTCTGAACGTGTCCGATGAAATGCCAGTGCGGCGCCGGGGAAACGCCTGCCAGGCTTTCCTGCTTGGCCAGTGCCTCCTGCACATAATTCTCGCCAAAGTCCAGCTGCCCGCAGGCCAGCGCTTCCCGCACCGCCCCGGCAGGATGAAATTTGGATACCGCCACCAGCGTCACGTCGGACGCCGTGCGGCCCGAACGCGCTGCCGCGTCCGCAATGCGCTGCCGGACGCCAGCAAGCCGTTCCGCAAAATCGGGACCGTCAGTCGTACTCACAGCAACTCTCCACTTTCCGCGCCAAAGCCCAGCTCATGCAGGAAACGGGCGTCTTCCACCCAGTCTTCGCGGACCTTGACCCAGAGCTCCAGGTGTACTTTCTTGCCAATCAGCTCTATCAGCTGCTTGCGCGCCGCCGTGCCAATCTCCTTGATCCCGGCGCCGGCGCGCCCGATGACCATGGCCTTGTGCGACGGCCTGGCCACATAGATGCTCGCGTGAATGATGACCTGATCGCGCCCTTCTTCCTCATCCCACTGCTCGATTTCCACAGCCACCGAATAGGGCACTTCCTGATACAGGCGATCAAAAAGCTGCTCACGGATGATCTCCGCAGCCATGAACCGCATGGGCACCGTGGAAATCTGATCCTCTGGGAACTGGGCGGCCCCCTCGGGGAGCTTGCTCAGAATCAGCTGGCGCAGCTCCTTGACGCCGTCCCTGCGCAAGGCCGACAGCGGAAAGATCTCCGCCTTCGGCAGCAGTTCGGACAGCCTGGTCAGGAGCGGCAGCATCCGTGACTTGTCGTGGAACAAGTCCACCTTGTTCACAGCCACAATGACCGGACGCTCGTCTTCGGCCAGGGCCTTGAGAAGCGGGGCCAGATCCTTTTCAAGAAAATCCTCGTGGCGCAGGTACAGATCCGCGTCGGCCACCAGCAGGATGGCATCAACAGCCGACAGTGTCTGCCATGCTGACTGGGACATGAGCTTGCCCAGCTGGCCGCGCGTATGCCCGCGCAACGACTGAATGCCGGGGGTATCCACAAAAACGGCCTGCCCTTCCGGGCACGTCAGGATACCGGTAATCCTGTTCCGGGTAGTCTGCGGTTTGGCCGTGACAATGGCGACCTTGTGCCCCACAAGGGCGTTGGTCAGGGTCGATTTTCCGGCATTGGGCGGCCCCATCAGAGCCACCCAGCCAAAGCGGTGCGCTTGCTGCGTCATACATTCCCCTTCAGGTGATCGACCACCCTGTTCCGTGTGGTCAAGGTTGACCCCTGCTGCGGCAAACGCCATGCAGGAGCTTCACCACCGATCAGAACCGGCCGCTGGCCGCCATCTGGCGGAGCCGTGCGACACGATCCTCAATGGGCGGATGCGTGCTGAAAAGCTTGGTAAACCCTCCGCCAAAGAGCGGAGCGACAATAAACATCTGTTCCGTGGTGGGATTGCCCTGGTGCATGGGGATCCGCTGGTTCCACGCCTGGAGCTTCTCCAGGGCCGAAGCCAGCATGAGCGGCTGCCCGCTGTAGTGCGCCCCGCCCTCGTCGGCAAGATACTCCCGCGAGCGGGAAATGGCCATCTGGATGAGGCCTGCCGCCACCGGCGCGAGCATGGCCATAAGGAACAGGGCCAGAGGATTGGATCCGCCCTCCTCATCCCGCGAGCCGCCAAAGATGGCGGCGAACTGCATGAAGTTGGCCAGCGCTGTGATGGCCGATCCGATCACGCCGGCCACACTCTGGATCAGGATGTCGCGATGGGCCACATGGGCCATTTCGTGCGCCAGCACACCCCGCAGCTCCTCAGGCGAAAGCAGGCGCAGGATGCCGTCGGTCACAGCCACCACGGCGTGTTCCGGATTGCGCCCCGTGGCAAAGGCGTTGGGCGCTTCCTCAGGGATGATGGCAACCCGGGGCTTGGGGACACCGGCGTTGGCCGCAAGTTCCGCCACCATGGCATGCAGGCCGGGAGCGCTGGATTCATCCACTTCACGCGCGCCGTACATGCGCAGGACGATCGTATCGGAATACCAGTAGGCTCCGACATTCATCACAAGCGCAATGCCAAGGGCAATGACAATGCCGCCCCGGCCGCCAAGCGCGCCGCCGAGCACAATAAGCAGCCCCGACAACAGGGCCAGCAAAAAAACGGTCTTGAACTGACTGGTCATGTGTTCTCCTTTATCCGCCTGTGCCGGCGGAGCATGTCCGTGGCGTCTGCCCCCGGGCACATCCACTGCATGGGGAACCCCCGCACGATCGGACAAAAACGGGGTATCCGGCCTCCGCCACACCGGCGTGACACGCCAGGCACCGGAGCGCCGTATCGCTGCTTACCATAATACCGCGAAGAAACTTGGCAAGATCACCATGCCCGGCCGCCGCGCGTGCAGGTACAGGGCCAGTCTCAGACAACTTGCGGGCGGGGAGACTGGCCCCCGCCCGCAGCGTGTTAGTCCTTATAAACACCGCCGGTCGCGGCAGACGTGACCAGCCTGGCGTAACGGCGCAGGAACGGTGAGGTGATTTCCTTCTTCGGCATCACCAGCCGTTCACGGCGCCTGGCCAGCTCGGCTTCATCCACCAGGAGATCAAGTTTGCGGCCAGGGATGTCGATGAGGATGCTGTCGCCCTCCTCAACCAGTGCAATGGGCCCGCCGTCCGCCGCCTCAGGCGACACATGGCCGATGGCCGCACCGCGGCTGCCGCCGCTGAACCGGCCATCCGTGATGAGGGCCACATCCGCGCCAAGCCCCATGCCCACGATGGCCGAGGTCGGCGTGAGCATTTCGCGCATGCCCGGCCCGCCGCGCGGGCCTTCATAGCGGATGACCACCACGTCATTCTTTTTGATCCTGCCGCCGAGGATGGCTTCAACGCCTTCTTCCTCGCTGTTGAACACACGCGCCGTCACGGTTCTGACCATCATTTCAGGCGCCACGGCAGACTGCTTGACCACCGCCCCCTGAGGCGCCAGGGAGCCGTGCAGAATGGCAATGCCGCCTTCAGCCGCATAGGGGTTGTCGGCCCGGATCACGTCCGGATTGAGCACATGGGCGTTGAGGGCACGCAGGTTTTCAGCCACCGTATGCCCGGTCACGGTCATCGGCGTGTCACGCAGCAGGCCCTTGTCACGCAGCACGGACATCACCGCGGGAATGCCGCCGGCCAGGTGGAGTTCCTCGATGTGCTGGGTGCCGGCCGGCGACAGCTTGCACATGTTCGGCGTCACGCGGCTCACTTCATCGAAAATGTCCAGCGTGAGGCTGAGCCCGGCTTCCCGGAAAATCGCAGGCAGATGCAGCACCGTATTGGTCGAGCCGCCCAGGGCCATGTCAGTGGCCACCGCGTTGCGCACGGCGTCGGCAGTCACGATGTCGCGCGGGCGCAGGTTGCTTTCAAGCAGCTTCATGACCTGCATGCCGGCGCGCTTGGCCAGCCGGATCCGTTCGGCCATGACAGCCGGAATGGTCCCGTTGCCGGGCAGGGCAAGGCCGATGGCTTCAGCAAGGCAGTTCATCGTGTTGGCGGTGTACATGCCCGAGCAGGATCCGCAGCCGGGACAGGCATGCTCGGTCAGATCCTCCAGCTCGTCAGCCGACATTTCGCCGCGGGCCGCCTTGCCCACGCCCTCAAACACGCTGATAAGGTCGGTATTGTTGCGGCCGGCCAGCATGGGACCGCCGCTCACCAGAATGGACGGCACGTTGAGGCGCAGCATGGCCATCAGCATGCCGGGAACGATCTTATCGCAGTTGGGGATGAAAACCAGCGCGTCAAAAGGATGCGCCGTGGCCATGATTTCGATGGAGTCAGCGATGATTTCACGCGACGGCAGCGAGAAGCGCATGCCTTCGTGGTTCATGGCCAGGCCGTCACAGACGGCAATGGCCGGGAAAGTCATGGGCGTGCCCCCGGCAACCCTGACCCCGGCCTTGACGGCTTCGGCAATCTGGCCAAGATGCATATGCCCGGGCACAACTTCGTTGGCGGCGCACACCACGCCCACCAGCGGACGTTTCATTTCCTCACGGGTCAGCCCGAGGGCATACAGCAGCGAGCGGTGCGGCGCTTTTTCCAGCCCCTGGGTCATGTTGGAACTGCGAAGACTGTTCATGACAGTGTTCCTCTCTGGGTTTCTGATAGAAAAAAGCACAAGGAACAACGTCCTTGTGCTTCCAGGCAGCCGGACACCCGGCATCAACCGTTACCGTTGCTTTCTTTCGAACCTGGCGGGGTTGGCGGCGCTGCCGCCGCCCGGCTGCCAGTCAATATACCGGTACGGCAGTACGTTGTCAAGACGGCTGACGCTGAAGCAGCGTCACGCCTCTTCCGGCCAGGTGCAGAACAGGACTTGAACGCCGATCTTCCGCGGATCTGCTGCATGACTGCCTAGAGTATGCCAGCGCCCTCCCCCCGCGGCAGAACCGGGCTATCCGCGCGCCTGTGGGGATGGCTTTTCCCGCAGCGCACAGTCTGTCCAGATTGGCGGGCTATCCGCGCGCCTGTGGGGATGGCTCTGCTCGTTGCGCTCAAGCCTCCGCTCGCGCAGGGCTATCCGTGCGCCTGCGAGGATGGCCCTCGGTGTAGGCGCCTGCCTCACCAACCGGAGGCTATCCGCGCGCCTGTGGACGGCAGACGTCAGAAAAAACGCCAGAAGCTGACGCAGCCGTGCCCCGGTCACCCGGCAGGATGCAGGCAAAAGCGTCAGTCCTGCGCCCAGGCACGCGGCAGCACGCCAGACTGCGAAAGTTTGCTCAAGGCCGCGAGCCTCCGCCGGAAGCCGTTGACTCCCCATCAGCTGTTTCCTATGTTGGGCCAGCCTGCCGCGCCTGCTGTGCCACTGCGGCCGTTCTACTTTCCGGCCCCGTCAGCGCAGCAGGCCGAAGCGCTCCGGCCGCGACCTGCCCCCTGTTTCAGCCCCCGGGCACGTCCTGCCCGGCCTTCGGGAGGGCATGGACAGCCAGACGGACGCTCTCGGGTGTCCTCTGAGAAAGCCGTTTTTCGCCTGCCCGCCATCCCAGAGCCCGACGCCGGAGCATGGTGCTCTCAGGCACAGCGCGGCAGCCGGCCTGCGCAAGCCGCAGTGCCTTCCGGGGCAAGCCGGGGTTTCCATGAGGGCATTTCTCTCACCAGGAGTCAGTCCATGTTCACCACTCTGATCTGTTACGGTCTTATCGGCGCTGCCGTCGGCATTCTGGCCGGTCTCTTCGGCGTTGGAGGCGGCACCATCGTCGTGCCCATGCTCATCATGGCCTTCAGCTGGCAGGCCATCCCTCAGGAATTCATCATGCACCTGGCCCTCGGCACGTCCCTTGCCAGCATCCTGTTTACCTCCATTTCAAGCACGCTGGCACACAACCGGCACCGCGGGGTGGACTGGGGCATTGTCAAGCGCATCGTTCCCGGGATCCTTGCCGGAACCTATGGCGGCTCTCTCATCGCCGCCTATATTCCCTCGCGCTATCTTCAGATTCTGTTTACGCTGTTCCTGTTCTATGTGTCCGTAAACATGTTCCGCAGCAAGAAGACAGAGGCGGCACATCCCCTGCCCGGCACCCTCGGCCTGAACGTTGCCGGAGCGGGAATCGGCATCTTTTCCAGTCTGGTCGGTATCGGCGGCGGCACACTCATCATTCCCTACCTGACGTGGCACAACGTCGACATGCTGCGCACCGTCGGGACGTCCGCCGCTCTGGGCTTTCCCATCGCTCTGGCCGGAGGCCTCGGATATCTCCTCAGCGGCTACGGGGTGGAACGCCTGCCCGCAGGCTCCCTTGGCTATATCTATCTGCCGGCAC
>CALUZP010000092.1 GCA_944325325.1 uncultured Desulfovibrionaceae bacterium
AGATAGGGCTCTCCGGAAAGGCGGACCTGTCCTGCATGGGCGGCCGCGGCATAGGCGTAGGCCTTGCGCACCAGGTTCAGTTCCTCTTCGGTGGAGCGGGGCGCAAGATGGGCGATGACCGTTTCGATGACGGAAGGCTCTTCCGTGATTTCGGCGGCCTCGACGAGTTCTGCCAGATCCGAATGATCGGCCGTATTGATGGGCGCCGTGTGATCGATGACAGCCGGCTGAGAAGTTTTGGCCGGGACAGACTCGCTGACTGCCGGCATAGGGGCGGGTGTGTCGGCCGTCGGAGTGGTGACGGCTGTAGCCGGCTGCGGCGTTTCTGCAGGTTCTGCGGTGGGCGTTGCCGGGGCCTGAGCGGTTATGGTCGGTTGGGGCGTTTCGGATGACATGACGCAAAATCCTGGCTGAAAGGTTTTGGCTGATGGCAACACCGCCATGGCAGACGCCTGGCACATGGCGGACGCCTTTCAGGGTGCTGCGTGGATGCGCAACGGGGGCGCGACCGCCCGGGAGTGACCCCGTCGCCGGACGTATGCTGTACGCGTATGCAAGGGAGGCTGAGAGCCTTCTTTGGGCCGCGGCGCCGGCGGGCATCGTTGTATTCAGGGTGCCGGGTCACAGGAAACAAGAGAATGAATGCAAAGGAATGGTAGATCGTTTCCGTTCAGGACGGAAGAGGGCTTGTATTTGTCGGAATGGCGGCATATTGCGGGCAGTTCCGGCCCGTCCTGCCGGCATTGCGTGTGAATCTCTGCCAGGATGGTTGTCCGCGCCGGCAGTCGTGCGGGGTGCAAAAGGCGACGGCGCCCCGTTCCAGACGGAGCGCCGTCATTGTGCAGTGGACTATTGGATCAGGGCATAGCGCTGCATGGTTTTGGGTACCCACCAGCGGTCGAAGTTGTACATGATGCCTGCCGGGGCAGGTTCTATGCCGTGAAAGCGCTGCTGCACGATGGGCAGGGCATAGGGAATGTACAGGAAGGCGTAGGGCTGTTCCTCGTGGAGGATTTCCTGAAAGCGGTCATACAGCTGCTTGCGCAGGGCCTGATCGGTGGTTGCGCGGGCGCGCAGCAGCAGGTCATCGACTTCGGCGTTGCGGTAGTCAGTGAAGTTGAGTCCTCCGGCAACGGCGCGCGAGGAGTGCCACACGTCGAACAGATCGGGATCCTGCACGATGTTCCAGCCGAGGATGACGGCGTCGAACCGGCCATGGTTGATGAATTCTTTGATGAAGGCGGCCCATTCCACCGTGCGGATCTGGACCTTGATTCCGATGGCCTTGAACTGGCTTTGAATGATGGTGGCGGTTTTGATGCGCTGATCGTTGCCCTGGTTGGTCAGGATGGTGAACGCGAAGGGGACGCCGTCTTTTTCAAGGATGCCGTCTTCGTTTTTGTGATCCCAGCCGGCTTCGGCAAGCAGGGCGGCGGCGCGTGCCGGATCGTAGGTCAGGGGGGCGAGTTTGTCGTTGTAGGGCCAGGTGCCGGGGCGGTAGGGGCCGAAGGCGGCTACGCCCTGTCCGAACAGGACGCCTTTAATCAGGGCTTCTCGGTCGATGGCGTGTCCCAGGGCCTGGCGTACGCGCACGTCCTTGAAGAAGGGGTGTTTCAGGTTGTAGCCGAGAAAGGTGTAGCTGAAGGACAGGTAACGGTATTTGCGCCAGTCCTTTTCCCATGTCTTGCCTGTAGTCTGGCGCAGATACTGCTGGGGGGAGAGGTCCATGCAGTCCAGGCGTCCGGCCTTGAGTTCCAGGAACATGGTGGAAAGATCGGGGATGATGCGGTACACGGCCTCGTCCAGATACGGCCTTCCTTCAAAATAGGAAGGCGAGGCGGCCAGAGTGACCCTGGAGCCGGGCTGCCATTCCTTGAGCATGAACGGTCCGGCTCCGACGGGGCGCCGCAGAAGCGGCGTGGTTGACAGATCCTGTCCTTCCAGGAGGTGTTTGGGGAGGATAGAGCCCATCCAGGTCAGCAGTGCCCGGGCAAACGGCTTGTCATAGACCACTTCGAACGAGAGCGGCCCTGTTTTGTGAAAGCTCTTGATGGCCAGGTAGTCTTCGGCATAGGCGGTGGGCGTTTTGGGATCGATCATCAGCCTGTAGGTGAATTCCACATCGTCGGCGGTGAGCGGCACGCCGTCGGCCCAGCGGATGTCGGAACGCAGGGTGAAGCGCAGGCGTCTGCCGTCCTCGAGCACTTCATAGCTTTGTGCAGCCCACGGTTCGATATTCAGATCCTTGTCATAGCGCAGGGGCGCCACGTACAGCTGGCCTGCAATTTCGTGGGAAGCCGAGTCGGTGGACAGATAGGGAATCAGGTTGCTGGGTTCGCCGATGCTGCCGAAAATAATGCGATCGCCTGTTGCGGGCTGTTCTGCTGAAGCAGCAGTCACGTACAGGGCGCATCCGACAATCAAAAGAAACAGATAGGCGGCAAAGCGGATGGTTTTTTGTATCATGCGGCAGGCTCTCCGGGAAGGCGGAATTGACTAAAGACCATAACATTGATCTTGCAGCTTGAAAACTGTTGAAACTTAGCTTACAAAAAAAGAATAGATTAGAATAGGCAACTTGAACATCACCGCTTTGAAAAGGGAATCAACATGAGTTTGCGAGAGGACAGCATCGCTTCTCAGATTGTGCAGGAGTTTCTACAGGATACCGTACCCGAATACATTCGGGATACGGGGCGTCAGATCGTGTCCAACGGCGGCGTGCACAAGCTGACCATCCAGAAGGATGGTGATTACTGGGAAGTCGAAGCCATCATCCAGGGCGAGGATCTGCAGAACTACGCGGTGCGCTTTTCGCTCAACCTTGCTGAACGGACTATTTCCTACATTTGCAACTGTCATAACGATTTTTCCGGTGTCTGTGCGCATGCAGCAGCAGCAGCCATCAAGCTGCAGGCCGATCTGAAGGAAGATTACGACATCGAGCCTGAAGACAGCCATCCCAAGGTCGACTGGCGCCAGAGCTTCCGGCATTTCTTCACCAGTTCCCTCGAGCCGGAGACGGGCCGTCATTATCTCATCTTCCGCTTCTACCCTGAACCGGGCAGGCTGATCGTCTCGCTGTTCAGGGGGAGGCAGAATAAGACGGGCCTGTCGACAGTCCATCAGGAGACCTCGCTTGAGCAGATTCTGCGCAATCCCGAATGGTGCGAGCATTCGCCGCAGCTCATCAGCGTTATCCGGCAGATCGGGCATTTTCTGGACTACTACGGTCACAGGGTGGAAATTCCCGAGGGCCTTGTATCCTGGTTTTTCTGGGCTGTGCGCCGGGAGTACTATCTGTTCTGGAAGGATACGGACATTCCCTGCACCATCGTGACCACGCCCATGACGCTCAAGCTCCGTCCGACTCTTGATGACGACGGGCTGCACTTTGACGTTTACCTGCAGCGCGCCGGCAAGGCACCGTTCTGCATCACCGATGACGAGGGGGAAATCTCCTTTCATGGCCAGATGCCCATGTGGGTGTGCTGGAACCAGGGGTTCTATCCCGTGCAGACGAGCCTTGCGCCGTCGCTGATCAAGGAACTGATTGCCAACCGGCCTGTGGTGCCGCAGGACAACATTTCCGAATTCCTCGATCGCGTCTGGACGCGGCTGCCCGCTTCCGAACTCTACGAACCCGAAGAATTCCTGCGCGTCATGGAACCCATTTTCCAGCCGGCCACCTACGATCCCAAGCTGTTTTTGGGCGAGGAGGGGAGCCTGCTGACGCTCGAGGTGCAAAATACCTACGAGACTATCCACGGCGAATTCATCATGCCCGGTCCCAATCCCGATTTCCAGACCGGCAGCTATGTGTTCGAGGGCAAGACGTTTCTCGCCCGCCGCGATCAGGCCGAAGAGGCCAACCTGATGACCCAGCTTGCCGAAATGCGCTTTCAGCCGCGCAGCAACAAGCTGTGGTTCATGGAGCCGGAAGAGGCCATCGCCTTCCTGCTCGACTCCTACCCGAAACTGGTGGAAAACTGGCGCGTGTATGGCGAAAAGGCGCTGACCCGCTACAAGGTGCGCATCGCCCAGCCCGTCATTTCGGCCCGGCTTGAAAGCAACGAAAAGGAAAAGTGGTTTTCGCTCGACATTTCCGTGGAGTACGACGGCCAGCAGCTGCCTCTGGAAAAGATCTGGAAGGCCTGGGCCAAGGGCCGCCGCTATGTCCAGCTGAAGGACGGGTCCTACACCAGCCTGCCCGAAGCCTGGCTGGAAAAGCTGGCCCACAAGCTCCAGGCCCTGGGGTTTGATCCGGCCAAGCCCCCCAAGCGCCAGTTCAAGCAGTTTGAATCGACCGTGCTGGACAACCTCCTTGACGATCTGCCCAACGTCCAGACCGACAGTTTCTGGGATACGCTGCGCGAAAAGATCCACAACTTCAAGGAAGTCGTCCCCGTCGATCAGCCCAAAGGCGTGCGGGCAACCCTGCGCAACTACCAGCTGCAGGGCGTCTCCTACCTCAACTTCCTGAGCGAATACGGCTTTGGCGGCATCCTGGCGGACGAAATGGGCCTCGGCAAGACCATTCAGACGCTGTCGTTCATCCAGCATATGGTCAATCATGGTCTGGACGGCCCGAACCTGATTGTCGTGCCCACCTCCGTGCTGCCCAACTGGGAGCGCGAAGCGCAGAAGTTCGTGCCCGATCTCGAGTGCCTGATCATTTACGGCACCCGGCGGGAAGGGATGTTCCGCAAGGTGGCCGGCGCCAAGCTCGTCATCACCACCTACGCCCTGCTGCGCCGGGATCTGGAAGAGCTTGAAAAGCACTTTTTCAATGCCGTCAT
>CALUZP010000093.1 GCA_944325325.1 uncultured Desulfovibrionaceae bacterium
GACAGGAACGCGGCCACGGTTTCAGGATTGGCTTCAGCAAACTTCTTGTCGGCCACAACCACAATCGGCAGACCTTCGCCGCAGTTCTTCACGGTGCCGGCGATCTTCCAGCCAAGTTCTTCACCCTTGTACATATGAGGCGCCCACAGGGCCACGCCGTCGCCGATGCCCTTTTCAAAGGCGGACAGAGCCTGAGCCTGGTCCATGTTCTTGATGACGACGTCGCTGTCCTTCAGGCCCAGCACCTTAAGCCAGGAGCTCAGGGCAAAGTGGGCGGAGGACACGGTGGTGCACAGGAAAGTTTTGCCCTTCACGGTTTCGGGGCTGCCGAGCACGTCAGGGAAGTCTTTGTTGTAGCCTTTGACTTTGGCAATGGGGCTGTCAGGACGGACCATCACGCAGTTGCAGAACGATTCGTCGTTACCGTTGGCGACGACTTCGACATCGTAACGCAGGGCGCCCATCATCGTGGGCACGGCGCCGGTAGCGCCAACAGACCATTCGCCAGCCGGAAGAGCGTTGATCATGTCCATGCCGGAGCTGAACAGCAGCATTTCGACGTCAAGGCCAGCTTCTTTGTCCCAACCTTTTTCCGTCGCGTACCACATGAGGAAGGCTTCATGCTCGTCAAGCCACGCAGTACGAAGCTTCACCGGCTTGTCTGCCGCAAAAGCCATGGCGCCCATGGCAAGGCAGAACACCGCGGCAAGGATACCAGCAGTCAGTTTCTTGAACATATATTTCCTCCTTGTTGCGCGTTCCGGCGGCTATACGCCGACGGTATCGCTAGTGTGGAACCCCGGCCGCCCGAAGACGGCCTGACCTTTGCCTCCTGGTTGCCAGGCCCTGCCCTGTGCAGGGGATGGATCTAGCCCCTATCCTTGGGCGAAGCAGACGGTATGGTCATGCCAGGCATCATGCCGTGATTCGCCTCTCTCACATGTTTCATCAGCGCACTGCGCAATCGGTATGCCTTCCAGAGCATCAGACAGGCAAGGACTACCAGCGCACCGGGAATATAAGGTTCAGTCTCAAGGAACCAGATGCCCGCCGCCGCAAGACTCAAGATCAGGCAGCCAAGCCGCAGCAGAAACAGCTGATCGTAGGCGTTACGGACTTTTGTGTCGAGCGCTCCGGCTTCGGCTGCCGCCTGCCAGCTCTGGTGTCTTCGGATATAGAAGCGCGTTCCCAGAAAGGCCACGGCTGCGCCCGCACATCCGAACAGGATACCGACAGATGACGCTTCCATGCGATTACAGCACCAGTTCCGTATTGTCGGTAATCATGGCGCGCATCTGCAACAGCTCCATGCTGGTGTGCTCACGGGGCCGCGGCAGATCAACCTTGTATTCCGTCTTGATGGTTCCAGGCAGCTTGCCTTCCATCAGAATGATCCGGTCGCCAAGGAACAGGGCCTCGTCAATATTGTTGGTTACAAAGATAACGGTACGCTTTTCCTGCTCCCAGATGCGCGTTGTTTCCTTCTGCATGAACATGCGCGTCTGCGCGTCAAGCTGGCCAAACGGTTCGTCAAGCAGCATGACCTTGGGCGAATTGGCGTAGGCACGGGCGATGCCCACACGCTGCTTCATGCCGCCCGAGAGCTGATGCGGATAATGCTTCTCAAAGCCCTGCAGCCCCACCATGTTGATGTAGTGCTGGGCAATTTCACGCCGTTCGTTGGCGGGAACATTGCGCAATTTAAGGCCAAGCTCCACGTTGTCACGCACCGTTTTCCAGGCAAAGAGCATATAGCTCTGGAACACCAGGCCGCGGTCAGGGCCGGGACCAGTAACGGGCTCGCCGTCAAGCGTCACGAATCCGGTATCAGGCATTTCAAGGCCGGCGATGATCTTAAGCAGCGTCGACTTGCCGCACTGGCCGGGTCCAAGCACTACCAGGAACTCGTTCTCGTATACGTCAAGGGAGACATTCCGGATAACGGGCACTTCCTGGTTGCCCTTCTGAATGAAGGTCTTGCTGACGTTTTCGCAGCGAATCTTCAATATAGGTTCGTTATGGGTGTTCATGGTATCCTCTTCGCGGCCCCGCAGTCGGGGCGTCATACGTTCCGGGAGCGCGTCCTACAGGTTGTCGATGGTACGCTTCCAGGGGCAGAGCTTGCGTTCAAGCAGAGAGACAAGCTGGGACGTCAGCCAGGCCGCCGCCGCAATCAGGAGCATGCCGCCCAGAACCAGTTCGGGCTTGTGCGTGTCCATGCCGCGCTTGATCAGGAAGCCCATGCCTTCGCGGGAGTTCACCAGCTCGGCGGCAAGCACGCAGGTCCACGCCACGCTCAACGAAATCTGCAGCCCGGCGAACACCGCGGGGAACGAAGCCGGGAAGCAGACATGGAAGATTTCATCGCGGCGGGATCCGCCAAGCACGCGGATAACGTCATACAGTTCCGGGTCCACCAGGCGCACCCCGTTGTAGGCGTTGAGCAGGCAGGGCACAAAGGAGCCGATGATGATGATGAAGACCTTGGACGTTTCGCCAATGCCAAACCACAGCACAGCAATGGTACACCAGGCGATGGGCGGCATGGGCTTGAACAGGTCAAACAGCGGCTTCACGATGGCGTTGACGTATTTGTTGAGCGCCATGAACAGGCCCAGAGGTACCGCCACGATGGCCGCCAGGAAGAAGCCGATGACGATGCGCTGGGTACTGGCCCAGATGTGACCCCACAGGTTGGTGCCCGCGTATTTGATCTGCGTCAGACGAACGATCTGGTCGACCACTTCCAGCGGCCGGGCCAGAGAATCGTGGAAGATGCGTTCACGAGCCACATAGTCCCACAGCAGGAAGAACGCGATCAACGAAACGGCGTTGAGAAAATAGGTATTGGTCAACAGCCGGACAATGCTGAACGGTTCCTTATTCTTGGAATGATTGATTGTTTCGTTGGCAATGCTGTTCGACATGGCTTACCTCCGGATCCCGGCCAGCAGTTTCTTCTCGACCTGGTCGATGACGAAGCCGATAATGGCCCCCGATACGCCCACGCAAATCATGCCCAGCACCACGATGTCAGGACGCGCCACACGGCCGCCCATGGTGATGAGATACCCCAAACCGGAGTCAGCGGCGAGCAGCTCGGCGCCCACAAGGTTGGTCCAGCAGTAGGTCAGGGCCAGCTGCAGCGCGCCAAACACCATGGGCAGCGCCGAAGGAATGCACAGCTGGGTGAAAATCTGCCAGTCGCTCGCACCGTACGTTCTGGCCATCTGAATGAGCGTGGGATTGGTCATGCGCACCCCCACCCAGGAGTTGATCACACATGGCACAATGCCCGCAATCCAGATGATGAAGACTTTGCCGGTAAGACCGATACCAAACCAGAACACGGTAAGCGGAATCCACGCAATGGGCGGGATGGGACGGATAAGTTCAAAAATGGGACGGCAGAGCCCTTCCACCACTTTGAACCAGCCCATGCACAAACCCAGTGGAATGCCTATGAGCAATGACAACGCATAACCGAGGAACGCTTCCTGGATGGACGTCCAGGCGTGCGTGCCCATGGTGGCGCCGTCAGGATTAATATCATGCAGCTTGACAATAAAAGTTTTTACCACGGTCGAAGGGGCGGCCAGCAGGGTATCCGGGATAAATCCAGTCTGCACGACAAGCTCCCACAGAGCAAAAAAGGCGATGATGCTCACATACGGGAGGATCGTCAGCATCAACGGCTGCTTAACCTCAACTTCTTTATATGCCATGTCCCTCTCCTATCTCGTTGCTGTACGCGATTCCGGTGCAGCCGCAACGGCCTACCACCAGCGGATAAGCTCGGTCACCTGCTTGCGCAGATCCACGAACCTTGGGTCGATCAAATTCCTCGGACGGGGCAGATCGACGATGATCTCCGCCTTGATGCTGGTCGGCTTGTTGGTCAGTACCAGAATACGTTCGGCCACATACACAGCCTCTTCGATGTTGTGCGTCACAAACAGCACGGTACTGCCCAGCTTGCGCCACAGATTGACCAGTTCGTCTTCAAGATAGTACCGCAGCTTCACGTCCAGCTGGCCGTAAGGCTCGTCCATCAGCAAAAGATCCGGATTCACCGCGAAGGCGCGTGACACGGCAATGCGCTGCATCATACTGGCCGACACCTGGTTGGGATACAAGTCGGCGCAGGACGACAACCCAACCAAATCCATAATCTGATTGGCGCGCTCTTCACATTCACGCTTGGGAATTCGCTTGATCTCCATCCCATACGCCACATTTTCCCGTACTGTACGCCAAGGCAGACAGGTAGGTTCCTGGAACACATAGGAAATGTTGTGCTTTCTGGGATTGGCCTCTTCCCCGTCAATCAGAATTTCACCTTCCGTCGCAGGCATCAGCTTGGACAGACAGTTCAGGAATGTTGTCTTTCCGCAGCCGGTAGGGCCGACGATGGCAAGCAATTCCCCCTTCTTGATCGTGAAGTTGATTCCGTTCAGCACGGTCAGGTCGCCAAATCGCTTGGTGAGATTGTTCACCCGGATTTTGACAGGTGCTTCTTGAGTGGGCACTGGCGGCTCCTTTGCTTGTTATCAACACTACACGTCCCGCACTGCACTGTTCTGCCATCAACGGCAGTGGCATGTGCACAGCCTATTACGGTAGTTATCTAGCAATAATGGTGCCATATTTTTCACAACCCGTTCATTCTCCATATCCCGACAGATAAAAATCACGAATTGCGGCGTCTGACGCGGCCATATCCATTTCTGCAGTCAAATGGAACCAGCCGCTCCAAATCTGTTATGACTGGCCTGTGCACCACGGCACAAGCTTTTTTATGGGACATTTTTGTCCCATTTTATCCTTAACAATCCGATCTGTGGGACATTTTTGTCCCGTATAAAATTTTACATATCAATATCAATGGATTAACTATAATCCTATGCTGACATACGCTCACTAGGCCGGCAGGACTCTGAAGTTCCCCTCATGCGACAGAAAAAATGGGACAGAATTGACACATAATTTGTCGTCAGTACAGCTGTCTTGTACATCCTCTTCTGACAGAGACTCTCCGCACAGGCGCGCGAAGGCAGAAGGAGGGCTGTGGCCGATGGACGATCCGTACTGGCGTGTGAAAAGACTCTGCCTGTCCTGTATTTGTTCCGGCAAACCGGCAAAGAGCATCTGTTCTCATCTGCTGTTGCGTAAAAGGCGCGCAACCGGCTCTTGCCAGTTGCGCGCCTTTTGTATTGCTCTATCCCAGTATAATGGTCAGGCCAGATCATGGTTACGCATGCGATGCCTGGCCAAATCCTCATAGGGAGTCCCCGGGCGGCCATAGTTGGCGTAAGGCCAGATGGAGATACCCCCACGCGGTGTAAAGATTCCCGTGACTTCAATATATCTGGGATCCAGCAGGCGGATCAGATCCTTCATGATCACATTGACGCAGTCCTCATGGAAGTCACCGTGATTACGAAAGCTGAACAGATAGAGCTTGAGACTCTTGCTTTCCACCATTTTTTTGTCCGGGATATAGCTGATCCGGATTTCTGCAAAATCAGGCTGTCCTGTGACAGGACAGAGACTGGTAAATTCCGGGCAATTAAAACGAACCCAGTAATCGTTGTCCTGATGCCTGTTGACAAACGTTTCAAGGACATCAGGCGCATAATCCTGACGGTAACACGTCGTATGCCCCAGCTGTCTGAGTCCTTCATCATCACGCGATGGTGGCGTCATCTCGCAGATGTCATTCATGGTTGTACCTTGCAAGCACCGGAACAGAAACACTGACTGCCCGCCCCAAAACACACAGAGCGCGCTGCGGCAAAAACAGAAACCTCAGACCGCGTATACGACGGGCAACCCCTTGTTTGCCCCCCGGCGCCAGACTGTCTCCGTCCCGTTCCGGTGTACGGGCGTCAGATTTCCCTGACGCGCAAGATGTTATACGAAATATGCTCGTCATAGACGTCGGTCTGCTCAATACGCTTGAGCGCCCCGACAATCCGGATAGTCAGCGGCAACACCACAATTTCATATGCGGTCTTAGCCACAGCCTGGATCACAACCAGCTTGAGCAGTTCCTCAACGGGAATCAATCCCCAGAAGGCAATAGGGAAAAAAACCAGGGAGTCAGCTGTTTCGCCAACCAGTGTAGAAAGCACCGCCCGGACGGAAAAGTGTTTTCCATGGCTGGCAACTTTCATCCGGCTCATCACATAGGCGTTGAGAAACGATCCTACAAGAAAGGCCAGAAGGCTGGCGACAGTAATGCGAGGCGCAAGGCCAAACACAAACTGAAAGGCTTCTGCACCCTGCCAGAACGGTGCGGCAGGCAGGACCAGCGCCACCTGGAAAATGGCCAGGGCCATGAAATTGATCAGAAAGCCGAGCCAGATGATCAGACGCGACTTGCGAAAACCCCAGACTTCAGCAATACAGTCGTTGATAATGTAGGAAATGGGAAAAACCAGAAACCCGGCGGTAATTGTCATGGTTCCGATCTGGATAATCTTTGTCTCCAGAAGATTGGAACAAATTAGGCAAACACAGAACAACACGCCGAGCAGCATGAAAGAAAGAGAGACTGTGTGATTTTTCATGACTTGTTTTTTACGTGGTTCTCAAGCACACGGGAAAAGGTTGATTGTCGGTTCCAGAGGCCGGATGTGTTGTGAGTCGACTGCACCTCCCTAGAGCATTTTCAGTTTGAAACGCTTTGCGTTTCCAACCATACGGTCTGTCGTTTCGCAGAAAAAACGCACTGTTCCCGCTCAATTTTGGCCTGGCGGCGCTGTGCTGCCGCCTCGCGTTTTGCCTTTTTCAATGGCAAAACGCCCTAAAAAGAGTGTTGCCATGGCTGGACGGCAGATGGCCGTCAATCTCCTGCAAAAACGATCAGGCTCTGTCCGTCTTCAGTTGGCATACGCCGGGCAAGGGCAGAACGCCGGGCTGTGCCTTTGCCCGCCCCTGGCTGGTTCCATGGACGCAGGCTTTGCCGCCGCCAGAGTCCATTTCCCTGACTGTTGCCACAGCCAGACGCACAAGACGAGCTCTCCCAGACAAACCCGGTGCAGCAAGCGCCAACCGGCGGCCCATGGTTTTCTGGCGATCTGGCGGGCACAAGGCGTCTTTCTGCCCAATTTTTGAGTGAACAGCAAGCCCTCACTGCCCCTCGTGGGATAAGCTGGTGTGTTATGTCCTGGCTCCAGCGCTGTCTCCTCCCTGTCCAGTCAGACAGACGGACAGACGGCACGGCCCGTATGCAAGCCGAGACAGG
>CALUZP010000094.1 GCA_944325325.1 uncultured Desulfovibrionaceae bacterium
GCAAGGCACCGCTGCTGTAAGCCTGTGGCTTCCTCACGCAATTTTCAAGGAGTTCGTCATCATGCCCCCGAGATATAGCCGTGAAATAACGCGCCCTGTTGTACTGGGTGCGAATCTTAAAGACCAGTTCCGCACGTCGCCCTGTGAACATGCCTGTCCGCTTGGCAACTCCATCCAGAAGGTTCATGCCCTTATTGAAAAGGGTGAGTTTACCGAAGCTCTGCGGTACTTGCGCGCCAAAAATCCCTTTCCAGGGATTACCGGGCGGGTTTGCCCCCATTTCTGCATGGATGTCTGCAACCGCAAGGAAATGGATGGCTGTCTGCACATCCGCGCCCTGGAGCGTGCAGCAGAAACTTTTGCCGAACGGGGCCGGGTCTTTTTCAAGCGTCGCCCGGCCACAGGCAAGAAGGCCGCCATCATCGGCGGCGGCCCGGCCGGCCTGACAGCCGCCTATTTTCTGGCGTTGCTGGGCCACGAAGTGACCATCTATGAAGCCGAACCGCTGCTGGGCGGTGTGCCGCGCTACGGGGTGCCCAACTTCCGCCTGCCCCGGGACGTGGTCGACCGCGAAGTGGGACTGGTGCTGGAAGCCGGCGTGCGGGCCTGTGTCAATACCCGCGTTGGCGTTGACATCACCATGGACGAAATAACCGCCCGGTATGACGCCGTCATTGTGGCTACCGGAGTGCCTGCTGAAAACAGCCTGCCCATTCCCGGTGCAGAACACGCTGTGAAGGCCGTGGAATTCCTCCGTGCCGCTGCGCTGGGGCGGAACACCGGCCAGATCGGCAGAAGCGTCGTCATCATGGGCGGCGGCGGGGTCGCCTTTGACTGTGCTTTTACCGCCCGCCGTCTGGGGGCGGAAAGCGTGCATGTCCTCTGTCTGGAAAAAGCCGGAGAAATGCGCGCTCCTGCCGATGATCTGGAACTGGCTGCCAGGGAGGGCGTGCAGGTGCACAACGCCTGCACCATGTCCGCTATCCGCACGGATGGCGGCAGAGTCACCGGTGTGGATTACTTTGACGTCAAGGAATGCCGCTTTGACGAACAGGGCAGGCTGACCCTGGAAGCGGTGCCCGGCGGTGAACATGTGCTGGAGTGCGATACGGTTATCTTTGCCGTGGGCATGAAGACGGATTTGTCCTTCCTGGGGGACAACGCCGGCGGTCTGGAACTGACACCCCGCAAGTGGATCAAGGTGGATGACAGCCAGCGCACGTCCAGGGCCGGCGTTTTTGCCGCCGGCGACGTTTCCGCAGGTCCCGCCTCCATCGCCCGCGCGGTGGGTGACGGCCGTCGTGCCGCGTTTGCCGCGCATCAGCTGCTGACCGGCTCCGTAAGCCGCGTGTATGCCCTGAATGAAGACAATATGATTGAAGACTGTGACGCCATGGGCAGCGACGCGGCTCCCTGTGTCGTTCAGTACGCGGACATCTATGGCATCAGCCAGTATGAGAGCGTCCCCTCTGAGAAGGAGGCCGTCAATGCCTGCACCAAAGCCTTTGCCGAACTCAATCTGGGTCTGACCGCCGAGCAGGCGCAAAAGGAAGCCGCCCGCTGCTTCCACTGCGGCCATTGCAAGGCCTGTGGAACCTGCGTCGAGGACTGTCCGGGATATGTGCTTGAGCTGCGGCCTTATAAGGATGTGGAACGGCCCGAAGTGGCCCACGGCGAGGAGTGCTGGCACTGCGCCAACTGTCGTACGAGTTGCCCGTGCGGCGCCATCGGTTTCTCCTTCCCTCTGTTTATGCAGGTCTAGGCAGCGCTTTCAATCCGGCGGGGACTGCTGCTTTTGCGTCCCGCCGGTCTGCCGGATCCAGGCGTTGTACCCCGAACCATAGATACCCGCGCAGCGCAGAGGCCGTCTTGCGGTCGGTTGCTGCGCCCTCTTTTCTCCTTCCTTGTCATGGCGTTATATAAACATAACAGCCGCACATGCCCTTGCATCAGCAGGGCGTGTGCGGCTGTGGCATGTTCGGGGGGCTGCCTGCCTCAGGCTTCGGGCTTTTCCGCCTGTTTTTCCGAAGCGGTTCCTTCAGGCGTGGCGGTGCTGTCTGCACCAGGCTTGTCATCATCTTCGGCCGGCAGGAAGGTGTAGCGCTCCAGAGTGTCCAGGATGTTGCAGAGCGTGATGGCCATCATGCCGGAAACAAAAGCGATTTTATTGTTGTCCAGAGTTGTTGCGTAATCCGGGCCCATCACGGCTTCCAGCAGCCGTTTCGGACACTGGCGTTGTTCACGCTGCAGAAGCAGTTCGATATACTTGTGCAGCGTGGTGTCAATGAAGGCGTCTGCTGTTGCGGTGTCATAGCCGCCGAACTGGGACAGCAGATCGCGCGTGCAGCTGATGTATCCGGTGAGGGCCTTGTCGGGCGCCTTGCCCATCAGGGCATAGATGATGCCTGCGTGGACAAAGCCGAACCATTCCCGGCGCAGGGCCTCGGTGCTTTCCGGATGTTCTGGGCCAAAGGGAATGGTGGCCCGTTCGGCCATATCCTTCAGCTCATCCGGGTTGACGTTGAGTTCGAACAGGGTGCAGGCGCCCGTGATGGCCTGGCGCCAGGTCAGGGGTTTGAACGGCGTCCCGTCGGCCGAGTGAACAAGGCCCGGCCCGAGATCGTTGTTGATCATGTTAGTGAAGTCCATCGATTGCCTCCAATGTTCCGGCGGACTGGGCGACGTCGTCGAGCCCTTCTGCCGGAGCGCCGCTGTCTTCAAGAATGGGGCGCACCATTTTGGCGAGCACGCTCTTGGGTCCGAGTTCCAGCCAGCGCGTCACGCCGTCTTCCCACTGGTGGCGGATGGTGTCGATCCACAGAACCGAGGACGTCATCTGCCTGATGGCCAGCTCCTGCAGGGTGTGCCGGTCGGCTGTCGCTGCGCCGGTGACATTGCAGTACACTGGAAAGCGCGGGGTATGCCAGTCGGCGCGCTGGAGGCGTTCGGCCAGCTTGCGCGAGGCGTCGGCCATGAGCGGGCTGTGGAATGCGCCGCTGACCGCCAGGGGCAGCATGCGGCCCCGGCGTTCCTTGATAAGGGGCGCCAGGACGTCGAGCGCCGCCTTGGTGCCGCTGACCACAAACTGGGCCGGAGTGTTGTAGTTGGCAACCAGCAGAATTTCGTGAGGATCAGCCATGGTGCGGACGGCTTCGGCAACCGCCTCTTCAACGGTGGCGCGGGGCAGCTTGACAATGGCGGCCATGCCGCAGCGGCCGTCGGGATCCGCTTCGGCCATGAGCGCGCCACGCAGGGTGACAATCTCCAGGGTTTCTTCGGCGGTCAGGGCCCCGGCGGCAGCCAGAGCGCTGTATTCGCCCAGGCTGTGGCCTGCGGCGCAGGACGGCGTCAGGCCCTTTTTCTCCAGAAGCGGTGCGGCAGCCTGCCAGAGCGTCAGCGTCATGACGGTGAGCGCCGGCTGCAGCGCCCTGGTGTCGGCCATGAGCGCGGCGTCGTCGCTCTCCCAGTAGATGGAACGCAGATCAAGACCGGACAGCCGCTCGGCCTTTTTCCACAGCTCCATCGCTTCCTTTGACGATTCGGCAACGTCCCGGCCCATGCCGGTCACCTGTGCCCCCTGTCCGGGGAAAAGCAGTGCAATGCTCATCAAACAGTCCTTGTTGTGCGGCGTAACGCTCTGCCGCGTGTCTTGCAGAACAGCGCGCCAGAGGCGCGCATGGCGGATTAATCGTACTTGATGGCGCTGATCTGCATCAGCTTGTTCCAGTTGTGGTGCGACTCCATGTACCGGATTGTGCCGGTCTTGCTGCGGATCAGCATGGAATGCGTGCTTGCACCGGTTTTGTCATAGCGCACGCCGGAGAGGAACGTGCCGCCGGTGATGCCCGTAGCGGCAAAATATACATCGTCACCATGCACGAGGTCGTCAAGGGTCAGGATGCGGGAAATATCGATGTCCTCGGCCTCGAGGGAGGCCCATTCCGCTTCGGACTGGGGGGCGAGTCGTGCAAGCATGGCGCCGCCCATGCCCTTGATGGCGCAGGCGCTGATGACGCCTTCGGGCGTGCCGCCGATACCCATCATGACATCGACGTCGGAATGCGGGTCAGCGGCCATCAGGGAGCCTGCCACGTCGCCGTCGGTGTGCAGCTGGATGCGTGCGCCTGCAAGGCGGATTTCTTCAATCAGCTGTTTATGGCGCGGCTTGTCCAGTACAAAGACGACCAGGTCGTTGACGTCCTTGTTCAGGGAAGCAGCAATATGCCCGAGGTTGACGGCTACGGGCGCGTCGAGATCGATCGCGTCTCTGGCAGCAGCGCCGACAACGAGTTTTTCCATGTAGAAGCTGTGGCCCGGACGGAGCATGGAGCCTGCCGGCGCAGCTCCGATGACCGAAATGGCGTTGGGCCGGCCGTACGAGAGCAGCTTGGTTCCCTCCACGGGGTCGACGGCCACATCCAGTTCAGGGCCTTTGCCCGTGCCGATTTTTTCGCCGTTGTACAGCATGGGCGCCTCGTCCTTTTCCCCTTCGCCAATGACGACTTCGCCCTGAATGTCGAGGCTGTTGAACAGCAGACGCATGGCGTCGACTGCGGCACCGTCGCCGGATTTGCCGTCTCCGCGGCCCAGCCAGCGGGCTGAGG
Organism: uncultured Desulfovibrionaceae bacterium; assembly: GCA_944325325.1. GTDB lineage: Bacteria > Desulfobacterota > Desulfovibrionia > Desulfovibrionales > Desulfovibrionaceae > Avidesulfovibrio. The sequence continues at coordinate 4,605 of CALUZP010000094.1, forward strand.
CCAGGGCGGCCCCTTCCGTGATGCGTACGAGATCAAAGGCGATATTCCGTTCCGGGGCTTCCATCAGGGCCATGGCGTAGTTCCCTCCAAAGGTAGGTGTCAGGCGCTCCGCAGGTGCGTGGTGGAGCGCGCTGGCAAGCATACCTCAGGCTGTGGCTGCCATCAAGCCCGGACTGGACTCCTGCTCTGGAACAACGTAATGGGGAAAGACCGGGTGCGCTGCAGGGCGGCGTACCGCCCGGGCCCTCAGCTGGCAGGGGATGTCCTGCCATTACACGGCGGCAGCCCGGATAGACGGTTCATTCCAGGAGATGACGGTATATGATAGCGGTGGCCGTAAGCGGTGGTGTGGACAGCCTGTACGCGCTGATGACGCTCAAGGAGCAGGGAGAGGAAGTGCTTGCCCTGCACGGCCGGTTCAGGCCTGTCGCGCCGGAGGAAGATCCGATCCCCGGGCTTGCGCAGAACTGCCGCCGGCTGGGCGTGCGGCTTGTGGTGGCGGATCTTGCGGCGGCCTTCAGTGAACGGATTGTACGTCCCTTTGCCGAAAGCTACGCGGCGGGGGCCACGCCCAATCCCTGCGCGCTGTGCAACGCGCGCATCAAGTTTGGCCTCTTGCTTGACGCGGCGCTCGCACAGGGGGCGCAGACTCTGGCCACAGGGCATTATGCGCGTCTTGTGACTCATCCTCGTTATGGAGTTGCTCTCGCCCCCGCTGCCGACAGGGACAAGGATCAGGCCTACTTTTTGTCGCTGACGCCACGGCAGCGGCTGGCCCGCGCCCGGTTTCCCCTGGCCGGTGTTGACAAGACGGCCGTGCGGGCCGGGGTGGAAGCCCGCGGACTTGTTGCGCCGCTGCCCGGGGAAAGTCAGGAAATCTGTTTTGTGCCCGGCAACGACTACCGGCAGTTTCTGGAACTGGCCGGTGTGCGGCTGCCTGGGCCCGGGCCGGTCGTCTATGTCGCCGGGGATAGCGATGATGGCCGTGACGGCGCGGTCATCGGCACACACCAGGGGCTATGGCGGTATACGGAAGGCCAGCGCCGGGGGCTGGGCATTGCCTGGAGCGCCCCGTTGTATGTTGTAGGCAAGGATGTGCGGGGCAACCGTCTTTTGGTCGGACCGGCCCAGGCGCTGCACCGGCGGCGCTGCACAGCGGGTGAGGTCAACTTTCTGGTTGATCCGCAGTGCTGGCCAGAGCGCTTGTTTGTCCGGATTCGTTACCGGGAAAAGGCTGCGCCTGCCCGTGTGCGTGTGATGGCAGGGGCTGACGGGCCGGTGCTTGAAATGTGTTTTGACGAGCCGAAAAGCCCCGGCGCTCCCGGTCAGGTTGCGGCCGTCTATGATGAGGATGGGATGGTGCTTGCGGGAGGGGTGATACAGCCCTTTCTCCCTCCGGCAAAGGCAGGCCGGGCAGCCTTCTGAGAGCGTTTTCCCTGATAGTTCTGTCCCTGGTCGGGAAGGAGGGCGGCGCGTATGCCGGCCATCTGGCCGCACGGGGTGCCGGCCGTCTTGATCCCGGCGGAAAGTGCCGGGGCGTCCTGGCGTATGGCGGCGTTGCCATGGCGCAGAGGCGGGGTGACGGCTTGTCCATGCTGCACCGGCGTCCGGATTGCCAAGGCGGCCGTAGTGCAGCAGGCTCATCCTCCGGCGGCAAGGCTTTTGCCTTGCCGATCTGCACCCAAGGCGCTATATTGCTTTTCAGACATCGAGCCCGAGGAGTATCAATGATAGGCATATCCAAACTGTACTGTGGTCAGGTGGAACCGTCCGACGCGTTGCGGTACGGGCGTCATTCCGGCAAGCTCCCCTCTCACCTGCTGCAGTTTTCTGCGGACAAGAAGCCGGTGGTGGTCTGGAACATGACCCGCCGCTGCAACCTGAAATGCGTTCACTGCTATGCGCAGGCGGTGGATCCCAACGGGACGGATGAAATTTCCACGGCGCAGGCCAAGACCATCATCGACGATCTGGCTGCCTACGGCGCGCCCGTGATGCTGTTTTCCGGCGGCGAACCGCTGGTGCGCAAGGATCTGGTGGAACTGGCCAGCCACGCCACGTCCAGGGGCATGCGGGCGGTCATTTCCACGAACGGCACGCTCATTACTCCCGAAAAGGCCCGCGAACTCAAGGAAGTAGGCCTTTCGTATGTGGGGATTTCCCTTGACGGGGGCGAAGAGGTGCACGACCGTTTCCGTGGCGTGCCCGGTTCGTATCGCAAGGCCCTGGAAGGCGTGCGCAACTGCCAGGAGGCAGGACTCAAGGTGGGCCTGCGCTTCACCATCAACCGCCGCAACGCGGTGGAAATCCCCAAGATTTTCGATCTGATGGAAGAGATGGAAGTTCCGCGCATTTGCTTCTACCATCTTGTCTATTCCGGCCGGGGATCGGAACTGATCAAGGAAGACCTCAACCATGAGGAAACCCGGGCTGTGGTCGATCTGATTATGGATCGCACGCGGGATCTGCACACTCGGGGCAAGCACTACGAAGTGCTCACCGTGGACAACCACGCCGACGGGCCCTATGTCTGGCTGCGCCTGCTCAAGGAAGATCCGAAGCGGGCTGCTGAGGTGTATGAGCTGCTGCAGTTCAACGAGGGCAACAGCTCCGGCCGCGGCATTGCCTGCATTTCGTGGGACGGCAAGGTCCACGCGGATCAGTTCTGGCGCAATCATGTGTTTGGCAATGTCCTTGACCGGCCCTTCTCTGAAATCTGGGATGACCCGTCCATTGAGCTTCTGCATCAGCTCAAGGACAAGAAGCCGCACGTCAAGGGGCGCTGCGCCCATTGCCGGTTCCTCAACATCTGCGGCGGCAATTTCCGTGCCCGCGCCGAGGCTGCCTATGGCGACATCTGGGCTGAAGATCCGGCCTGCTTTTTGACGGACGAGGAAATTCGTCCGGAATAACTGATTTGTTCCCGGACGGCTTCAGGCCGTCCGGATCAAAGGAGTGCGTGATGCAAGAGTCTTTCTACCGCGGCCGCCGGCTGCGGTCGTCTGCCGCCATGCGGGAGCTGGTGCGTGAAACACGGCTGGTTCCTTCATCGCTGGTCATGCCGTATTTTGTGGTGGACACGCCCGACGTGTCGTTCCGCCAGCCTGTACCCTCCATGCCCGGGCAGTTCCAGCTTTCCCTGGCCGAACTGGAAAAGCAGATGGAGCCTGCCGTAAAGGCCGGCCTGCCGGCCGTGCTGCTGTTCGGCATTCCCAAAAGCAAGGATCCCGTGGGCAGCGAGGCGTACGCTGCAGACGGCATTGTCCAGCGCGCTGTGCGCATGATCAAGGATCGCTGGCCGCATCTGCTGGTCATTACGGACGTGTGCCTGTGCGAATACACTTCGCACGGCCACTGCGGCCTGCTCAAAGAAGGTGACAAAACCGGCGTGGTGCTCAATGACCCCACGCTGGAGCTGCTCACCCGCACAGCGGTCAGCCATGCCGAGGCCGGCGCAGACATCATTGCCCCGTCCGACATGATGGACGGACGCATCCAGGCACTGCGGCACGGTCTGGACAAGGCCGGTTTTTACAACCTGCCGATCATGTCCTACGCGGTCAAGTACGCGTCTGCCTATTACGGGCCGTTCCGTGACGCCGCTGAATCCACACCGCAGTTCGGTGACCGCCGGACGTACCAGATGGATCCGGCCAACGCCCGCGAGGCGCTGCGGGAGGCTTCCGCAGATCTGGACGAAGGGGCGGACATGCTCATGGTCAAGCCGGCCGGTCCCTATCAGGACATCATCCGGCTTGTGGCCGACAACTTCGACGTGCCGCTTGCGGCGTATCAGGTGAGCGGGGAATATTCGCTGATCCGCGCTGCCGGTCAGCAGGGCTGGATCGACGAGGAGCGGCTGATCATGGAATCGCTGATCGGCATCCGGCGTTCCGGAGCGTCCATCCTGATCACCTATTTTGCCGAAGAACTGCTTTGCAAAGGACTGGTACGCTAATGGAATCTCATCCTCAGGGACATCCACCGGCAGACGGCCGCTGCGGCAGTCATCCCGGCCACCCTGGCGGTCATCCCGGCGGGCGTCCCGGGGGCCATCCTGGCGGGGTGGCGCGTACCCTGCCGGACGGTTCGCCGGTATGCCGGCTTATTGCCTGGGAAGTCACACAGGCCTGCAACCTGGCCTGCAAGCACTGCCGGGCCGAAGCCCAGCTGACTCCCGCGCCGGATGAGCTTTCCGGCGAGGAAGCCAGGGCGCTGATCGACACGTTCCCCCAGGTGGGCAACCCCATCATCATTTTCACTGGCGGGGATCCCATGATGCGGGCCGACGTGTACGATCTGGCGGCCTACGCCAGGGATAAGGGGCTGCGCTGCGTCATGTCGCCCAACGGCACCCTCATTACGCCGGAAACAGCTGCACGGATCCGCGATGCGGGCATCCAGCGCTGCTCCATTTCCATCGACGGGCCCGATGCCGCGAGCCATGACGCTTTCCGGGGCGTGCCCGGAG
>CALUZP010000095.1 GCA_944325325.1 uncultured Desulfovibrionaceae bacterium
GGGATAGTGTCATGATGATGGCAGGAGGATCTCCCAAACCTTGCGTGCAAAGGAACAGTCCCCCGTAACGGGGGGCCGGGGGGACGCGTTCCCCCGGCGGGGCACGGGGCAGCGCCCCGGTTTCCCCATCCACCTTCCTAACCCTTTTACTCCAAAGCGTTTCCACCGCCTGGCGCCACCCTGATCCGCCGCCTTCCGCCGCACTCGTCCGACCTGCACAGCCGGAAACAGCCCGCAGCAGGGCAGACCGGCGGGGCACAGCACCGCTCCTGCCGGGATACTGCGGACAAGCCCGCAACGCGAGCTGAACCGGAATGATGTCGGAATGACGCCGGGATAGTGTCATGATGATGGCAGGAGGATCTCCCAAACCTTGCGTGCAAAGGAACAGTCCCCCGTAACGGGGGGCCGGGGGGACGCGTTCCCCCGGCGGGGCACGGGGCAGCGCCCCGGCCCCCCCATCCACCTTCCTAACCCTTTTACTCCAAAGCGTTTCCACCGCCTGACGCCCCCCTGATCCGCCGCCTTCCGCCGCACTCGTCCGACCTGCACAGCCGGAAACAGCCCGCAGCAGGCAGAGCGGCGGGGCACAGCACCGCTCCTGCCGGGATAATGCGGACAAGCCCGCAACGCGAGCCGAACCGGGATGATGTCGGGATGACACAGGGATAGTGTCATGATGATGGCAGGAGGCTCCCCCCAAACCTTGCGTGCAAAGGAACAGTCCCCCGTAACGGGGGGCCGGGGGGACGCGTTCCCCCGGCGGGGCACGGGGCAGCGCCCCGGTTTCCCCAGTGTTTTATGACGCCGGCAGAAGGACTACAGGCTGCGGCGGCCGGGCAGATCGATGCCGGCTTTGGCGGCCTGGGCGTGTTGCAGGGAGCGGGGGATGCGGTAGAAGCGGCCGTCCTTGATGAAGTGCGCGCCGGTTTGTTTGAAGGCGAAGGCCACACCGGCGGCGGCGCACTGACGGCGGATGTCCAGCACCCATTCGTAGTGGCAGGGCCGGGCGTCCTTTCCGGACTCGCCGCCCACAATGACCATCTGGATGCGGGCGTCCAGCCAGGGCGACAGATCGAGGGGGCCAAGCAGGGGTTCGCACAGCACAAAGCGTTCGTGCAGGGGCGCGTCGAGAAAGAGCGGCAGGCGCTGCCGGGCACGCGTATCGTCTTCGCAGGTGCAGTACAGCCCCACATGGGCGTAACCCGCGCCCCAGTCGGACGGCAGGCCTGTGCCAAAGCGGGCGATGCGCTTGGTGGGAATCAGGAACCGGGCGTCAGTCCGGGTGCGGATCATGGCCCAGGCTTCTTCGCGCCAGGGGTCGGCCTCTTCAATGAAGAAGTCGGAGGAAAAGCAGGTGTAAATGCGTTCTCCGCCGGGCAGGCGCCAGGCGCCGTCACGCCTGCGCCGCAGCGGCAGGTCAAAGTCGCGGGTTTTTGTCACGCGGGAGGCGTCTTTGCCGTGCAGGGCGTCAATGCGGTAGACATAGCAATGCAGGCAGCCCGGGCTGACGCGCCGGCAGCCGTGCCAGGGATTCCAGCCAGCCATATGTGCCAGTCCTCACGTCAGAGGTGCAGGATAACGGACCGGGCCTGCAGCAGAACGGCGGCGACGGATCCGGCGGCAGGCCGGTGGGCGGAGTCTTCGCTCTGTCTTGTGCTTCGGCCGTCATAGAATATTTTGCCATTGAAAACGGCTGAACACAAGGCGACAGCACAGTGCCGCCCGGCAAGAACTGTACGGAAAAGCAGAAAAACCGCGTTGTTCCCGCAAAACGGCAGACGTATGGCTGGAAGCGCGAAGCGTTTCAAGCTGAGCCTGCTCTCAACGTCCGGCAGCAGGCCGGGGGAGCGGGGGACGGTGCAGACACACACCACGCTGACCTGCCGTCGCCGGACGGCCTTTGTGAGAACCGTCCGGCGGCGGGATATTGGCAGGACAATCTACTGACCGTCATCCGAAGGATTCTTAGGCGGCTCGGCGCACACTACATGCCGGGCCGGGGCCTTGGGCGAGCAGAAGCTCCAGATCAGGACAAAGCCGGAAAGCAGGAACGCCAGCGCGTCAGAGACGGGCAGGCTCCACCACACGCCATCCAGGCCAAACCAGCGCGGCAGCAGCAGGATGCAGGGGATGAGAAAGAGCATCTGGCGCGACACGGACAGCAGAACAGCGATGGAGGCCCGGCCGATGGACTGGAAATACACGGCCGTGACGATCTGCGGTCCGACAAGAAAGAACAGGGCTCCTGTAATGCGCAGGCCGTTGACCGAAATGGCGAGCAGATCCGTGTGGTCCGTGAAGCAGCGCGACAGCGCTCCCGGGGCCAGCTGGAAGGCCAGGAATCCCGCCATGGTCATGACGGCACCGGCAAGCAGGCCGTATTTGAGTGCCAGCTTGACGCGGTTGAACTGGCGCGCCCCCAGGTTGTAGCCGATAATGGGCTGCAACCCCTGCCCCAGGCCCACACAGGCCATGGCAAACAGCAGCAGGATGCGGTTGATGATCCCGAAGGCTCCCACAGCCAGATCGCCACCGTAGGTCAGAAGTCCCCTGTTGAGCAGGATCACCACCAGACAACCGCCGACGTTCAGCAGAAACGGCGAGGTGCCGATGGCCAGAATGGGTTTGACCAGAGCGCGGCGCAGGCGGTAAACGCCCTTTTGAAAACGCACGATGGACGAGGGCCGCGAAAAGTGATGCAGCAGCCAGAAGCACGAGGCCCCCTGCCCGATAGCCACGGCAATGCCCGCGCCAAACATGCCCATGTTGAGCCAGAAAACAAAGATCGGCGTCAGGATGCAGTTGACCAGAGCGCTGAACAGCGCAGTAATCATGGCCTTGCGCGGGTGCCCTGAGGCGCGCATGACGTTGTTGAGACCGATCATGATGAAGGCCGCGGGCGAGGTGACAATCAGGGCCAGCATGTATTCCCGGGCATAATAGAGCGTGTTGGCTGTAGCCCCGAAAAAGACAAGCAGCGGATCGAGCAGAAAGTAAAACCCCACGCCGAACAGCACGCCGGCAATGATTTCGAGAATCAGCACCTGACCAAGGATCTGGGAGGCTTCGGGCAAGTTCTTGCGGCCCAGGGCAATGGAACAGATGGCCGCACCACCGATGGCAATGGGCTGACAGAAGGCTACCAGCAGGTTGACCAGCGGAAAGGTGATGCCCAGCGCGGTCAGCCCCAGGGCCCCTACGCCGTGGCCGATGAACATGCTGGAAATGATCTGGTTGATGGACGCAATGGTCATCCCGAGAATGGCGGGAATCGAATATTCCAGCAGCAGCTTGCCGACCGGGCGGGTTTCCAGCGGATTGAGCCCGCTGTGCTGCGATGCGCCGTGTGTGGCGCTCTGGTTATGTACGGTGTCGGAAGACATGGCATTCCTCCAGCAGGGACAGGCTCCGCGTACACCGGCATGGCCTACCCGTCTGGACAGGATGCCCGCAAGGCAGCACCGGCGTGCAGCCTCCGGACACAGCAGAATAAAGACCGGATGGTACTGTGTAGATGGCAAAAACGACAGAAACGGCAGAACCTGGATACGACGGTTGGTCGCAGACGGGAATTGCTACCTAGCCGGATTCACCATGAAAGGCAAGCCCAAAGTTTTTGCCATACAACTCCGACTTGCTCCCCCGAGCCCCACGCCAGAACAACAGACAACGCCAAAGGAACGGAAAAGGCTTGACACTCCCCGGCGTTGCAGCGTACACAACTTTCGTTGCGCTCGTAGCTCAGCTGGATAGAGCGTTAGCCTCCGGAGCTAAAGGCCCCGCGTTCGAATCGCGGCGGGCGCGCCACCAGGAAAACAAGGGTCTGGATGTGTCCCATCCAGACCCTTTTTGTGTCTGCCCGAAAACGCGACTTTCAGACTGGAAAGACGAGAAGGAAAGGCGGTCAGGCAGGGGGGAAGGCGGAAACCCCTTTGCAAAGGGGTTCTCCGCCTTCCCCCCTGCACCCCCCATCCACCTTCCCGAAACGTTTGCAACCGGGGGAAAGCAAAGACCTCAACGCCGCCTGTGCTGCACCAGACACCGAAACGCACCGCCATCGCAAAGAAACGGCCCGGCAAACATGGAGCATGTCCGGTTTGAACCGTTCTGTATTTCAAGCCAGCCGGCCTGTCCTGTTACGCCGGCCTGTCCTGTTACGGAAACAGCGTGGTGTTTCCGCTCGGTTCTGACCGGGCGGCACGGCGCCCCTGCCCGCGTTCTGCCTTTTTCAATGACAACGCACTCCCCCCGAGACAGGTACAACCAGCACCGCCACCCTCACCAGCGCCGGGAAGCCGTTGAAACATCTTCCCCGCGCGTGAAGAAGCTGGGGCCTGGCAATGTACGTCATGCACGCTGGGAAGACATCTTCTCCGCAAGTGAAGAAGCTGGACGCCATCACCATGCCTGCCCTGTATGAAAACATCTTCCCCGAGCCCGGAAACGACAACGCCCGGCAGGCTTCTGCCGGCTGTACCGCTGCCGGACTCCTCCGTTTACCCTCAGCGATAAACGTTTTGGGAAGGCGGATGGGGGGCCCGGGGGGAAGGAGGGCAACCTTTTTGCAAAAAGGTTCCCTCCTTCCCCCCGGCATGCCTTACCTTCCTCATCTTCCACATCTTCCGGCGTGTACCGCCGTTTCCGGGGGCCGGGTACAGAAAGCCCCCCTCCGGGGGCCGGAGGGGGGCTTTTCAGGTCGTCAGGTCACTTGCAGCGTGGGGGACGTTACCGTCCCGGGGTTATTTCTTGAGGAATTCCTGCAGCAGCAGGCCGACTTCGCTGGGGCGCTTGGCCACCTTGGCGCCGGCCTTGGTCAGGGCCAGGGTCTTGCCTTTCACGGTGCCGCGGCCGCCGGTGACAATAGCGCCGGCGTGGCCCATGCGCTTGCCTTCAGGCGCGGTACGGCCGCCCATGAAGGCCACCAGGGGCTTGGTGAAGAGGCCGGCTTCCATGGCTTCGGCCACTTCTTCTTCCATGGTCCCGCCCAGTTCGCCGATGATCACCACGGCGTGGGTGTCTTCGTCCGCTTCATAGAGCGGCAGCAGTTCGGCAAAGCGGGTACCCGGAACAGGGTCACCGCCCACGCCGATCAGCGTGGTCACGCCGAAGCCGCCCTTGACGATTTCGGCTGTCACTTCGTTGGTCAGGGAGCCGCTGCGGGTCATCACGCCCACATGGCCTTTCTTGTACACGCGTTCGATCCAGTAGGGGATGGTGCCGAGCATGGCTTCACCGGTGGAGATGATCCCGGAGGTGTTGCCGCCGATGACCATGGCCCCGCAGGACTTGGCTGCGCGGCGGATCTGGATGGAGTCGTGCAGCGGGATCCCGTCGGCGATGGTGCAGATCTTGCGGATACCCGCGTCGAGGGCTTCAAACACGGCGTCCTTGGTGAACTTGGGCGGCACGAACAGCATGGACACGTCCGCAGGATGCGCGGCTGTGGCGCGGCGCACGGAGTGGTACACGGGAATGCCGTCCACTTCCTGGCCTTCCTTGCCGGGGGTGACGCCGGCCACCACCTGGGTGCCCATGTCTTTCATGTGTTTGGCCCAGAAGGCCCCTTCCTTGCCGGTGACGCCCTGCACGATCACGCGCGATTCCTTGTTGACAAAAATGCTCATCAGGCCCTCCCCGCGGCGATGTCCACCGCACGCTGCACTGCTTCTTCTGTATTGGTCAACGGCTCAAGGCCGGCTTCACGCAGGATCTTGAAGGCTTCTTCTTCATTGGTGCCGCGGATGCAGGTCACTATGGGCTGCTTGGGCTTGTGGATCTTGATGGCTTCCACGAGGCCCTGCGCCATGACGTCCGCACGCGCGATGGTGCCGAACGTCACCACCAGAATGACCTTGCTCGGCGTCTTCAGGCACAGTTCCATGGTCCGCACGGCCTTGGTGTAGTTGGCACCGCCGAATTCCACATAGGTGGCCACCTTGCCGCCGGCGTCGTTGATGAGGTCGAACACGGTCGTGGTCAGGCCTGCACCGGCGCACATCAGCGCCACGTCACCGTCAAAGACCAGGTACGGAATGCCTTCCTGCGCAGCTTCAAATTCCACCTGTGAATCGAACTGTTCGCGGCTCAGCGGATAGTCGGGATGGCGCCATTCGGAGTTGTCGTCGATGATGATCTTTCCGTCGCCGGCAATGGGTGTGCCGTCGGCCGTGATGAACAGCGGGTTGATTTCGGCCAGCTGTGCGTCATAGGCCACGAACGTCTTGTACAGGTTGCGCACCACCGCGCTCACGGGTTTGATGAGCTCGGGCGCAAGGCCCATGCCGTACACCAGGTTGTTGACGTGGAACCCGCCAAGGCCCTGCGCCATGTCCACCTTGACCGTGATGATCTTGTCCGGATCCGTGGCGGCAAGCTTTTCGATTTCAACCCCGCCCTCGGCGCAGCCGATGAGCATGGCGGTGGCGGTCACCGCGTCCACGGTGACGGCCAGGTAGATTTCCTTCGCGATGTTGACCGCTTCTTCAACCAGGATCATGTGCACGTTGTGCTCGGAGTCGAACAGCGCCTGCGCTTCCTTGCGCGCGCTTTCGGCGTCCTTCACCAGGCGGATGAGCCCCGCCTTGCCGCGGCCGCCGCGCAGAACCTGCGACTTGAGCACGCACGGCAGGCCAACGTCGGCAATGGCAGCGTCCAGTTCATCCACGCTGCGGATGAGCCGGCTCTTGGGCGTGGCGATCCCCTTGTCCCGGAAGATATTTTTTGCCTGATATTCAAACAGCTTCATAATCAGTCCTCTTGCGCGGCAAAGCGCGCCGTCTTGGTGTGGGACGGGGCCATACGGCCCCCTGTCTGCCTATTTGCCGTACTTCTTCCAGAATTCTCCCCACATCTCTTCGTCGGTAAAGCTCCAGGGCTCCACGGGCTCGTTGACCCACGTCACGTTCATGAAATGCTTCCAGTGCACGTTTTCCGTGGTGATGTTGCCGCCCCAGGTCCCGCAGCCCAGCGTCGCCGTAGACGGCATGCGGTTGAACGGATGACCGCCGTTGCCCGCGCTCATGGACTGGCGCACGGTGATGCGGGCGGACTTCATGTGTTCGCCCAGAAATTCGATGTATTCGCGCTTGAACGTATGGATCCCGCAGGAGTGGCCGCGGCCGACCAGATTGGTCAGCTCCGTCAGAATGCGGTAGGCATCCATGAAGTCCTTAGCCTTGTAAACCGTCAGCACGGGCGAAATCTTTTCGTCGTGGAACTTGTCATCCTTGATGGGCTGGGTGCCTTCCACCAGCAGAATGTCCGTCCCTTCAGGAATCGCAATCCCCGCGCCGGCCGCAATCACGGCCGCGGACTTGGCAATCACGTCCTGATTCAACGCCAGCTTGCCCTTGGCGTTGATCTTCCACATGTAGTTCTTCAGCTTTTCGCGATCTTCGCCTTCCACCAGGTAGCAGTGGTTCTTCTTCATCTCGGCCATGAACTGGTCATAGATGGCTTCCACAGGCACCACGGCGTTTTCGGAAGAGCAGGAGGTGGCGTAGTCAAACAGCTTGCTGCTGCAGATGAGCCTGGCCGCTTCGGCCACGTCGGCATCTTCAGCCACGATGGGCACCGCGTTGCCCTGGCCCACACCGTAGGCCGGCGTGCCGCTCGAATAGGCCGCGCGCACCACAGCGCCGCTGCCCGTAGCCACCACCAGGTCGCACGCCTTCATCAGCGCGCCCACGCCTTCACGGCTGTTGTCTTCCACTACCTGCAGCAGGTCTTCGGGAGCACCCACGCGGCGAAGACCTTCGCGCATCATGTTCACCGCTTCGGTGGTGCACTTCATCGCGCGGGAGCTGGGCTTGAAAATCACCGCGTTGCGGCACTTGAGCATGCCCACGGCCTTGCCGCCGCAGGTGGACGTCGGGTTCGTGGCCGGCAAGATCGCGCAAATCACGCCCACCGGCTTTGCATACTTGGAAATCCCGTTCTTTTCGTCGCGCTCGATGCAGCCCACGCTCTTGGCTCCACGAACGTCATGCAGCACGCCGCCCACCTTGCGCTTGTGCTTGGCAATCTTGCTTTCCACATTGCCGAAACCCGTTTCTTCAACAGCCATCCTGGCCAGCTTGGCAATGTTGTCGTCCTTGTACACTTCCCAGCCCGCGGCCAGGCACATGTCGTCCACTTGTTCCTGCGTATAGTCGTTGATGGCGGCCTGCGCCTTGCGGGCCAG
>CALUZP010000096.1 GCA_944325325.1 uncultured Desulfovibrionaceae bacterium
CAGGAGAAATCCGGCCGGCAGGAATCGGCTGGCGTGCGTAAAAAAAACAATATGCCGTCATCGTCCCGCAGTGTTGTCAGCTGGATTTTCGGCCTTGGCGTGGGCGGACTGCTGTTTGTCGGGGTGGGCATGGGCCTGTTCCAAGTCTATAGCTACCTGACGACATCGCCGTACTTCAATGTCAAGGATATTTCCGTCAGCGGCGTTTCGCATCTTTCGCAGGAAGACATTCTGGAGCTGTGCGGACTCAGGCCCGGCATGAACAGCCTGACAGTAAACATTTCCAATGTGGAGCAAAAACTGTACGGCAACCCGTGGATTGCCAGCGTGTCGATCAAAAGGACCCTGCCGGACAGTTTTGAAATTTATGTCAGAGAACGCGCGCCGGCCTTTTGGGTCATGATCAATGGCGTGCTGCACTATGCCGACAAAGACGGACGCCCTATTGCACCAGTCCAAGCACAGCGGTTCATTTCGCTGCCCATTCTTGAGGTCCTGGACGACGGTGAAGCGTTACGACCCAATATCGGCAAACTTCTGCTCGCCATGCAGGACGCCCAGCTTCCCATTGACGTCAGGCTGGCGTCGATCATCCGGGTTAGTGAAAGCCGCGGCATTGAAATTGTGCTTGGCGACGGCAACCTGTCGCTCCACATCCAGCCTGACGACTGGACGGCAAATCTGGCCAGGCTGCATGTCGTGCTCAAGGATCTGGCCAGGCGCGGAGAACTTAAATCCACGCGTGAAATCTGGTCGTCTGACGGCAACGTGTGGGTTATTCCGCGGCGTGCTGTAAAATAAGGCTATTTATTGAAATTTTTTCTAGACTTTTTCAAAAAAATATGATGGATATGAAGCACAGCGTCATTAAAAATCGCATCATGCATCTGCTAACGGATATAGTATCAAACGAGATGTCCATTAGCTGTGCTTTTTTCCTGCCTAAAAAAAATATCCATCAAGAAATAAAGCAGTTAGAAAATTTTTGTATAGATAGTGCCATAAGTTCAAAAAATTTTTTTGAACGCCATGATGGGCGGTATACGAGATATACTCGCACTGGCTGCACGCTTCTAAAATTTATGCAGCCATCTGTGAAGAACAGCTCATGATGATTTTATAAGAAGCTACGGTTATCGCATCGCGCTTTCGGCAGCAACGCAGGTCTCGCCGGATCGCTGCAATACTTCACAAACGAACGACCTGCGCAGGGATTCCGCCAGTTTCGGGCACGGCGGATCAGGGGTAAGGAGAGCAACTATGCCCAAATCGGAACTGATTGCCGGTCTGGACCTGGGCACAACAAAAATTTGCGCCATTGTAGGCCAGATCGCCGATTCTGGGGAAATGGAGATTCTCGGTATCGGGACAAGCCCCTCCACAGGGTTGCGTAAAGGCGTTGTCGTCAACATCGATCAGACCGTCAACGCCGTGCAGAAGGCCATTGAGGCTGCCGAATCCATGGCCGGATGTGAAATCCGCACGGTCTATGCCGGCATTGCAGGCAGTCATATCAAAAGCCTCAACAGCCATGGCGTGGTAGCTGTCAACGGCGGAGAGGTCACCCCACGTGTGGTCGAACGTGCCCTCGAAGCCGCCAAGGCTATTGTCATTCCTCAGGATCGGGAAGTTATTCATACCCTGCCACAGGAATACATCGTTGACGATCAACGCGGCATCATCGACCCGCTCGGCATGTCCGGAGTCCGCCTTGAAGTGCGCGTGCACATTGTCACCGGTGCCGTCACCTCGGCCCAGAATATCATCCGCTGCTGCCACAAAAGCAATCTTGACGTGACCAACATTGTGCTTGAGTCACTGGCCTCGGCCAAGGCTGTTCTGACTGACGAAGAGCGGGAAATAGGCGTAGCCCTTGTTGATCTTGGCGGCGGAACCTGCGACATCGCCGTCATTGCCAATGAAGCCATCAAGCATACCAGTGTACTGCCCCTGGGCGGCCAGAACCTGACCAATGACATTGCCGTTGTCATGAACACACCTCTTGCCGCCGCAGAAAAGATCAAAATTAAATATGGCTGTGCACTGGCTGACATGGTCCGTCCTGACGAGTACATCGAAGTTCCCAGCGTTGGCGGCAGGGATCCCAGACGCGTACAACGCCAGGTCCTGGCTGAAATCTGTCAGCCACGGATGGAGGAAATCCTGGCCCTTGTCGATCAGGAACTGGAAAATTCCGGCTTCAAGAGGACCATTGGCGCAGGCGTTGTCCTCACCGGCGGCGCAGCCATGTTGGAAGGCTGTCAGGAGCTTGGCGAAAGCATCTTTGGCCTGCCCACCCGCATTGGCTACCCCCACGGGGTTACTGGCCTGAAGGACATGGTCAACAGCCCCAAATACGCTACAGCGGTCGGGCTACTGCGGTTTGGCGCTGAAATGGAAGGCTCGGAGCAACGCTTCATGCGCAGCGAAAAAACCGGCTTCTTTGCGTCAATCCTTAAACGCATGAAAGAATGGTTTGCCGATATTTCCTAATCCGTCCCATACCACCATTTTGTCTGTCACGCATACTTTTTTGCTTTGCCTATTCGGGAGGAGGTTGCATACATGTTGATGGAAGCCGATTTGTCTTTCAGCTCCACGGCCAATATCAAGGTCATCGGTGTGGGCGGCGGCGGCAATAACGCCGTACAGAACATGATTGAGTCCGGCGTGCGTGGTGTCACGTTCATCTGCGCGAACACTGACGCCCAGGCGCTGGAACGCTCCAGCGCGGAAATCAAGCTCCAGATCGGCGACAAGCTGACCAAAGGGCTTGGTGCGGGAGCCAATCCGCAGGTAGGCCGCGATGCAGCGCTTGAAAGCATCGCTGCCATCAAGGACGCCATTAAAGGCGCTGAAATGATTTTTGTCACCGCCGGCATGGGCGGCGGCACCGGCACCGGCGCTGCTCCCGTGGTAGCCCAGGCTGCCCGTGAAATGGGCATCCTGACCGTCGGCGTTGTTACCCGCCCCTTCAAATATGAAGGCGAACGCCGCCGCAAGGCTGCAGAAGTCGGTATTGCCGAGCTGCGTGAACACGTCGACAGCCTGATCGTCATCCCCAACGAACGGCTGTTTACGCTGGCGTCCAAAAAAGCCAAACTCAGCGAAATGCTCAAAATGGCTGACAGCGTCCTGAGCAGCGCAGTCAGCGGCATCTCGGATCTCATCACCTGCCCCGGCCTCATCAACGTTGACTTTGCCGACGTGCGCACCGCCATGAGCGGTACCGGCGGCATGGCTATGATGGGCATGGGTGTGGCATCTGGCGAAGGACGCGCGCTCGCTGCCGCCAAGAACGCCATCAACTGCGCCCTGCTGGATGACGTATCCATTGCCGGCGCAAAATCAGTGCTGATCAACATCACCGCCAACGAAGACCTCACCATGGAAGAATACGGAGAGGCCAACAATTACATCACCGAATGCGCCAGCGCCGAAGGCGTCGAGCCGCAAATCTTTGCCGGTATCGTTATTGACCCCAACGCCGGCGACGAAATCCGCGTATCGGTCATCGCCACGGGCATCGAAAGCACTCCCGCTGCCGACAATGCCAAGGCTCAGACCAGCAGCCACAGCGCCAGCCATACCGCCGCTGCCAGCCATACCGGCTCAGCCATCCAGGCCCCGACAGTCCGCGCTTCAGAACCCCGCGTCATCCCCTCCCGCCCGCGCAGCTCCTTCGTGTTCGATCCTTCCGAAGATCGCTCGAAACCCACCTATCTGCGTATGCGAGAACGGGAACAGCAGGCTTCCCACAATCCAGGCCATGAGGATTCCTTCGTCTTCAGCACAAATGAAGAAGACATCGAATTGCCGTCCTACTTCCGGACCCAGGCCAACTGATTCGGAAGATTCTCCCGGACAGGCATCCATACTGAATCGATCCGGAGGCACGCCGTGCCTCCGGATTTTGCTGTTTTCCGAGTTTGTGGAGCTTGAAGAGGGGCACGGCTTTCACCCCTTGCTGCTCAGTTAGCTGAAACGCCTGCGCTTGCAGAGTAAGGTCTGTGAGGGCACACGGCTTCCAGCGCAGCTCTGACAGCATGGCGGAATTCTCACGCAATCGCCCCCGTCAGGGCGTAATGGAGACTGTACCCCTTTTGAAAAAGGGCATAACGGCTGATAAATGTGGGAAGGCCCATGCTCTGGCCCCGGCTGTATCATTGCCGTCAGGAGTTCAGAGATGGCAGGCAGAAGATAAATCAGGACGGAAGAAAGGCAGGATCTGCTAACGGCAAAAATCCTGGATATGGCATATAAGCTATACGTAACCGTTTGAAAATACTATCTACACATCTGCACATACCGAGCACAGTCCAGTACCCGCCATTAGAGTATTTTTAGTTTGAAACGCGAAGCGTTTCAAACCATACGGCCTGTCGTTTCGCGGGAAACGCGCGTTTTTTCACTCGCGTTTGGCCGGGCGACGCTGTCCTGCCACCTCGCGTTTTGCCTTTGTCAATGGCAAAACGCTCTAGCGCCAGGGAGGCGTCAGGACAGCACGGTTCCACCCGTGGAATTTTCAGACCTTCCTCTGTTGCCGGAAGGACAGACAATCTCAGATGGCGGCAGAGAGCCGCGTACCTGACTGTGCACTACAGCTGTGGTGTCTTATACGCCACAACGGTAAAATCGCCGATCAGGCTGCGCTGTGCGCCCTTGCTGTCCAGAAAGGTTCGGCGCTCCACCTCCGCCGTCACCCGATCCACCTGTAACTCAAGCAAAACCGTCATGTCCCACTGAGGCCTGTCAAGCCGGCTCAGAGGAAGGTGTTTTGCCACCTCTCTGATAGGGGCGGGATCTACCCCAAGCATATATGCGGGATCGTGCGCCTCAGTACGGCTGTCCTGTGCTTCAAGCTCGGCGTAGGCGGCATCATACAGATGGCGGTAGTGATTGCCGTCAAAATTGATCAATACCCCGCCCGGCACGAGTACGCGCAGCCATTCGGCATAGGCGCGTTCCGGGTGCTCAAGATTCCAGGTGAGGTTACGGGAAACCACCATATCGAACATCCCGTCGGCAAAGGGCAGGCTCTGGGCGTCTCCCCTGCAGATTGTCAGCTGCACACCGGCTTCATCCGCATTGACCCGCGCACGTCCAAGCATCTGCTCGGTATAGTCAAAGGCCGTGACCTCATGCCCCAGTCTGGCAAGCAGGATGGCCAGAAAGCCAGGGCCGCATCCCACATCCAGCACAGTCAACGTTCCCTTCCTGGGGAAAAAGGGCCGCATGCGCTCAATCCAGCGCAACGGATCATGGCGCAGCTCGTGCGCTGTCTTGCGTGAAAAGCCCTCGGCGCGGGTATTCCAATAATCCCGGATGGCGTTCAGTGTCGTCATGCGCTCAGTCCTTGATGGCCCTGATCATAAACATGGGGGTATGTGCATACAGCGTCGTGTAGTAGTCATTCATGATCCCCGGAGGAAGCGGAGTCCTGCACGCTATCTTCAGGCAGCCCAGCGCCTCAAGACACCGGCAATCCCACTCCGGCCTGCGCTGCCGGCCCAGCGGCAGAGATCCAAGCACTTCCTGCAGGCTATTGTCGGTCTGTTCATCGTCAAGCTCATACCCCTGCTCACGCACTGCCTGCAAATCCTGTTCACGCCAGAACGCCGCGACTTCGTCAAACAGATGGGCATACCAGTTGGCGTCAAAATTTATCAGTACGCCACCTGGCCGCAGAACTCGCAGCCATTCGGCATAGGCACGCTCCGGATATGCAAGGTTCCACGTTACATTGCGGCTTACGACTGCATCAAACATCCTGTCGGGCAATGCCAGCCGCTGGACATCCATGACAGCGGTGCACACATCCCCTTCCGGGCAGAAGCGGCTGACGTTGGCCTGCGCCCTCTCCAGCATGAATGAGCTGCAGTCAACAGCTGTGACACTATGCCCATCCCGCGCCAGCAGAATGCTGAAAAAGCCCGGGCCGCAACCTGCATCCAGCACCTTGAGCCCCGGTTGTGCAGGCAGGTTGTCCCGCAGCAGCGCCTGCCACACCGCCCCCTGGCCATGCAACAGTTCGTCCTCATTCACAGCCGCATAGGCGGCCACCCGGCCAGACCAGTAATCCCGTAATGTGGCAAAGCAATCCTTCATTATAAGGGCCTTATGGGTACGACACCCAGAAATCCGGAACGTGTGCGCTCAACGCTGGCCTCAATATCGTATACATCGCCAAGCAGGTGCGGCCGCAGCACCTGCTCCGACGTGTCCAGAGCCCGAATGCGTCCCTCATCCAGCAGCAGCAGGCGATGACTGTACCGGGAGGCCAGCATCAGATCGTGGGTGACAAACAGTGTGACCAGACCCCGTTCTGCCGTATGCCGGCGCGCCAAATCCATCACGATGAGCTGATGGCGCAAATCCAGGGCGCTGGTCGGCTCGTCAAGCAGCAGCACGCGGGGATTGGACACGAACGCCTGAGCCATGAACACAAGCTGCTTCTGGCCTCCGCTCAAGTTGCAGACGGGTCTGTGACTCAGGGCTTCAAGGTGAAGCTCGGCCAGCACATTCATCACAGTATCAAGCTGTTCGTCGCTGACTTTCCAGTGCAGATCCCGCACCAATCCCAGGAGCACCGTTTCAAACACTGTCAACCGGCTGGTTACAGCCTCAAGCTGAGGTACATACGCCACATCACGCAGCGAAAACACCCTGCCCGCGCTGTCGTCATGCAGCGTCACTGTCCCGGCATGCGGGACAAGATCCGCCAACGCTTTGATGAACGTGGTCTTGCCCACGCCATTGCGTCCGATAACCGCCACCATCTCACCGCCGTAAAACGTCGCGCTGACCTTTTCAAGTACGGGACGGGCGGCAAATGTTACTGTGAGATCACAGACTGACAGCTTAAGCATGTTTTACCTTCCCTTCTTGAGCAACAGGGCAAACAGGAACGGCACCCCCACAAGCGACGTGATGATCCCCACAGGCAACATCGCGCCATTTGACAAAAGCTTTGAACAAATCGAGGCCGCGAGCAGCATCAGTGCTCCAAGGAATACCGATCCCGGCAGCAGAAAGCGCTGATCCTCTCCAAGCATAAGCTTGGCGCAGTGCGGCGCAACCAGCCCCACAAAAGCGACTGTGCCAATAAACCCTACCGCGCCGGCAATGAGCAGCGCGCAAACAAGGAACACCTGCAGCCGCAGCCTTGCCGTGT
>CALUZP010000097.1 GCA_944325325.1 uncultured Desulfovibrionaceae bacterium
GCCAGCGTAATTTCACGCGGTGTGATGGCTCCGCTTTGAATAACGCCTGTGCCACCGATCGTGCCATCGGTATCCACCCCCAGCAGATAGTCAAACAAGTCGTTGGCGATATTGGCAATGGTATGGACACAAAAACACCCCAGCAATACCAGCAGGCACCGCTCCCATGGCCATGCCGCCAGTGGTAGCAGCCCTCCGCCAGGCTGACGCACGGCCAGAGCCAGCCCCAGAGCCACGGGAATAAAATCCACAATCAGAAAGGGGGGGCGGCAGGCCCTCCACCACGCCCGGACAAGCGCTCTGCCCTGCGGAGCGGCACCCCCCGGGCGACGTCCTTCCCACATTCGCGCAAACAGCGTTGCAGCAGAAGATCCCATAGCACCCATGAATATGTTTCCTCCCCAAAAGCATCATGTCAGCTCACCCTGACGGCGTGTTTCAGGCACACCGGAGAATGCGGGACTGTTTTTTTCTGAACGTTGCATCTTACCGTAAAAAGAGCTATCTAGCAATTTCGGATCGTGGCGGGCGCGAGGATGTGCCCCGTTGATACCCACCACTGTCGTACTGTACTGATAAGGAGTGAGCATCTTGCGTGTTCTTGCCTTTGTGGTCGTGCTGTGCATGGCCCTGTGTGTTCAGGTTGTCGCCGCCCCTCTCAACAAGGTTGTGGCTGTTGTCAATGGCGACATGATTAGCGCCTATGACCTGGATCGCGCCGTTGCCCCGGCGCTGCTGCGGGCGGGGCTTGACGCCAAGGCCAACCCGGAAGCTGTGGCCGATTTGCGGCGCAATGTTCTGGAATCCATGATTAACGACCTCATCATCACCCAGGAGGCCCAGCGTCTGTCCATCACGGTTTCAGACAGCGATATTGACGCCGAGCTGCAGAAAATCCGCAATCAGTCCAAACTCAGCGAGGCGGAGTTTGCCAACCAGCTGGCTGCGCAGAAACTTACCATGGAAGAGTACCGCGACCATATCCGCAAGGGGCTTCTGACCCGGCAGCTGCTCGGGCATATGGTGGCACGCAAGGTCGTGATCAGCAAAGAAGAAATCGAAGCCTACTATAACGAACACAGTGACATGTTTGGTGCGGGGCGTACGGTCCGCTTTGCTCTGCTCATCTATCCCCCTGAGGTTGATCCCAAAAAATGGGTCAGCCAACTGCGCAGCGGCAAGCTCGATTTCGAAGAAACCGTTAAAAAAATTTCCGTCGGCCCCATGAAGGAACAAGGAGGAGATCTTGGCTTCATCCCGTGGGGAGATCTTGCCTCCGACGTCAAGAACCAGATTGGCAACCTCAAGCAGGGGGACGTGACGGATCTGTTTCTTCTGAACGGCATGCCCGCTCAGATCAAACTCCTTGACTCCAGCACTGACGGCAGTGCGCCGTCCCTGGAAGACGTCAGCGAACAAATCGAAAATATTCTGCGCGAGCCCAAGATGCAGGAACGTCTTGTCGAGTATATGGAACAGCTGCGCAAGCGCGCTGTAATCGACATCCGTCTCTAGCGCCTTGCAGCGAAAACCGTATCGCTTATTTCCCCGGAGGCCGTGATGACTCTGAACGAGCTTGGTGCCCTGCTCCTGGAAGCCAGGACTCGGCATAACCTGTCAGCACAGGAAATGGCTGACAGGTTAAAACTGCCCGTCTCCACCATTCAGGCCATTGAGGAGGGCAACCTCAAGGGACTTCCTCACCCCGCTTATGCCCGGGGGTTCATCAAGGCATACGCATCAATGGTAGGTGTGCCTGCAGATCTTGTACACGAAGCCCTTAGCGTGCTGGTGGAGGAGGAGACTCCGCCTGACCAGCTGATTACCCGCAGCAGCAGGATGGCGTCTTTCGCCCCCCCCCGCATTGACGGTGGAGCCATGCTCCGCCTGATTGGACTGCTGGTAATGATGGCTATCGCCGCAGCTGTTTTCTGGTTCCGTGAACCTCTCGTCACACAGGCTGTGGACTTGTGGAACAGCGTCACCAGCCAGCAGCAGACCAGCCAGCCATCTGCAACGCTACCGGCAGCGGATGCTCCTGCCACCGATGACGCCGCCTCACACCATGGTATGACACCTGAAGCCGCCCCGGCCACTGCCGCCTCAGAAATCTCTGATGCCGGAACTGCCGGTATGGACGCGCCTGCCGCTCCAGAAGCCACGAGGGCACAGGCCGCCTTCCACGAGGAAACGGCAGAGCCGCAGGGGGAAACTACAGCCACGGCTGCAACCAACGCTCAGACAACACCGACTACAGCCACACCTGCGAATGCCGCCATTAATGCGGACGAGTCCTCTCAGCTGCAGCCATCGGTTGCCCCTGGCGAAAGCCACAAACTGGTCATCAACGCCGTTGCTACCTGCTGGGTAATGGTGCGCCCAGATTCCGCCAAGCCGACGGAATTTTCACTGCGCAAGGGGGAAGGCGCCACATTTACCTTCAACAAAAGCCTGACACTGCGGCTCGGCAACGCAGGAGGTGTCCGCCTGACTTACGACGGTAAGGCCATGGGATCGCCAGGCGCCCAGGGGCAGGTCAGGACACTGACCTTCCCGCCAGCGCCCTGACAAACGATATGGAATGGACGGATACAGCCCTGGTGTTAAGCCTGGGGCGCTTTCGGGAAATCGATGTCTGGCTGCGCCTGCTCACGCGCCGGCACGGCATTCTTCATGCATTCGCCTTTGGTGGAAGTCGCAGCAGAAAGCGGTTTCCCGGATGTCTGGACATGCTGAACCTGCTGCGCGTCCGCGTAGATACAGGCCGGACCGGACAGTTTCCCACGTTGTGCGAGGCATCTCTGCTTTGGGGACCACATTCGTTACGCACGGGCGGAGGCCGGCTTGGCATGGCGATGAACTGCCTGCGCTTTCTGGAAGCGCTGGGACTGCCCCAGGACGACGCTGGCGAGACACTGACACTGACCCAGGAACTTCTGACACTGCTTGAGGGGAATGCGCCAGTGCCGGAAACCCTGCCAATCCTGTTCCGTCTCAGGCTTGCCTCAGTCCAGGGGTATGTCCCTGCGTTTGATCGCTGCACAGCGTGTGGAGAGCCACTGGGATTCAGCCGCAACGGTCATGCCGGAGTAGAAACAAGCGCCTTCTGGAGCATCGCCGAAGGGGCCGTACGCTGTCCCCGTTGTGCGGCCGTCAGAGGTCAGCGCAGCCAGGGACAACTGACGCCAGCCATGATCAGAGCGCTGGATACCGTACAGAACGCGACACCAGAAACATGGGGGCACGAAGCCCTCACCGCTCACGAACGTCAGGATTGCGCTAGATATATCGACGAATTTGTGCAATACCACCTCGGTCTTGTCTGGGATCGCGGACGGTTTGGCAAAGTCTGACCACAACAAGAAACCCCAGGGTTTCTGGAGGAACCATGTATTTTCAAGATGTCATTCTCACCCTGCAAAACTACTGGGCACAGACGGGGTGCGTCATCGCCCAACCTATGGACATCGAGTGCGGCGCGGGGACGTTCAACCCCTCGACCTTCCTGCGTGTCATCGGGCCAGAACCATGGAACGTGGCCTATGTGGAACCATCCAGGCGTCCTACCGACGGCCGTTATGGTGAAAATCCCAACCGTCTTCAGCACTACTTTCAGTTCCAGGTCATTCTGAAGCCTTCGCCAGACAATGTGCAGGATCTTTACCTGAACAGCCTGCGCGCTCTTGGCATTCATCCGTCCGAACACGATATCCGCTTTGTTGAGGACGACTGGGAATCTCCGACCCTGGGCGCATGGGGACTTGGCTGGGAAGTCTGGCTCAACGGTATGGAAGTGTCGCAGTTCACCTATTTTCAGCAGGTTGGCGGCATTGACCTGTCGCCGATCAGCGTAGAAATGACCTACGGGCTGGAACGGCTGACCATGTACCTTCAGGGCAAGGATTCCGTTTACGACCTTGACTGGAACGCACACGTCACCTACGGACAAATCTATCATCAGAACGAAGTCGAACAATCCCGCTACAACTTTGACGAAAGCAATGCTGCCATGCTCTTGCAGCACTTCAATGATTTTGAAGCCGAATGCAAGGCGATGGCTGCCAAGGGCCTGCTCTGGCCTGCTTACGACTATTGCCTCAAGTGCTCGCACACGTTCAATCTGCTGGATGCCCGCGGCGCCATCTCCATCACCGAACGCACGGCCTACATTGGCAGGGTGCGCGCGCTGGCCTCACAGGTAGCCCGCCTGTACGCTGCGCAGCGCAAGGAAATGGGATACCCCATGCTGGCCGGAGGGAACAACTGATATGGCTACCTTTCTTCTTGAAATTGGCACTGAAGAACTGCCGGCCCGCTTTTTGCCCGGCACCGAACAGGAACTTGCCAGCCGCTTCAGTGCTGGCTTGAAAGATGCCGATCTCGGCTTTGCTTCCATCAATGTCCGCTCAACGCCCAGACGGGCTGTCGTGCGCGTCGACGGGCTGGATACCATTCAGCCACGCCGTGAAGAACTGGTCATGGGTCCGCCTGCCCGAGTGGCCTTTGACGCTACCGGGCAACCGTCCAAAGCCGCTGAGGGGTTTGCCCGGACCAGCGGTGTCGATGTGGCCTCGCTGGAAACCGTGACGACCGAAAAAGGCGCCTATCTGGCGGCCCGTGTTCTCAAGGGCGGCGCTACCGCCGCTCAGGTTCTGGCTACCCTCTGTCCGGCCATCATTGCGGCGCTGCCCTTCCCGAAACGTATGCGCTGGGGAAGCAGCGGAGACTTTGCCTTTGCCCGTCCTCTGCGCTGGATTGTAGCCCTGCTTGACAGTGACGTCGTCCCCTTTGCCATCGGAGGCGTTCAGTCCGGCCGTGAGACCTGGGGACATCGTGAGCATGGTCCTGGCCCCTTTGCCATTCCCGATGCAGATGCCTACGACGCGATCATGGTCAAGGCTGCGGTAATCCCCTCTGCAGCAGACCGACGCGAGATCATTATCCGTGGCGGTAACGAGCAGGCAGCCACTGTCAGTGGCTCCGTCATCTGGAAAGAGTCACTTCTCGATGAGGTACAGGGACTGTGCGAACACCCCGTCCCCCTGCTGGGCAGCATCGATCCCTCATACTTGGAAGTCCCGCGTGAAGTGCTCCTGACCAGCATGGAAACCCATCAAAAGAGCTTCGGTGTTCAGAATCAGCAAGGGGAACTGCTGCCCTACTTTGTCACTGTCCTGAACATGACGCCGCCCAATGTGGATCTGGTACGCAAGGGCTGGGAACGGGTGCTCCGTGCCCGCCTTGAAGACGCCCGCTTTTTCTGGCGCAGCGACCTTGAAAGCACCTTTGACGCTTGGCTGGCTGAACTTGATCATGTGATTTTCCTGGCACCGCTGGGCAGTATGGGGGACAAGTGCCGCCGCGTCTCTGAATTGTGCGTGTGGCTGGCCGAGCACGCCAGACTGGCTGACGACTCTGAAGCGATCCTCGGCATTACCAGCGAAGATGCCGCCAGAGCCGGTCTTTTGTCCAAAGCCGATCTTGTCTCGGCCATGGTTGGTGAATTCGATACGCTCCAGGGCATCATGGGTGGCATCTACGCCCGCCGGAAGGGCGAATGCAAGGCTGTGGCCGATGCTCTGGCCGAGCAGTATCTGCCGGCCGGCCCGGATTCCCCGGTACCGGCAAGTCTGCTGGGCGCTCTGTTGTCCATGGCCGACAAGGCTGACACGCTTGTTGGCTGCTTCGGACTTGGCATGATCCCCACCGGCGCGGCTGATCCCTATGCCCTGCGTCGCGCTGCACTCGGCATTGCACGCATTATGCTTGAAAAGGGGCTTCTGGTCGACATCGACGCCCTGTTTGATAAAGCGCGTGAGCTTTACGGGGAACGCCACTGGAAGTTGTCTGCTGAAGAAGCCCGCGCCAAACTTCATGAATTCTTCGTGGCGCGCGTCAAAAACCTTTTCCTCTCGCGAGGGCACGACACGCTGTTTGTGGAGGCCGTCGCCGCTACAGGTGCAAGCCAGGTCTGGTCCACAGCCCGCCGGCTGAAAGCGCTTGAAGCCTTTGGACAGACAGAAGGTTTTCTGCCTTCCGTGCAGACCTTCAAGCGCGTGGGGAACATTTTGCGTAAACAGGGCGGCAGCGAGACGCTGACTGGCAGCTATGACGCTGCCCTGTTTGACAGCGATGCCGAAAAAGCCCTGGCAGCTCACCTGGAGCAGGTGTTTGCCGATTTCGATGACTTGCACAAGGCAGCCGATTTCGACACGCTGCTGATCAGGCTCAGCGAGCTGCGGCCATCGGTAGACACTTTTTTCAATAACGTTATGGTGATCTGTGATGACCCCGACGTCCGCCACAATCGCCTCAATCTGCTGAAGGCCATCATGCTGCGTCTTGATCGCCTGGCCGACTTCTCGGCGCTGCAACTATAGCCGCCGTTACAGCTATCCAGCGACAAAGGCCCCTGCCGGTTCCGCACAACGCTGTGCATACCGGCAGGGGCCTGTCCTATGTACAACAAGTATCCATTTAACTCACATAGAAAATCGTAATATGTGCATAATGTCGAAAAATCCACACATCAAAACGGTTACATCGCGTATGACTTATCTGTATAACTCTGAGTATACATATTGCCATGGTGCTTTTTTGAAAAAGAAAAAAATATATAACTTACATTCATTACTGTTAAATCTCTCTTTTTGAGCATCCGTAGCGCAATATACAACATATAGAGATGACCTTTTTTCTATTCTCTTCAGTCAGTTTCAGCAGGAATCCAATGCGTTGATCAAACGCTCTTCTGACAACCGCTGGCCAGGTACGTCCAGCTACACTGCAAGCACTTTTTGGTGACCTTTGCGCCCGCTCTGGCTCCAAACATGATCGTTACAGCATGCTCTTCGCACACGATTTCTGCTGTACGACACGCGAATTTTCAGTCAGCCGGCACGTTCAGATCCATTTTGCGCGCCTGGATATGAAGAATTTTTGCGATAATGACGATGCCAGCAATATTAAACAGCAATCTCAGTGCCATGAAACGAAAACCAAGCGTTGCCGTTTCAAACATGATCAGGGGCACCTTTGTAGTTGACCACGCTCCAATAAAAATGAAAATATTCAGCATGCTGGCCTGTTTTTTCAGCATGACTCCAGCCATAGGGAAAGCCGCGTACAAAGGCCCGGCGGCAGCGGATCCAAGAAGAAACGCCAGAATATTCCCACGCAGACCGGCCTGTTCTCCCATATATTTCATCATGGTTTCCCGATCTACCCAGACATCCAGCAGACCGAGAAGGATAAAAATAGGCGGCAGGAATGAAAGCATCTCCAAGATGTTGTCACCGGTCAGCGCAAAAGCCCTGCAGCCCGTATCAGGATCAATCAGCGTCAGCACACCTCCGGCACAAGCCAGGAGAATAGCCATTCTATAGCGTACAAAAATGGACTTCACAGCAGTGCTCCCAGAATAAGCGACGATACCACTGCATAGATGAAAGCGTAAACGTTGCGCGCCACAGCCAGCCGTTTTCCAAAATAAGTGGCTTCCAGAGGCAGCGTGACAATGCCAACCATCATCAGCGTAGTTAAAAACATGGCAATCTGACCGTATCCCGCTCCAGCGGCCAGAAGTGACGCAGCCAGAGGAAACGCAATGAATCCGGGAATAAGCGTCACGGATCCGATAAGCGCAGCAATAGCCATGCCTGTCAATCCAGACTGTCTGCCAAGCAGACGGGAGATGACGGTTTCATCCAGCATCGCCAAAATAAACCCAATCAAAAGCAAAATAAAAAGAAACTGCGGCAGGATGTTTTCAAAGGCTTTCCAGGCTTTCTTCAGCCCCTGACGGGTCTTCTGCCGATCCTTTCGAAATGACCAGATCAGCAGTATGGCAGTGCCGGCATACAGTATCACAGCGGACATGGTCGTATTTCCTCCTTTTTCCCGGAACCATGCTCAATGTCGGCGTTTCCTCCGGTTCAGACGTGCCGTGGCAGAAACATTTTACCTCAGTGAAACAGACCGTACCCTGTTTGGCGCACGCACATGCAGGGCCATTTACTGTACAGCCCCTCCGCTCCATGTGGGCTAACTGCTGAAGATCATCAGCCAGTTCTCTCAGCTTTTCCCGAGCAATGGCGTCATAACATGTCTGCGCCGTTCGTCATACAGCAGTCCAGCGCTTTTGAGCACATTCAAATGCTGCGATGCGGCACTCTCGCTGATGCCAAGGATGCGGGCAAATTCAGATACACAATACTCGTGACCAAGCAACAGTACAACAAGGCGATACCGGGTCTCATCAGACAATACGATACAGGGGAGAAAAGGACCTCACTGTCTCCATTTACTTACGTAGTTACTTAACTAAATGGGGCTTGGCTACAGCGTCACGCCATCGCTGCTGAAGGTTATGTCTGGGGTGAATCTTGAAACATGCCTGACGACGGCCAGGTGCTCCCGGCTTTCTGCATGCCGGCATTCTGCGTCGGAAGTCGTCCGCAACACTTTGGCAGACAGGATCTGCGGCATGCTGTGTACCTGCCTGCAAAAAAACATATGTCCGCCAAGCACGCGGGGGACCATCAATCCTGTCATGCGGCTGGTACCTTGAGCCTCAAAGCATGCAGGGATCGTACAGGTTGCTTGCGCTCACAGGCCGGCAGCATCTGACAGGCAGAACCCGTGTCATGCCAGGCTGACGTGACTGGGAAAGGCTCTGGATTTCTCCGGTGCGGTCTCCTCTCCATCGGAAGGCTGAACGTCTGCTGACGCCGGGCCGCCTGCCCGCGCACGGGGATGGTAGCGGTCATGCGCCTTGCGCAAGCGCCGCGCCTGCACATGGGTATAAATTTCTGTGGCGGCCATGTCGGCGTGACCAAGCAGCATCTGCACGGATCGCAGGTCAGCTCCTCCCTCCAGCAGATGTGTGGCAAAAGAATGCCGGAATGTGTGAGGCGAAATATCCTTATGGATTCCCGCCTGAATGGCATAGCGTTTGATAATCTTCCAGACCCCCTGCCGCGTGAGCCTGCGCCCCGAACGGTTGAGAAACACCTCATCGTCAATGGGCTCAAACGCCGGCCGTGTATCCCGCAGATACGCGCCAAGCAGTGCTACAGCCCTGTCGTGCAGCGGTACGAGGCGCTCCTTGCTTCCCTTGCCCAAAACCCGAATGACGCCTGCCTGAAGATCCAGATCCAGCGGGCGCACACTAACAAGTTCCGATACGCGCAGCCCCGCGGCATACAAAAGCTCAAGCATAGCTCTGTCGCGCAGTCCCAGCTTTGCCTTGTCTCCTGTCACCACAGGAGCCTTCAGCATGGCCTCCATCTCTTCACGACTAAGCACCTCAGGCACACGGGCCGGCAGTTTTGGCCCATCCACCAGCGCCAGCGGATTACTGCCCAGTGCCTTCTCTTCCGTACACCAGCCACAGAACTGCCGCAGCGCCGAAAGACGCCTGGCCAGTGTCCGGCTGCTGTCACCGCGCTGTCTGAGCCAGGCGGCAAACAGCATGAGCAGCTCCTCGTCGAGTTCAAAAAAAGGTTTCTGCACAGCCTCAAGAAACACTCGCAGTGTATCCAAATCCTGACCGTAGGCAGCCACGGTATTGCGCGCCAGGCCGCGCACAGTCAGCAGGCTTTCCAGCCAGCGCAGCGCCAACTCCATGGGAAAGAACTCTGTACTCGTCATAAGCTGTCAATACGACGTATCCAGTCGTTGAATTTTCGCTAGATCCCTTGTGTGCAGTACCTGTCAGACATGCCCAAATCTCCCATCACGGGTATGTACACGGGGGAACGCCTCCTTCTACAGGCATGAAGCCTGCCTTGCTGCCCCCCTCAACGTGTATGGCAACTCTGCTTTATCGCCGTTACGCCTAACGGACAAGTCCACACAATCTTTCCAGTACGGCCTGCCCTTTCACTTACCGATGCTGATCAACACGGTTAGTCCTTGTCTCTGGCCTGTGCACTTCCGGCGCATTGACACCACGCTCTTTCCCGGGATACAGAATGCGTTATGCAGGACGCTATCTCAGCTTTTATCTGCCTTGGCTCAAACCAGGGCGTACCCGAAAAGCACCTGGCTGCAGCCCGTTCGGCAATTGCCGCACGGGGGCTTTCTATTGTCGGGGCCTCCCCCGTATATCTGACGGAGCCCCAAGGATACCGGAACCAGCCCTGGTTTGCCAATCAGGTGCTGCATCTTGCCTGCCAGACGGATCTGTCACCCCTGGCACTGCTTGACATCCTTCTGGAAGAGGAAAAACGCCTTGGTCGTGTGCGAAGCTCCGATCCTGCGCTGCGTTTCGGGCCGCGCGTCATTGACATGGATCTGCTGCTGTTTGGCAATACCGTCATGGAGACGTCACGCCTGACTCTGCCTCATCCGCGTATGGCCGAACGCGCCTTTGTCCTTGTTCCACTGGCCGATCTGGCTCCTGATCTTATCCTGCCCGGCGGATTCCGCCCGGCCGATCTGCTGGCACGAATCCACTATACCGTGACAGCCAACCGTATCCACCAGTCATGACAACCATCCGGAGGTACGCTCCCCCATGTGGAAATGGCTTCTGATCGCTCTTGTCGTCTATGGCGCCTACCGCATGTTCATGAACGATCGCAAAAAAAACGCCGATGACGAAAAAAAACGCACGGAGCAGCGCGTCATCGACGGAGAACTTGTCAAGGATCCCGAATGTGGCGCCTACGTTGACGCAGATTCCAATATTACCGTACGCAACGGCGAAACAGTCTATCACTTCTGCAGTTACGACTGCCGTGACAAGTTTCTGGCCAAGATGAAAGCTCTGAACGCAACGGACGAAAAGGCCTCCGAAGCTGAAAACAACTGAAACGCGTTCCATCTACCGTGCGCCTGGGGAAGGACAATCTTCCCCAGGGGACGGTGTCGTTGCCAGAAGAGTCCATCCAAAGCAGCAAGGTGTACGGACAGTGCTGCCCTGACGTGCAATTCCCTGTCCTCGTTGTCGATACGTAAAAATAGCTTCCCGCTCGACGTCACGGATCCACCCTGCGGCATCCATGGCAAATTCGCCGTATGCGCATCACCCATTCCCCCAAACGATACCTCTATGCCGTGGAGACTTGATGAACCGCTCTATCGACGACGTTGACAAACGCATCATCGACTGCCTCAGGGCCAATTCGCGCATCACCATGAAAGAACTTGGAAAACAGGTCTTTCTGACAGGCCAGGCAGCCAAAAACAGGGTGGAGCGGCTCAAAGATCTGGGTATTCTCAAGCAATACACCATCAATATTGACTGCCCAGTCTTCGGCTACAAGGTGCACGCGATCATCCGCTTGCAGCTCAAACAGGGCAATTTTGAAAGCGTCAAACCCCTGTTCATCGCTCCAGATCGCAAGATTATTCACGGCTATCAGATCACCGGTAAGCAATGTTATATCCTTGACATGGCTTTCCGGGATATGGACGGCCTGCACAGATTTCTCGAACTGACTGAACCGCTGGGCGTATGTGAAATCCACATTGTCCTCAAAGAACTGCACGAGCTCGAGTCCTGAACAGTACGCGCACCTTCCGCACCACGTCTCTTAAAGGCATCTTCACAGGCCAAGGGAACGCATCTGCCGCTCAGAAGGTACAGGTTTCCCCGTCGTCCGGCATGATTACCCTATCCAGGATGCCGCGCCGCTTCAAGCGTTCGACCATGCCGGTCCGTGTAATGGAAGCGTGCGCAACATTGTCCATATGGCTGATGACAATCCGTGCATCAGGACAGGCCCGGCACACAGACTCAACGTCATGGTCATCCATAATCAGACGCCCGTAATCCTCAAGTTCGGCAGCACAGGCGTTGAGGACAATCACGTCCGGGTGGTACTGGCGCAGCGTTTCGGCAACCCCTTCATACCAGATAGTATCGCCAGCCACATACAACGTACCCTCTGACGGATGCTCAAAAATCACGCCGCAGGAGGGCCCACAGGGCTTGATGGTTCCATGCTGACCGGGAGTTTTGATCAGCCTGACACCTTCAAAGGCTGTTACCTCAGTCAGAACCGTCACGGCAGCAAAACCGGAACGCCGCAACGTTGTAGCGTCCTCCTTGTTTTGCACAAAGACTGGCGTCTTTTTGTCCAGAGGCGCACCTACCGTTCCGTCTGAGGCCATATCAATATGATCGGGGTGCACATGAGTCACGATATACGCGTCAACATGGTGCAAAATTTTCTCCACAGGCATAGGCAACGCTGCCATGGGCATAGCAATATTGGTCTGCTCAGGATGGAGGCAGCGGAACGGCAGGCCGGCAAAGGTACCCGTAGCTCCCTTTGCCGCCAGCCAGGGATCAATCAGAAAAGTCTTTTCCGCATAGGCAATACGGATCATGGCGTTGCGGATTTGTTGAATGTGCATGACAATGCTCCTTGAACTCTGTTGGACACGCTGAAAAACCTTGCTCAGATGACGGCGGCGAACGTCCTGGAGATTGTATGGAGAGCAGTCCGCCAGTGTACCGCGGCTGAGAAACGGTCTACGCTGCAAAATTGTGCGGCAAACCGCCTCCGAATGCCCTGACGATCCAGCACACAGGTCAGTACTGTTCTGAACAAGAAACATAGCAGCACATCAGCTTTCAATACAGTACACAATCAAAAAAAACCGCTTCGTTTGCTTGAATATATCAAGTGCAACCACTCTGTGTACCCGGTCCATCCTCGGACCGTATACTGCACCGTGTTTCACAAACATCAATATATCCTATTAAAATCATTGATTAACACCAATAAAAGCCACTTCAGACCATCCAGAAAGGCACCTCTGCCCGGGGAACAGCAAAACGTGCTGGCACGAAACAAGTCAGCAAGTGCTGTCTGCAGCGCGACTGAAAGACGGATTGCAGAGTGACAACGCGGCTTACCGTGCCCAATCCTGATCTGCACGCCCCATAATCTTCTTGGAACAAACCATTAGGCAGACAGAACTGCATGGCAGCGCCAGACACAGCTCTGCAGTACCGTCTCAACGCGCCACTACCATGCTGAAACGGACTTTCAGAATCGCTGTCTTCTGAGAGCCGGCTGGTGGCATATACCCAGAAAAGAAACTGTGTAGGGAAAGCCAGGATTCCGCACGGTGCGATATTTCGTATGAACCAGGCAAAGCCTGAGACACAGATACGTTATGCAGGACGACGACGCACTGCCCGCAGAGGACTTCTTTCCTCAGGAACAGGGCTTCCGCCGAAACCTTTCAATCTGTCAGAAAAGCTCGTTAATTGCGCAGGCGGCGCGCGTCACCTACACGCAGGGTAAACCGCTCACGATCAAAGTATTCAAGATAAGCAATCAGATACTTGCGCGACAGACCTCCACTGATGTCACGCAAGGCAGCGGGATCCAGATTGTCATGTGTAGCAAACCAGACGCGCACCTGCTGTTTTAATCCAGCCACAGCCTCTGAAGCAGCGTACAGTCCTTCGCGCAGTTTGACCAGGCTGCCTTCAGCAACCAGCATTCTGAACAGTTCGGCCAGCTGGCGATTGTCTGGTGCAGCAGACAGTTCAAGACGTTCCACCGCTTCCCGGGTTGAAGGAGGGGTCAGTCCGGCCTTCTGATAGACAGCCAGCAGACGGGTTCGGATATCGCTCTGATCAGCGTTCAGGGCCACGGCATGCGATGCAAGGCGTACCCCGTCTCCTTCTGCCACAAGCCTGCCGGCACGCAAAAGCCGTTCAAGCACAGTGTGGACTAATTTGGGAGAAAGCCCTTCGCTCCAGCCTTCAGCAGCAACCCCCCGCGGCAGGGATGACCGAAGCGGCTCACGCCGGTGTGCGGCCTCAACCTGACTGATACAGCGCTCTTCCAGCACATGCAGCGGCTCCAGAGCCACAATACCCTGCTGCTCACGATCAAAGAGGAACACCTCCTTACCAAGCAACGTCTGCAACGCCTTTTCGCGTTGCCGGGCATCCAGGTTTGTGAGAACAGACAGCGCCGCGCCTGTTACACCCTGCACACCAGCCAGCAGCGCCTGTTCCCGCAGTCGCTCGGCAGCGCTGGCTTCAGGCAGCGCCAGAAGACGGCGGGTAAGATCCGGCGTCAAATCCCGTCGTTTGAACGGAACCCCCAGAGGATTAAGCACCACCCCGCCTGCCAGTGTGCGTAATGGTGAAAGCCCGCGCACGACATAACAATCGCCAAACACCGCCACAAGCGGCTCGGCAAGCCGGACCTCTGCCAGGGCAGTTTCGCCGGGGGCAAGCCTGTCGCGATCAAAAAAATGCAGTCTGGCCGCCGTTTCCCGTGCACCATGGTGAAAGTGGATCTCCCCCCGGTGCCGCAGCGGGCGCGGCGACGAAGCCAGGCATGACACGCGTACCAGCCAGCGATCGGAAGGGAACAGGGTCTGCGGACGGGCCAGGACATCGCCCCGGCGAACCTCATCGACTTCCAGTCCATACAAGTTAACAGCCACCCGGCTGCCAGGCACCGCCTCCTCCACCTGACATCCATACTGCTGCAGCATCCGGGCGCGGGTCTGACGGCCTGACGGAAAGAGCTCCAGCGCCTCACCAGCTCTGAGCATGCCTGACAGCTGTGTCCCTGTAACCACAGTGCCATGCCCCTTGAGGGTAAACACCCGATCCACCGGCAGGCGAAACAAGTCTGTTCGTCTGTGGGACTCGATGCTGGCCGCCAGGCCGGCAATGGCCTGTGCAAGACTGCCAAGTCCTTCACCGGTTGTTGAAGACACCGGCAGGATGGGAGCGCCCTCCAGAAAGGTGCCGGCCAGCTCCGCCCGGACATCCTCCCCGGCAAGGCGTATCATGTCCGCATCCACCGTATCGATTTTGGTCAGGGCCACCAGACCATGCCGGATACCGAGCAGAGAACAGATTTCCAGATGCTCACGCGTCTGGGGCATGACTCCTTCGTCTGCAGCCACGACCAGCAGGACAAAATCGATCCCCGAGGCCCCGGCCACCATATTGCGCACGAATTTTTCATGCCCGGGCACATCCACAATGCCCAGTTCCGAACCGTCAGGAAGCCGCCAGTGGGCAAACCCCAACTCGATGGTTATGCCACGCCGCTTTTCTTCTTCCAGACGATCACAATCGATCCCAGTCAGGGCCCGCACAAGCGTCGTCTTCCCGTGATCGATATGACCGGCCGTCCCCATGACCACAGACATGGCGTCCTCCCCAGAATCAGTTGCCTGCCGGTGTGAACAGCTCCGGATGGCTGGCCCTCAGATAATCCAACGCAGCCTGTGTGCTTTCCGCGACACTGAAACTGCCCGTCTGCAGGCTGCATTCCGCCCATTTGCGGTACAGTGCGTCGCGCTCGGCAAACAGATCCTCAATAGTCTGACCCGGGGCGATGGCAAGGCCTCTGTCGGGCTTGCGGGCAATACGTTCCAGAATGATCGGCAGTGGCACGTCCAGATGCAGAATAGGGCCAAGGGTCGACAGATGCCGCATGGTCTGTTCCCTGTAGATGACACTGCCCCCCGTGGAAAGCACCACGCGGCGCACATTGGCCGAAGACACCACGGCCGACTCCACATCCAGGAAGGTTTCCTTGCCCAGCGCGTCGGCGATGGCCTGCAAACGCATGCCATATGTGGACTCAATCAGTGCATCCGTATCCACATGGGCCATACCCATCGCCTCAGCCAGCGTACGGCCGATGGTGCTTTTGCCCGACGCAGCCATACCGATAATCACCACGCAATTCGCTTCAGCCATAGATACCTCGCAAACCTGAAGGGGCTGGGAGACACCCTCTCCCAGCCCCTTGCACTGTTGATTACTTCTTTGCTTCCGGGAACATTGCTGCCGCCAGTTCACGCAGCTTATACTTCATGATCTTGCCGCTGGCTGTCAAGGGATAGCTCTCGACAATGGCCACGTGACGCGGGATTTTGTACCAGGCAATCTTGCCACGGCAGAAATCCCGCACGTCTTCCGGCGTAAGCTCTGCCCCGCTTTTGGGGATGATGAACGCGCCGACTTCCTCACCGTACCGGCGACTGGGCACAGCCACAACCTGCACATCTGACACGGCAGGCATATGCAGCAGAAACTCTTCCACTTCACGCGGATAGACGTTTTCACCGCCACGGATGATCATGTCCTTAATCCGTCCGCTGATACGCACGTACCCGTCTTCATCCATGAGGCCCAGATCCCCGGAATGCAGCCAGCCGTCACCATCGACGGCAGCAGCCGTAGCTTCGGGCATATTGTAGTACCCCTTCATCACATTGTACCCCCGGCAGCAGATTTCTCCCTGCACGTTGCGGGGGCACTCCCTGTTTGTTTCTGGATCGCGTATCGTCACCTCAATCCCGGGCATATGACGCCCCACAGTGGTGACTCGACGTTCCAGCGAATCATCCGTACGGGTCTGCGTCATGACCGGCGAACCTTCCGTCAGCCCATAGCAGATTGTGATTTCCCGCATGTTCATATCCTTCATCACACGACGCATCAGCGGCTCAGGACACACGGATCCGGCCATGATCCCCGTGCGCAGGCACGAAAAGTCAAACCGCTTGAACGATCGGTTCTCAAGCACGGCCAGAAACATGGTCGGCACACCATACAGGGCCGTGCACCGCTCCTGATCCACCGACGACATCACAAGCAGCGGCGAAAAACTTTCCAGAATGACCATTGTCGCCGAGTGATTCACGCAGGCCATAACTCCAAGAACACACCCGAAGCAATGAAACAAGGGAACAGGAAGACAGACGCGATCTTTCTCGCTGAAACGCTGATGCTTCCCAATCCAGTAGCCATTATTGCCGATGTTGATGTGCGTCAGCATGACCCCTTTGGGAAACCCTGTTGTCCCGGAAGTATACTGCATGTTGACCACATCATGGGGGCTGACTTCAGCTTTGCGCGCGGCATACGCCTCATCAGACACCATGGCGGCCATGGCAAACAGTTCCGGCAGTGAGTACATTCCACGGTGCTTTTCCATGCCAAGAAAAAACACCCTCTTCAAATGGGGCAAGTCAGGGCAATTCAGGCAGCCGCGCTCCTGCCGGCGCAATTCCGGCACGACGTTATAAATGCACTCGATGTAGTCGTGATCACGGAATCCATCAATAACAAAAAGGTTTTCACAGTCCGACTGTTTAAGCAGGTAGCGTATTTCCGATTCGCGGTAATTCGTGTTTACAGTCAGCAAAATCGCGCCGATGCGCGCTGTGGCAAACATCAGGCTGACCCAGTGAGGAACGTTGGTGGCCCATATGGCAACCTTTTCCCCTTTCCGCACGCCAAGCGCCATCAGTCCTCTGGCCAGCAAATCCACATGATCCGAAAACTCACGCCATGTCTGGCGGTAGTCGCGATCAACATAAATGAGCGCATCGTTGTCCGGACAGCGGGCCACAGCCTCGTCAAGAATCTGACCAAGCGTCAGTTCCCTGAGGACAAACGCTTCCTCTTCTTCAACACTGGTCGGCATAAGGCACTCCGGACAGTCAGTCAGGGTTGTAGAGCACCGCGTAAAGACCCGCAGGCTCGTCTCCATCGGCCCCCACATAGTGAGGTACGATGGAGTTGTAGTAAATGGTGTCTCCAGGCTCAAGGAAAAACGTTTCAGTGCCATAGATGACCTTGAGACGGCCATATTGCAGTATGATAAACTCCTCGCCCTGATGACTGGACAGCCTGCGATCCCCTTCTGGCTCAGGCAGGACTTCTACAAAAAAAGGCTCCATTGCCCGATCGCTCTTGCCATGAGCCAGCGAATGGAACACAAACGCAGCACGCCTGCCGCGCGCGCGTTGTATGGTCAGATCGATCTTACGATCGCTTTTCCGGCTGATAATCGGATCACGGCTGATCTGATCATCCATAAAGGTACCCAGCCGCACATTCAGCGCGCGGGCTATTTTTTGCAACGGCCCTATGGAGGGACACAGGTTCTCCTCTTCCAGCGTCGTGATAAACTGCTCAGTCAAACCAGTAGATTCTGCAAGCTGCTGCCTGGACATCTCCTGGTTTTCACGCCATTTTTTGATACGGGCTCCCAGCTTTGACGGATCACCCATGCCTGTCGCCTCCATGTACTAAACCAGAACAACTTGAATTCTCTCCACCGTCAGTGCAGGACCAGCCGGCAGCCATCGAACAGAGACAGCAAGGGCACCGGGCGGACGCTTGTCCCATCTGAAGGTCGCAGCTTCAAGTACCCAGCGGCAGCCGGCAGCGCCGCCTCCACAGCCGACAGCACACACATTACGGCTGTAGACAGCTGTGCCGGATTGCCGTACAGCTTTTTCTTGTAGCGTTTCTTGGCCGCAAAATCCAGCTGCCCGGCAGGCTCATCCCCTCCCTGAACCTGCACCGGGGCCTGGCGATTGCGCCCCACCTGACTTCAGACCGTGTCATCTCCCGCACAGTGCACGCCTTCCACCCGATTTCCCCCTGCTGTGCCTTCAAGGACACATTGCTTCGATGCCATAACACTATGCTTTTGTTGTCACTCTGGGGAATGTTCCTGTCGGCCTTCATTGCCGCAACGCTGTTTCCTGCTCAGTCCGAACTGGTGCTTGCAGGCCTGCTGGCTGCCGGCGACGTGCCTCCAGGCTGGCTGATTGGTGTGGCCACATGCGGCAACGTGCTCGGCTCACTTGTGAACTGGGGGCTTGGCCGTGCCTGCCACAGACTCAAGGACAGAAGATGGTTCCCCGTCAATCCTGGCACGCTGGATCGGGCCTCCGGCTGGTACCGCCGCTATGGAAGATGGAGCCTGCTGCTCAGCTGGGCGCCTGTCATTGGCGATCCGCTGACCCTGGCTGCGGGCCTGCTCAAGGAACCCCTGCCATCATTCCTTTTGCTGGTTACTGTAGCCAAGCTGGCCCGCTATCTGGCTGTGGCTGGCATTGCCTTGCCCTTCATGGCCTGACATGCCGGCACCATCAGGATTTGTCAGGAAAAACTGCCGTCATCGCAAACCCGCGCCACTAAGGACACGGACACAGCGATCGCCTGGCACTGAAAAAGGCTGCCCCACACGATCAGGCCGTACGCAGGATGCCCTACAGGAAATGCTGTTGATGTCCCCTAGTGACTGGCAAAATGATCAAAGCCTTCATTTCCGGCAACGTGCCCGTTCCAGCGCAGAATACCGTCGTCTGTCACTCTGCCGAGGACTGTACCATCAGGAATAAGTGTCATGACCGTGGCCGCAAGGCGTGGTTCGCAGGTGCCGACCACCGCATAATCTTCACCGCCAAGCCAGCAATTCTTCAGTGCGATGTCAGCCGCCTCCTGACCGTTTGACGCCTGTCTGCCCGCCCAGGACAAGCATTCAGGATGCGGTGCAGGCAGCTGCAGATCTGCCCCCAGACCGCCAAGCAGCCGGGGCAAATCGCGAGCCAGCCCGTCCGAAACGTCCATCAGACTGATTCGTCCGTTCTGCTGTTCCTGCAATGCGCCAAGACGCAGTCCGTCACGCAGGCGCGGCTCCGGCCTGAGATGCGCTGCGCAGGCTTCAGGGTAGGCGTCCATGGCGGCCCGGCCCTGAGCCTCAAGCACATTGAGACCTACCCTGGCAAGGCCAATTCTGCCGCCAAGGAACACGAGATCACCAGGACAGGCGTTACGGCGGCGCAACCGTGTGGCCGGCGTGGTGTCGCCAAAAACAGTCACACACAGATGCAGCCGGTCAGCCATCGACAAATCGCCGCCGGTTAATGGCAACTGTAACGGGCCGGCAAGTTCCGCCATACCGGCAAACAATCCGTCCACCAGTTCGGCACTGACGCCATGGGGCAAGGCCAGACCAAGGGAAAACCCTGCAGGGTGCGCCCCCGCGGCGGCCAGATCACTCACATTGACGGCCAGAGCCTTCCAGCCAATGTCGCCAGGCGTAAAGTACCTGCGACGAAAATGGACATCTTCCATGAAAAGATCTGTACTGATGGCCAGCGCCTCACCCGTGGCAAGCACGCAGCAGTCATCCCCGCGGCCAAGCAGAAGCCGGGGATGTTCCGTGGGAAAATGCCGGTTGATAATATCAAGAATGCTGTCTTCAGACGTGATGGCGCTCATGGATGGGCTCACAAGGATAAGAGGGGACTGAAACCGGCGCATGCGGCAAAACGGCAGTCATTCAGCCGGGATGAACGATTGAACCGGCCCAGAGTCTGATGCGCCGTTCAGCAAGGAAAACATACATTGCCGGCTCAGCCTGCATAACGGCCTGGCCGCACCCTGAACAGGCAGCGACACAACCCGCCAGACTTCAGCCGCTGCAACCTGTCCGGCGTCTGCTGGCACAGGCAGTATGCCACGCTTCCGAACGTGCTGCACATTGTTTTTGCTCTTCTTCCAAGGCAGAGCCTGGCTCCTGCCTGCCTGCGCAACAGGACATGGCTGACTTCTGCCCCCGGCCCCACCGTCCAGCGTCACAAATTCTGAAGGCCTGCCGGCCGGCCGTGTAATCATCACTGTCAACCGGTACCGGCAGCGCTTCCAAGCTGTATAGGCACGCCGTCAACGCGGCAGGACAAAAAACGCTGTCCGCACGCTGACAGCCTGGGCGCAACACTAGGGTTTGATATAGGCAAACCCCGCACGCTGCAGGCGAACCAGCTCCACAACGCCGGCGGGCACCACTTCGCAACCGTTAATCAACGCATCCTTGCCCACATTAAACGCCTTCAGCGCGTTGGCGCACATGGAAAACGTCACGCCTTTGGCGGCAAGGTCGGCAACCCGCGCGTCATGCGGCGTCGCGCCGCTTTTGAACAGCTGTACTGCCGGCCCATTGGCAACAAGACATACGCGGAACGTTTCATCCGGCAGTGCGGCCATATAGTTGGCAATATTGTTCAGCGCGAGCCCCAGCAAAGCGGGATCGTTCTGATCCACATGGACACAGAGGTCATAATTGGTCATGCTTCCTCCAGAAAATAGTACTGCGCATCCAGCGTTATGCGGCTGCCACCAGCAGTCGCCAGGACGTCTGTCAAACTGCCACCCGAGTGTCCCCTACAGGGGAAAAGGCAGACAAACCGGGTAGCACCGTGTGCTGAATACACGGCATAGTAGCGTGGAACGACTCTGCCGCCAAGAGGATAATACCGCCGCGCAGCAGAAAGTCCCGGTTCTCTCAGAATGAATTAAAAAATTCTGTCTGAAGGACTGCGCGGCAGAAGGGGATTACAACCATGTCAGCCCTGCCAATTCTGGAACAAGGACACCTCTGTCATCATGGCGAAACTCTTGCCTACAACGTCCGCTGCGGCAGGCCGGGCCGTGTACGCATGACCTTGCGCGTCACGCCTGACGGGCAGGTTGACGTCCTGCTGCCTCCCGGCGCACCGCCTGCCAGAGGCCATGCCATGATCCAGCAGCGCGCGGACTGGGTTGTACGGCAGTGGCAGCGCTTCCGTCAGCGCCGTCTGGACGCACTGCCTTCTGAACAACGCGATCGGCGGTATGTGCTGGGAACGCTCTGCCGTGTGGAATGGCTTGTGGCGCACAGCTGGCACGGAGTAAGCTGGCAGTCTCCTGAATCCTCTGCGTCTGAGGGCCGTATCATCATCAGCGCCAAATCCGGAGCCCACGCCGAGGCTCTGCTCCACAACTGGTATGCACAAAAAACCCTGGAGACAGCTTGCAGCCGGCTTGCATGCGTGCAGGAATCCATACCATGGGTTACCACTCCCCCTCCGCTGCGTGTTCGCCGGCTTTGCCGCCGCTGGGGAAGCTGCTCAAGCCGGGGTGTCATCACACTGGCATCCCTGCTCTACCGTCTGCCAGTCCCCTGTATCGACTATATCCTGCTGCATGAGCTGACACATCTGGCCGTGTTCAATCACAGCCCGGCGTTCTACGCCAAACTGGCCGGCCTGCTGCCGGACTGGCAGCTGCGCCGCAAGCAGCTTGAAGCCTTTCCCTCTCCATGGCAGCCAGAGACAGAAGCGAACCTTCAAGAACCCTGAAGGGCTATCTGCCGCTTCAGCAGGGACCGGATGCAGCGGCCACCTTGTAACACGCGCCAAGCGTCTTTGGGGATCAAAAAAGCCGGCAACCCGGTTGCAGGGCTGCCGACTCGCTTTTTACATTCCAGCAGGATCCTTCCCCCATATAGTATTGGCTGGATCCTGCTGCAGTGCGCGTCATGCCACGCACACTTTCCCTTCAATAATCTGACTGGGGTTAACGCCCCGGCGCCACAGTCATATCGGCCGGAGCCTCAAACGACACCTGATGGCGGATGCTCTTCTCAGCGCCAGCCGGTACGGTCAGATTCCAGACGAGGGTCTGTCCGTCACGCTCCGCTGCCGGAGAATCGTCAATATTAATCGTAATACCGCTGTCACCAGGCTGCGGCAGCGCATCTTCCACCCGGACGTCCACAGGGCCGGTATGAGCATTTTTCACCGTAATGGTCCAGCGCCACTCGTAAGACTGCCGTCGTCCTACAATCCCGTGCGTGCCGCTTTGCGCCGCATCGGCCGTCATGACGGCCGTAACAGCCGGATCCGGACCGAAGGCTATCGCCTTTTCTCTGCCGGAAAAGTCGAATGTGCCGTTTCCAGCAAACACGCCATCCACAAAATACTGTGCTGCGCCGGCTGGGATATGCAGCGCCTCAGGTAAAGCAACCTGCCCCATCAAATATGACACGCTCTGCCTGGCCGGGCGGATCAGCCGGACAAACTGCGTCGGCCACTGACGGTTATCCAGTGTCACAAGCACCGGTGTACCTGCCGGAACATTCCTGACTCCCAAAGCCCAGCTCTCCGATGACGCTTCTTCCGCAAACACCGGTGCCTGCTCCAGCGCTCGCAGAGAGCTCTTGGCTGCGGCTGCAGGCATGGCCGCGCCAAGCAGATCCAGTGTGACGGCCTGATTGGCTGCAGGACGCGGCTCTGCCGCACGCACCGGAGCGATGCGCCAGCTTCCCAGACGGGGAGGTTCAACCCGTACCGAAGGGCTTGCCGTGGACAGCGTCAGATCAACCTCTGTCCAGTCCATCCCCGTTCGTTGATCAATGACGGCAATTCGTTCCAGATCGATGCGACGCTGGTCAGTCAGTGCGTCAAGGCGCATCAGTGGCTGCCAGCCGCACGAACCGATCATGTAGGAGAGCTGCACAGCAAGAGGACCGGCGGCGTTATCTGTCCGCAGCACCCGAGCCGTCACCGCAAATGCGGACTCCGAAACGCCGCGCGCCTGCTGGCGTTCCTCCAGACCGGCCACATCCTTGCGGCTGGCAGCCAGCGCGGTTTCTGCCTGCTGCAGCTGCCGGTTCAGCGTTTCAACATTCTCTGTAAATAGGGCCTCTGCCGCTGTTATGTCTCCCTTGTCTGCCTTGTCGGCCTTCATCCAGAAATCCAGACGAGCCTGCAGAACAGCAACGGAGCTTGCAAGTTCGTCAGCCTTCTGGCGTGCCGCACGCAGGGCTGCGGCGTCTGGCCCATTGTCCGGGCCCGCTTGGATCTTTGTAACCTGCAAACCAGCAACGGTCCCTCCATCAGCCCGAATTCTGAGACTTTGCGTATCCACAGCCGCTGGCAGCGTAAAACGGACAACACCGTCAACGACTTGCAGCAGGCGTGTCTCCGTAACGCTGGCGCCAGAAGCATACAAGGTTATCCGGACAGGCGGCAACGCTGTGG
This sequence comes from uncultured Desulfovibrionaceae bacterium, assembly GCA_944325325.1. Lineage (GTDB taxonomy): Bacteria > Desulfobacterota > Desulfovibrionia > Desulfovibrionales > Desulfovibrionaceae > Avidesulfovibrio. Next base: position 23,614 of record CALUZP010000097.1, read on the forward strand.
CATCCTGCGGCACAGAAGCAGCCATGGCACACGGCGCCAGGGTAACCAGCGCCAGAAGCAGCAATATTTTTTTCATCTGAAACTCCTCAATATCAACAGTTGCTTCAGTATGGGGAGGGCAGTACAATCAGCCCCGCCGCATGGCAATCCTGCGAGACTGCTGCCCATTGTTGCCAAGAACAGGCTTTCAGGCAAGGATTTTCAGGCATCCGTCAGCGCTTACCCCAACCTTACAGAGCCCGTCATGCAGACAAGCTGGGAAACTATTGGCCTTGTAGCCGCCGTTATCCATGCCTTTTCGTGGCTGACCGCAGGACATGCCCTGCTCCACAAACGCGACTCGCGTTCCGCGCTGGGCTGGACTGCCGTGTGCCTGCTCACTCCGCTTTTTGGACCGCTGCTCTATTTCCTGTTCGGCATAGCCCGGGTGGAAAGCCGGGCCGCACGCATGATGGCCCGGGCCGCCAAAACAGCACTGGGTACAACCGCTCCCCTGGTGGAAAGCTTTTTTTCGGATACACCACGCGGCAGCGTTGCCATTTCGGATCTGCCTCACAGCTTTCGCCCCGCGGCACGCCCAGGCTGGAGCCTGACCCACCGCCGCATCGTGGGCGGCAACGCGATTACTCCGCTGCACAACGGTGAAGAAGCCTATCCGCAGATGCTTGAAGCTATCCGTACAGCCAGGCAGCGTGTCTATCTTTCCACCTTCATTTTCAGTCACGACAAAATCGGCCGGCTCTTTGCCGAAGCCCTCATGGACGCTGCAAGACGCGGCCTTGACGTCCGCCTGCTTATCGACGGCGTCGGCGCGTTCCGGATGGGACTGCCTCTGCTCGGCTGGATGTCCCGCCTGCGTGCCGCCGGTGTCCGCGTAGCCCGCTTCCTGCCTCCAGGACTGTTCCCACCACGCTTCAACATCAATCTGCGCACGCACCGCAAACTCCTGGTCTGTGACAGAACCGTGGCCTTTACCGGAGGCATGAACATTTCTGCACATCACCTTTGCAACAACACACGCAAAAACCGGGTCAGCGATCTGCACTTCCGCTGCTCCGGACCCATTGTCGCACAGCTTTTGGTCTGTTTTCTCATGGACTGGGACTTTGTAACCGGCGACGCTGCCCATACACCTCTGGAACCTCCCATTCCCTCTGCAGGCAGCTCCTTCTGCCGTCTGGTCATGGACGGCCCGGGCACCATGCGCGATCCCATTCATGACTTGTTCTGTGCCATGATCAGCGTGTCCAAGCATCGCGTACGCATTGTCAGCCCCTACTTTCTGCCTACACCGCAGCTTACCAGTGCGCTGTCCAGCGCCGTGCTGCGCGGCGTGCGTGTAAGCGTCATTCTGCCCGGACTCAACAATCACCCTTCCGTCGACTGGGCCATGCATCACCAGCTGCCAGAACTTGTCAAAAAAGGCGTGCGCATTGCCTTTCAGCCTCCGCCATTCGCCCATACAAAACTGATGCTTGTGGATAACGCCTATACGCTCATGGGATCAGCCAATCTCGATCCACGAAGTCTGAACCTCAATTTTGAGCTGGTGGTAGAAACCATCGATCAGGATCTCAACAACAATCTGGCAAACTATTTTGACACGCTGTTCGCCAGATCCATCCCCTTCCCAGACAAGCCTGTCTCTCTGCCGGTCAGACTGCGCAACGCTGTTTGCTGGCTGATGTCGCCGTACCTGTAAGAGGATTGCAGCAAAACCGGCCGGCTTGCCAGGCAGCGGACAACGCTGCCGGCGGGGTATCGGCTGCCGCACGCAGGTCACAGGCTATCTATCCCTGGCGGCACAGGTTCTGGCAGCCACCAGCTGCTCAAAAACAGACAGCCCGACTGCCGCGATCCTGAAATCGCATGGCAGACGGGCCGCATACAATACCTGTAACGTGGCGGACAATCGGCTTTTCGGCGCCCAACGAACGCTGCACCCGAGCTAGCGTTTTTCCTCCCTCCTTGCCCCAGCCCGCACAGCGTCGGCAACATCGCTGATGACACGCTGTTTGATGGCAAACAGACGCGCATAGTTAATGTCAATAACACGCTCCTTCATATCAGCCAGTGCGGGGAGCCCGAACCGCTCAGGCGTGCTGATCCCTGGCAGAACCGGGAGAGAACCATACTCGGCCACCAGCGTCTGCCCTTCGGCGGATAGC
>CALUZP010000098.1 GCA_944325325.1 uncultured Desulfovibrionaceae bacterium
GGTGGTCTGGACGGCCGCTATGGCATCCTGTACCCCGAACTGGACGGCGACTTCCTCGGCCTGGCCGTGAAGGAACTGCCCAACCGTCCCCAGTCCCCGGCCGTGATTTCCGAAAAGGACGCCAAGACCGTCGTGGAAGAAATCGCCCCCTTCTGGCAGGGCAAGACCTACCACGAAGACCTGCACCGTTCGCTGCCGGAAGAAATCCATAAGCTGACCTACGACGATCCGGAAGGCCTGGTCTCCCGCTTCATCGTGAACGAAACCTCCTCGTTCCGTTCGTCCATTCAGTGGGTGCCGGACTACGAAAAGATCCTGAATCGCGGCTTCAACGGCATCAAGAAGGAAGCTGAAGAAAAGCTGGCCGCCCTTGACGTCGACAGCCCCATCGATCAGGTCGAAAAGCGTCCTTACCTCGAAGCCATCTGCATCGTGTGCGACGCCATCGTGCTGTGGGCTCACCGTCATGCTGAAGCCGCCCGCAAGGCTGCTGAAACCGAAACGAACCCCGTGCGCAAGCAGGAACTGCTGCTGATGGCCGCCAACGCCGATCGCGTGCCGGCCGAACCTGCCCGCAACTTCTATGAAGCCGTGCAGAGCCAGTGGTTCACCCAGATGTTCTCGCGTATCGAACAGAAGACCGGTACGACCGTGTCCAACGGCCGTATGGACCAGTACTTCTACCCCTACTACAAGCAGGACGTGGAAGCCGGCATCCTGACCGATGAAAAGGCCATGGAACTGCTCGAATGCATGTGGGTCGGCATGGCCGAATTCATCGACATGTACATTTCCCCGGCCGGCGGCGCCTTCAACGAAGGCTATGCCCACTGGGAAGCCGTGACCATTGGCGGCCAGACCCCCGACGGTGAAGACGCCACCAACGATTTGACCTACATCTTCCTGCAGTCCAAGCGTGAATTCCCGCTGCACTACCCGGACCTCGCCGCCCGTGTGCACAGCCGTTCGCCTGAACGTTACCTCTGGGAAGTGGCCGAAACCATCAAGTTCGGCTCCGGCTTCCCCAAGCTGTGCAACGACGAAGAAGTGGTGCCTCTGTATGTGTCCAAGGGTGCGACCTTTGAACAGGCTCTGGACTACGCGGTGTCCGGCTGCACCGAATGCCGCATGCCCAACAAGGACACCTACACCTCCGGTGGCGCTTACACCAACTTCGCCGCGGCCGTTGAAATGACCCTGTACGACGGCAAGATGAAGAAGTACGGCGACGTCCAGCTTGGACCGAAGACCGGCGATCCGCGCACCTTCAAGACCTGGGACGAATTCTGGAATGCTTATGTGACCCAGCATCATAACCTGCTGCGCGCCACCTTCATCCAGCAGTACATCGTCATCCAGACCCGTGCCCGCCACTTCGCCGCGCCGATGCTGTCCGCCATGCATGACCTGTGCATGAAGTACTGCCGCGACCTGCACAGCCCGCACATCCCCGAAGGTGTTGAATTCGGTTACTTTGAATTCATGGGTCTTGGCACTGTGGTTGACTCGCTGTCCGCCATCAAGAAGCTCGTGTACGAAGATAAGAAGCTGACCATGAACCAGCTCCTTGAAGCTCTCGAACACAACTTCGAAGGCTATGAAGACATTCAGCATCTGCTGAAGAGCGCGCCCTGCTACGGCAACGACGATCCGTATGCCGACGCCATCGGCAAGGAACTCGACCGCATGAGCGTGGCCTATGCTGCCAAGTACTCGAAGGATCTGGGCATCAACAACGACTGCCGTTATGTGCCCTTCACCTCGCATGTGCCCTTCGGCAAGGTTGTGTCCGCCACCCCGAACGGCCGTGTGGCCTGGTTCCCGCTGTCTGACGGTTCTTCGCCCTCTCACGGCGCTGACGTCAATGGCCCCACCGCCATCCTGCTGTCGAACCACAACACGAAGAACTACGGCATGCGCGCCCGTGCTGCCCGCCTGATCAACGTGAAGTTCACGCCTAAGTGCGTGGAAGGCGACGCCGGTACCGAAAAGCTGGTGCATTTCATCCGCACGTGGTGCGACCTGAAGCTGTGGCACATCCAGTTCAACGTCATCAATGCCGACACCCTGCGCAAGGCCCAGAAGGACCCGCAGAAGTACCGCAACCTCATCGTCCGCATCGCCGGTTACAGCGCCTACTTCGTAGACCTGACCCCGGATCTGCAGAACGACCTCATCGCCCGTACAGCGCATGACAACATGTAACAATTGACGCCGGGCCGGGACTCCATCATGGAATCCCGGCCTTTTCGTATTGTCCGTGCAGACTTTTTCCCTGTTGAAAAGGGGTAAGTTGCGTAAAGGGACTTGATTTTACCGTTACCGGACGATAAGAAAAACAAACGGATCAAAGGTGGACTGGCCGGATTTTGCAGCTTGCAAGCACGGCAGTGTGCCTGTGTTGTGTTAATGGAGTCCGGGCGTGCCGTCGTTGTCGACGTCCCGAGCAGAACATCCGAAAGGAGATGGCTGATGAAGATTATTGACTTCCGCTTCCGCCCAAACACGAAGGAGATCCTTGACGGAATCAGAAACAGTTCCATGTTCAAGGCTTCTTGTGAGGCTAGCGGGTTTGAAAAACGTGTCGCCCAGACGCTGCCGGAAGTGGTGGCCTCTCTTGACCGGCGGGGCGTTGAGCTGGCGGTCGTGACCGGTCGTGACTGTGAAACCACCTATGGTTTCCCGGCCAACAACAACAGCGTGCTGGAATTTTGCCGCGCGTACCCCAACAAGTTCCTGGGGTTCTGGGGCATTGACCCGCACAAGGGCATGGCCGCCGTGCGCGAAATCGTGCATGTGGTCAAGGAACTTGGCATGCGCGGCATTGCCACCGACCCCTATCTGGCGCACATCCCGCCGTGCGATGCGCGCTACTATCCCATTTACAGCAAGTGCTGCGAACTGGGGATTCCTGTGTTCATCACCACGGCTCCGCCGCCACAGGTGCCCCGCGCCATCATGGACTACATTGATCCGCGTCACGTCGACATCGTCGCGCGCGACTTCCCCGAACTGGTGCTGATCATGAGCCATGGCGGCTATCCCTTCGTGAATGAAGCCATTTTTGCGTGCGCCCGCAACAAGAACGTGTACATGGACCTTTCCGAATACGAACATGCGCCCATGGCCGAAAGCTACGTGCACGCCCTGAACACCCTCATCGGCGACAAGGTCATCTTTGCTTCCGCGCATCCGTTCGTCGAGCAGGAAGAAGCCATCCAGACCTACATGAATCTCAAGATCAGCGATGAAGTGCGTGAAAAGGTCATGTACCGCACCGCTGCCAAGATCCTGGGGCTGGACGTGCAGAGCATGGCTGCTCCGGCCACTGCCGGCTGGAATCCGCAGATGCCTCTGCCTTTCCAGCCGTTCTCTCCCGCCCGCTAGGACGGGTGGCAGCTGGACAGGCCCGATGAACTGAAAACGCCCCGCGCCGTGACGATCACGGCTGCGGGGCGGGGCGGGCTTTCCCCCGCCGAAGGCGACCTGTAGCGGGTCGTGTCAACGAGGCAGATATGGACAAACAGGCTTTTCTCGATGCTGTCCGCGCGGCAGGCATCGTGGGTGAAGGCGGAGCGGGGTTCCCGGCGCACGTCAAGTATGCCGCGACGGTGGACACCGTCATCGCCAACGGTTGCGAGTGCGAGCCGCTCTTGCATACCGACCAGCATATCATTCTTGCCCACGCGGCCGAAATCGTGAGAGCGTTTCTTGCTCTGAAGGAAGCGACCGGCGCGTCCCGCGCGGTCATTGCCCTGAAGCGCAAGTACACGCAGTCCATTGCCGTGCTTCGGGCCGCCATCGGTTCCGCTCCGGTGGAGCTGGCCCTGCTCGACAATTTTTATCCCGCCGGCGATGAACAGACGCTGGTCCGCGAAGTGACCGGCCGCTCGGTGCCCCCGCTCGGGCTGCCGCTGCATGTGGGCTGTGTCGTCGCCAACGTGGGGACGTTGTATTCTGTGGCCAGGGCGCTTGGCTTTTCCGGCCAGGGGCCGCAGCCCTTTGTTATGAAAACCGTGACCGTGACCGGCGATGTGGCCAACCCCGGCGTGCTTGAAGCGCCCCTGGGCACGCCGCTTATGGAGTGCCTGGCCGCTGCTGGCGGACCCAGGGTTTCCGATCCTGTTTTCGTGATTGGCGGTCCCATGATGGGCCGCATGGTCGAAAGCGTGGACGCCCTGTCGCGTGAAACCGTGACCAAGACGACCGGCGGGCTCATTGTCCTGCCTCGCGGCCATTACCTGCACCGCAATGCGACGCAGAGCGTCGAACGGATGCGCCGCCGCGCTGCGGCTGCCTGCATTCAGTGCCGTTCCTGCTCCGAACAGTGCCCCCGCCACCTGCTTGGGCATCCGTTCGAGACGCATCGTGTGATGCGCGCGTTCGGCGCCGGTCAGGAAATGGTCATCGAATGCGCCAAGCAGGCGCTGCTGTGCTGCGACTGCGGCGTGTGCGAACATTTTGCCTGTCCCATGGGGCTTTCCCCGCGGCGTATCAATCAGGCTGTCAAGGCCGAGTTCCGCGCGCAGAAGATTGCCTATGACGGGCCGCGCGACATCAACGAAGCGCAGACCACCTGGCGGCCCATGCGGCGCGTGCCTGTGCCGCGTCTGGCCTCGCGGCTGGACATCGTCCGCTACATGGATTTGCCCACCGCTGAACTTGGCGTTCTGCAGCCTTCCAGGGTGAGCATCCCGCTGCGCCAGCACATCGGCGCTCCGGCGGTGCCTGTGGTAAAGCCCGGCGACAAGGTTCAGCCCGGCGATTTGATTGGTGACATCCCGGTCGGCCAGGACGGCAAGCCCGCCCTGTGCGCCCGCGTTCATGCCAGCATCAGTGGTGTGGTCCAGAGCGTCGACGGCGCCGTGGTGATTGCAAAGTAAGGGAAGGAGAGCCACATGGAAACCATGACTGCAATAGGCATGCTGGAGTTCAACAGCATCGCGGCCGGCATTGACGCCTCGGACCAGATGGCCAAGACCGCGCAGGTTGACCCCATTTTCTACAAGACCATCTGCCCCGGCAAGTTTCTTGCGGGGATTTACGGCGACGTGGCGGCGGTCATTGCCTCCATCGAAGCCGGCAAGGCGTCGCATCCTGAAAACGTGGTGGACTGGTTTGTCATTCCCAACATCCATCCCGATGTCATCCGCGCGCTGTCCGGCGGCGGCATGCTGAATCAGCGCGAAGCGTTGGGGGTCATCGAAACCTTTTCTGCGGCCGCCATCGTGGAAGCTGCCGATGCCGCGGTGAAGGCTTCTGATGTGCAGCTGCTGGATGTACGCACGGCGCTTGGCCTGGGTGGCAAGGGCTATGCCCTGATCGGCGGCGACGTGGCCGCTGTGGAAGCGGCGGTGCAGGCCGGTTCGGCCAAGGCTGCCGAGCACGGGCTGCTTGTGGGGACCGTGGTCATCCCGAGCCCGCACGAAACCGTGTTTGAGCAGATTTCGTAACCTGGCCACCCAAGGAGTATTTCCGTGTCCGAACAGATTTCTCTTGGTTTTGTTGAAACCGCCGGCCTTGTCATGGCCATTGAAGTGGCCGACGCCATGGCGAAGGCTGCGGAAGTCACCGTGATCAAGGCTCACAAGGTGGATGGCCTGCGGGTGTGCGTCATCTGCAAGGGAGACGTGGCCTCGTGCAAGGCCGCTGTCGATGTGGGCGCTGAACTGGCCCGCAGCGGCAACGCGCTGATCTGTGCCAACGTCATCCCGAGCCCTGCCGATCCTGAGGAAACCCTGACGGCGATGCTCAACGACATCGGCGCAAAGAAGGCTGCCCGCAAGGCGGCCATGAAGGCCCGCCGGGCCGCGGCGGCTGCCGCGTATGCGGCGGAAGAGGCGGCTGAGGCCGCTGCGCTGTCCGCGGCGGAAAAGGCAGCCCCGAAGACTGTCAGGAAAAAGTAGTCTGATCGTTTTGTTTGAGGAAAGGCAGCATGGCACAGCGGCAACTTATCACGGCTGAAACCGTCCGGCAGGCGCATGCAATGGGCCTGGCGCAGATTGGTGTGCAGCCTGGCGCCATTGTGACATGGCAGGCACGCGACGACGCAGCGCGGCTGGGCATTGTTCTGGCGCCTGGCGCTGCGTCGGGGGAGGCCTCTGGAGCGACCGCCCCGGCAGCGGCAAGCCCTCGTCAGGGGGCGGCCCGGTTTGGCGGTTCCATCCCTGTCTGGGCTTCGGTTCCGCTGACGACACTGCCGCCGGCGCACAGGCCGGAACTGGCGAACGCGCCAGCAGCCCCTGCTGTTGACCCGTTCAAGGCGGCCGGCGTCATGATGGCTGCGCCGGTGCCGCCGGCGACCATGCCGGCGGCCGTTGCGTCCGGTTCGCCCGTACTGGCGGCCCCGGCCGCCGCAGGTCAGCCGTTCGTTCAGGCACCCATGCCGGCGGCCTTTGTGCCCGGCCCGTCTATACCGGCGGCTTCTGCCGCCGCTGGCCAGCCGGTCATTCAGGCATCCATGCCGGCACCCGTTGCGGCCAGTCAGCCGGAGTTTGCGGTTTCTGCCGCCAGTCAGCCGGCCCGGCCGGCAATGTCAGCGTCCAACCCCATGCTTGCCCTTGCCAGCGCGCTTGTGGCGGGCCTTGGGGCCGAGCAGCTCCGGCAGCTCGGTCAGGCGTTTCTGACATTGGCAGAACAGGCCCAGAACCTCGGGAAAGCAGCTTGCGCTCCCGAGCAATCTTCTCAGCAGCAGGTTCCTGGTATGCAAGAAAATCAACCTCTTGTTCAGGCGTCTTCGTTTGGACTTCCCTTTGTGATTCAGCCGGCCGTCCCTGCCGGTGCGCCGTCCCATCAGGCTGCGCCGGCCCATCAGGCTGCGCCGGCCCAGCAGCCTGCCGGCTGCTCCGCCAAGTCGACGATCGATCTGAATACCGATGATATCTTTAGTGCAGTAAGAGAACAGGTGCTCGCTCGAGTGCCTGCCGGAACGGATCCGGCCGTCATTGACGGTATGATCCGCAAGGCCCTGACCGAGCAGGGACCCGGCTGCGGAGGCAGCTGTGTCCGCTGCATCAAGGCCGCCAGCCAGGCGACGGCTCAGGCCGCTGGCGTGGCTCCTCAGGCCGGCGCGGCCTGGTTGCAGAAAACCGCTTCGGCCGCCCGCGTCAACAGCCGCGCACTGCCGCTTTCCCCGAGCAATACCGGGGTCGGCATGATGGAAGTGATCGCGCCTGAGGGTGCGTCGGACATGCCGGCCGTGGGCTATGTCGAATGGGAGCGCGGTGCGTTCCCCTGGACGTTTGCCCGTTCTGAAGCCCTGGTTGTGCTTGAGGGCGAACTGACCGTCCGGGTCGACGGGCAGGCGATGACCGCCGGTCCCGGCGATGTGCTTGCCTTTGACAAGGGCGCTCAGGTGACCTTTGAGGCGCAGGGCCGTGTCCGGTATGCGGCGGTGGCTCCGGCCGTCCGGGGCTAGTTACCCCTTTTTCCCAAGGGAGAGGATTTGATGCAATACATTACGGAAGAAGAAGCAAAACAGCGCGCGGAACAGTGCGGCGGCAACTGCCGGCTTGCTCCCGGCGAGCGGCTGACCCCGGCGGCAGCGGAATTCCTGCGCGCCAACAACTATACGGCGGTAGAAGGCGAGCCGCATCCCATTACCTTTGAGCCGGCGTCCTCGATTCCGGTTCCCGGCACGCCTGTGGCCGCTGAGCCTGAAAAGCCTGCTGCGGCGCCTGCGGCGGCCTGCTGCTGCAAGCCCTGCGCCGGCAGGACCTATCTGGACGCCAACACCCAGGTGCAGAAGTCGCATCCGCGCATTGAGCTGCGTGGCCGGCTGGACACGCTGATTGCCGCCACCGTGGTTGTGCAGACCCAGTTTGATCTGAAGAACCGCCTGCCTGTCATGCTCAAGGCCGGCCTGAACGACATCAAGAACTGGATCTGGCAGCTGCTCGCTTCTGAGATTTCCGGTGAAGCCATGCCTGCGGTGACTGTCTGCGGGATGAGCTGCGACATGCTGCATGCTGTGGCGCTTGATCCGCAGAAGTACCTCGGACAGGGGCATATTGTGCCCGATGCCTCCCTTGGCGCCAACGTGGCATTCCTGAACTGGCTGCGCGCCCAGGTGCGCGAAGTGGAAGTGACCCTTGCCAAAATGGGCGATCGTGAAGACCTCATGGAATCGTGCAACCGTCTGAGCACGGCCGTGTATGTGCTGATGTGCCTGACTGCGCTGGCCGAACAGGGCAAGGACATTACCAGGGTTACCAGCAAGTAGCGCCCGGGGCTTCCGTAAGGAAGCGGGCATGATCAGGAGTGCGGTCGCATGTGCGTTTTTGAACGGTGCTTGGAAATTTGCCGCGAACGAAAGGGTTCGGTTGTCTTCCCTGATGGCGAGGATACCCGGGCTGTGGCGGCCGCCGCAAGGCTTGTACGGGAAAACTTGCTGTCGCCCGTTGTGCTGGGCCGTCCATGGATCGTGCAGCAGAAGCTGCGCGAAGTGGGCGAAACGGGAGCCATGATTCGTGTCGTGGATCCCGGGGCGCCTGCGCTTATCGAGCGCAATATGGCGGACTACATGGCGATACAACAGAAAAAGGGCAAGCCCGTTACCGAGGAGGAGGCCCGCAAGGCCGTTTCCTCCTCGCTTGCGGCAGGGGCGCTGATGGTCCGCCGCGGCGAAGTCGAAGTGGGCGTCGGCGGCAACCTTGCCTCCACGGCCAACATGATCCGCGCGGGGCTGCGTTTTATCGGCACAGCTCCCGGGGTGAAGACGGTTTCATCCTTCTTCTTCATCATTGCGCCGGATTGCAAGAGCTTTTATGTGTTCACCGACGCCGGGGTCATCCCTGATCCCACGCCTGAGCAGCTGGTTGACATCGTCGGTTCGGCGTCGTCGATGCTGCGCGGCCTTATGAATATGGAACCCCGTGTAGCGCTCTTGTCGTTCTCGACCAAGGGGAGCGCCGAGCACCCGCGGGTTGACAAAATGCGCGAGGCCCTCGCGCTTATCAAGAAGCGCTATCCCGATCTGCTGGTGGATGGGGAGCTTCAGGTCGATGCGGCCCTGGTTCCGGTGGTCGCCAAACTGAAGGCTCCCGACAGCCCGCTTCAGGGTCGGAGCAATATTCTGGTGTTCCCTTCGCTTGAAGCCGGGAACATCGCATACAAGATAGCACAACGCCTTGGCGGCTACACGGCCTTCGGGCCGATGCTGCAGGGCTTTGCTGGCGGATGGCATGACCTTTCCCGTGGCTGCAGCGCAGACGACATGTTCCAGGTGGCCGTTGTCGGTCTGGGGCTGGAGCGCACGAGGAAGCACCAATAACATCTATACTTTGAAAAGGAGTCCACAATGGATGCTCTCGGCATGATCGAAACCAAGGGTTTGGTTGGCCTTATTGAAGCGGCGGATGCCATGGTCAAGGCGACTCGCGTGCAGCTCGTTTCTTACGAGCAGATCGGCGGTGGCTATGTGACCGCGCTCGTGCGTGGCGACGTGGCCGCGTGCAAAGCTGCTACCGATGCCGGCGCCGCCGCTGTGCAGCGCGTGGGCGGCGACCTGGTGGCCGTGCACGTCATTCCTCGTCCCCATGCGGACCTGGAAACCGTGTTTCCGCTGTCCCGCAAGTAATTGTTCGGGAACAAGTGTCTCCGGGGAGGCCTGATCTCCCCGGGAAATTTTCCAGGTTTTGAACAGGGCAGGGTTCCTTCCGGACGTGACCTGAGCGGTTGCACGGCGGAGCCATGACGTGCTTGAAAGGAATGCTTTATGGAATTAGGCAGGATTGTGGGCCAGGTCGTTTCGACAGTGCGCTGTCCGGGAATGCCGCACAATTCGCTGCTGTGGGTCGACTTGCTCGATGCAAAGGGTGAGTCTACCGGGCGGCGTGAGGTCGCGGTGGATCCTATCGGTGCAGGCGATGGCGAATGGGTAATTGTGTCGCGCGGCAGTTCCGCACGCTTTGCCATTGGCCAGGAACCGCCCATAGATCTGGCTATCGTGGGCATTGTGGATCACGTCAACGCCGGCGCTACCGCGGTGTATCGCAAGAACAACGGATGAGGTTCTGCCTCGCCCGGCGCGGAGCGGTTTGCTGTTACAAAAACGGCTGAAGTCCATCAGCCGCCTTTTTGAGGAGTCATCATGAGCATTGGTCAGCAGGAAGTCGAGCGGATCGTCTCGGAAGTGCTGAGCCGTCTGCAGGGGAGCGCTGCGGCGCCCTGTGCAGCGAGCGGGGGCGATTTCGGCCTCTTCGATCATCTTGAGGATGCGGTGAGCGCGGCTGAAGCCGCCTACCCGAAGGTGAACACCATCGCCATGCGCGAAAAGGTGATTGCCGCCATCCGTGCCGCCGGCGTGCAGCATGCTGAAATGCTGGCCCGCATGGCTGTTGAGGAAACCGGCATGGGCCGTGTGGCTGACAAGATCACCAAGAACGTGCTTGAAGCCGAACGCACCCCTGGTACGGAATGCCTTGCGCCCATGGCCATCACGGGCGACCTTGGCCTTACCCTTATTGAAAACGCCCCGTGGGGCGTCATTGCCTCGGTGACGCCGTCCACCAACCCGGCCGCCACGGTCATCAACAACTCCATCAGCATGATCGCTGGTGGCAACGCGATTGTGTTCGCGCCCCATCCCGGCGCAAAGCGGACCTCGCAGAAAGCTATCCAGCTGCTCAACCAGGCCATCGTTGCCGCAACCGGCATCGAAAACCTGCTTGTGGCCGTGAAGGAACCGACCATTGAAGTCGCTCAGCAGCTGTTCAGCCATCCCCGCGTCAAGCTGCTGGTCGTGACCGGTGGTGAAGCCGTGGTTGAAGCCGCCCGCAAGCACGCCACCATGCGCCTCATCGCCGCCGGCGCCGGTAACCCGCCGGTTGTGGTCGACGAAACCGCCGACATCAAGCGCGCCGCCGTCAGCATTTATACCGGTGCCACGTTTGATAACAACATCATCTGCGCGGACGAAAAAGAAATCATCGCTGTGGAGTGCATCGCCGACAGCCTGAAGCAGGAACTGAAGGCCCTTGGTGCTGTGGAAATCTCCCTCGAACAGGCTGATGCCATCGCACGTATCGTGCTGCGTAACTACCCCGGCCCGAAGCCGTCCGCCAATCCCAAGTGGGTCGGCCGTGACGCCGCCGTCATCGCCAAGGCCGCGGGCATCTCCGTGCCGGATTCCTGCCGGATGCTGCTCGTTGATGTGGGCCGCGACATCGACCATGTCTTTGCCCGCACCGAACAGATGATGCCTGTGCTGCCGCTGCTGCGCGCACACGATGTCGACGAAGCCATCAACTGGGCGCTGATCCTCGAACGGGGCCTGTCGCACACCGCTGGCATGCACTCGCGCCATATCGACCATATGGATAAGATGGCCCGTCTGATGAATACCAGCCTGTTCGTGAAGAACGGTCCGCACATCGCCGCACTGGGCGCTGGCGGCGAAGGCTGGACCACCATGACCATCTCCACCCCCACCGGTGAAGGCGTGACCTGCGCGCGCAGCTTTGTGCGCCTGCGTCGCTGCTGTGTGGTCAACAACTTCCGTATCGTCTAGTTTCAGACGAACCATTCCTGCATCGCCCCGGAGATGCTCCGGGCGCGGTGCAGCTCCGCAGTCCCTTTGCCGGCTTTGCCGGAGGGAATGGCGGCGAGCGGCAGAAAGAGCGCCTGCCGCTTTTTTTATATTGCCGGAAAATACCCGGCAGTGTCGCAGAGATTGCCGTGCAGGCGGAGATTCCCCGCAAGGCGCGGATGTCGTTTTTCACCTTTCAGCATTTTCCAGGAAACAGGAGTGCGGCATGAGTTCGCTGCAAGACAGAAAAACAACGGGTACGGTCTTCAATATCCAGAAATATTCCGTACATGACGGCCCAGGCATCCGCACAATCGTGTTCCTGAACGGCTGTACGCTGGCCTGTCGGTGGTGCAGTAATCCCGAATCCCAGAAACCGCAGCCCCAGCTTGCCTACAATGAAGGCCGCTGCCTCGGGCTTTCCAAATGCGTGCGCTGCGTGGAAGTATGCACCAAAGGCGCCATTACCGAAGCGCCTGACGGCAAGATTGCCATTGATCGCACGTTCTGCCGTGATTGCGACACCATGGACTGCGCCCACGCCTGTCCGTCCAAGGGGCTGATCATCTACGGCGAAACCAAGACCGTGGAAGAAGTGCTGCGTGTGGTCGAACAGGATGCCATTTTTTATTCCCGCTCTGGCGGCGGCATGACGCTGTCCGGTGGAGAACCCCTGTTCCAGCATGACTTCGCTCTGGCTCTCCTGCGTGAGGCCAAGCGCCGCCGCATCAAACTTGCTATCGAAACCTGCGGCAACGTGCCGTGGGAAACCCTGGCAGAGGCCGCACCGCTGCTGAACAACGTGCTGTTTGACATCAAGCACATCGACAGTGCCAAGCACAAGGAGTGGACCGGCGGCGGCAACGAGCGCATCCTTGAGAACTTCCACCGCCTGGTTACGGAATTTCCGGATCTGCACGTCCTGTGCCGGACGCCTGTCATCCCCGGCTTCAATGACGACGAAGAAACAGCCAAGGCCATTGCCGAGCTCATCGCTCCCTATCCGCAGGTGGGCTACGAAATGCTGCCCTACCATCGTCTCGGAACGCAGAAATATACCTTCCTTGGCAGAGACTACCTCATGGGCGAAGTCTCACTTCCTCAGGATGTTGTGCCCCGCCTGCAGGGCATTGTCGAAGCGATTGTCCGTGAACGCCGCGGCCTGAACGGCTGATTCTCTTTCGCAGCGCAAGGCGTTGCATCCGGGGGGAAGAAGGCCACCCTTTTGATAAAAGGGCTGTCCTCCTTCCCCCCGCTCCCCCCATCCACCTTCCTAAAATTTTTTTCGTGAGAGCAGGGCGCGTCAGTGGCCTGGTCCGACATGCCTGCATGCCGCCTTTCTGTCCCTGAAGGGGGGCTGGCGCCGTGTGTGCGTGTCGTGTGCAGGCGCTGCAGGCATGTGCCCGCAGTGTACTGCCAGAACGTGGAAAAGCGTTTTGGCGGACGGGAGCGATGGACGGGAAGGC
>CALUZP010000099.1 GCA_944325325.1 uncultured Desulfovibrionaceae bacterium
GACACCTGCTCCTCAGCGAAAGCGCTATGTATACTCCCCGCTAGGACCAGTCGTCAAACAGGAGACATGCCCCGAACAGCAAACGGAAGACAGGAGAGAATCCTTTGGCTGGCAAAAGGGCGTCCTCTTTCCCCCAGCCCCGTATTCCCATCCGCTTCCTAAATCCCTTTATTTGAGGACGAGGAGCATGCAGACAAAGGGCGTTGCACAGTCTTTGCTTGCAGCCGCACAACGTGGCACCGCTCAGTCTGCCAAGTCGCCGCCTTTCTTTGTCCGCGCGGGCAGCACAAACTCCTGCACAGGGCTGCCAAAGGCTTCCGTCAGCCGTCCCTCGACAAAACCCAGCCATTTATAAAACGCTCTTGCAGCCGCACCTTCCGGCACACCGTCACAATAGGTAGTCACTAGCACATCCCGGTCTGCATCCAGCAAAGACAGCATCTGACGCACCAGCCTGGTGGCCACACCTCGCCGGCGGCAGGTCGGATCCACGGCCAGAAAGCACAACGTGCTGTCCTCTCTGTCAAACAACAGCGCCCCGACAAATTCTCCGGTCTCTTCCGCGCACAGCGCAGCCTGCCGAGCCATGTATCCCAGCACCACGCGCCTATGCTTTTCCAGAGCTACAGGTGTTTCAAGACCCGGGAACTGTGCCCGCACCTTGTCCACAAGCTCCATCCAACGATCAATATCGCGTTTATTAGCCCTTCTGATCAGCATGGTCGTCACCATCATACCGTATGTTTCAATGTCGGCCTCATTCCATGCAAAGCATCATCCCCTGCATGCACAGCGTTGCAGGAAAGAGGATGGAGAGCTGGGGAAAGGCCCCCTCTTTAACAAAGGGGGTACCGTCTGCCCTCCGGGGCACCTCAAGCGTTTTTAATCTGTCGTGCAGGCGCGCGTTGCGTCCGCGCCGGTATCCGTGTATGTTACGGGCAATATGCTGTCAGGGCGGCTGTCGGCCGCCGATTTTCAGCACATGCGCGGCGCTGGTCGCCGCTATGGAGTCTTCATCATGCCCATCACGCCCGAATTGCTCGAACTGCTGGCCTGCCCTCTTTGCCACGGCGACCTTCATGTTGACGAAGCGCGCCCGGCCCTGATTTGTCCGGCCTGCGGCCTGCTCTATCCCATCAAAGACGACATTCCCATTCTGCTGCCGGAACAGGCCGAACGCCTCCAGCCGGCAAACGGGTCGCCTGACACCACTCCACCTGCCGCGTAGTTCCTCTGGGTGCGGCCAGTGGTCCGGGGTCTTCCTGCACGAAGGGAACCTACCAGACAACAACGCAAACGTCACCGGTTTCAGCCGCCTGTCAAAGGTGTCGAGGCTTGCCGCCCGGGGGTTTCCCGTTCTGGCTCCGTATCGCTGGCGGCACAGCGCTTGCGTTTACGCCATTCTCTGGTGCGTGCGCCCGACGTTGTCCATGCGAAGAGATCGAGTCTGTGCCGAAGGACGATCGAAGCGTGCAGAGATCCCTAAAAAAATAAGGCGACAGGTCCGCATGTAGCGCAGCCTTTTTGTACACCGTCCCTGCAACATTGTTGACAGCGACGAACGATTGGAGTACACAGCGTCTTTCACCCTTGCCCGCCGTATAGTGCGCGCGGGCCATAGTCCGTAAGGAGGAATCCATGCGTAAGTTTGAAACCCTGCTGCTCATCTCTCCGGAGCTGGCGGCCGACGCTCGCGATGAGCTGCTCGCCTCCCTTGCCGGCGTCATTGAGCGCGAACAGGGCCAGATTGTGACGACCGACCATTGGGGCATGCGTGATCTTGCTTACCCCGTGAAAAAGCAGATGCGCGGTTACTATGTGCGTCTTGAATATGTGGCCCCTGGCGACACCGTGGCCGAACTGGAACGCAACATCCGTATTAACGACGGCGTGTTCAAGTTCATCACTGTGAAACTGGAAGAAGAGCCCGAAGTTGCCAAGGAGGTCGCGTAATGGCTTTCGTCAAGAAAAAGTTTGCTCCCCGGCGCAAGTTCTGCCGCTTCTGTGCGGACAAGACTCTGCCTCTGGATTACAAGCGTCCCGACATCCTGCGCGAATATGTGACCGAACGCGGCAAGATCATCGCCCGCCGCATCACCGGCACCTGCGCCGAACACCAGCGTCGCCTGTCTGTTGAAATCAAGCGTGCCCGCCAGATGGCCCTGCTGTTCTACACGGCCGCCCATTCCAGCGACGTGAAGAAAAAAAGCACGATCTAGGAGGCCGGCATGAAAATCATTCTTCGCGCCGATGTGGAAAATCTGGGTCGTCTTGGTGACGTAGTCACCGTCCGTCCCGGTTATGGCCGTAACTATCTGTTGCCCCAGGGTCTGGCTATGGTCGCCACCCCGGGTAACATCAAGGTGTTTGAGCTGGAACGCCGTAAGCTCCAGGCCCGCATGGACGCCCTGCGTGCCGAAGCTGACGCGCTGTTCGCCAAACTTGACGGCATCACGCTGGTGATCCCCATGCGTGTGGGTGATAACGACAAACTGTACGGGTCGGTGACCAGCCATATCATTGGTGATGCGCTGCTTGAAAAGGGCATGGAAGTCGACCGTCGCCGTATCCTTTTCGATCATGCCATCCGTACCCTTGGTGAGCATCCGGTGCGCATCCGCCTGCATGCTGACGTGGTGGCCACGCTGACCGTTAAGGTCGTTTCTGAAGACAAGTATCATCCGGAAGCCGAAGAAGCTGCCGAAGCGGAAACGGCTGCTGAAGCCGACGCCACGGAACAGCCTTCAGCCTAGTTTTCCCTTCTGCCGCCTTTGCTCCGGTCTTGCCGACAAAGGCGGCTTTTTCTTACCCTGCGGCCGGCTCAGGACCGCACCGCGCCGCTGTGCTGCCTCCGGAATCCTCTTCCGGTTCTGATAAGGCACAGCCTCCAGGTCCACGGCGCGCCCCCTCTTGTTCAGGAGCTTCGTCATGACCGGCACCTCCGTTCCAGCGCCGCGCGCGGCCGCCCCTTCAGACAAGGCCACTGAAGATCTGCTCCGGCGGGTTCCGCCCCATGATCTTGAAGCCGAGCAGGCTGTCCTTGGTGGAGTCCTGCTGCGCAACGAAATCTTCAACACACTGGTTGATATTCTTTCTGCCAATGATTTCTATGCACCGGCCCACGTCACCCTGTATACAGCCTTCAGTGAACTTTCGAGGCTTAATGCTCCCATTGACCTCGTCTCTGTGGCTTCGTACCTGCGCGACAGGGGGCAGCTTGAGGCTGTAGGAGGATCGGTCTATCTTGCAGAACTGGCCAACGCCGTGGTCAGTGGCGCCAACGCCGAATATTATGCGACCATTGTCCGCGACAAGGCTATGCAGCGCTCGCTCATCAACACTTGCTCCGGCATTATCAGCAAGTGCTTCGAAGGCGGCGTCAATGTCAGTTCGCTTCTTGACGAATCGGAACAAGCAGTCTTTGCTATTGCCGACCGGACTTCAGGGCAGCAGTTTCAAAACGCCAGCACGCTTGTGGACAAGGTTTTCATCCAGCTGGAAGCACGGATGACCGACAAAAGTGCCATCACGGGCGTGACAACCGGCTATACTCGTCTGGACAGCATCACCGCAGGACTCCAACCCTCAGATTTGATCATCATCGCTGCACGCCCCTCCATGGGCAAGACAGCCTTTGCCCTGAACATGGCGATGCGTGCAGCCGTGCAGGACAACGTGCCTGTAGCCGTCTTCTCGCTGGAAATGTCTACGGAACAGCTGATGACCCGCATGCTTGGCTCCTGGGCCAAAGTTGATCTTACGCACCTGCGTCGTGGATTTATCGATGACGATGAATGGGCGCGTTTGTGCGACGCAGCCGACGTGCTAAAGCAAGCCCCTATTTTCATCGACGACACACCTGCCCTCACACCGATTGAGCTCAGAGCCAGAACCCGCCGTCTCAAGGCGGAATCAGGCGTTGGCCTTGTCGTGGTCGATTACCTCCAGCTGATGCGCGGCGCACGCCGCACCGACTCCCGCGAACAGGAAATTTCGGAAATTTCCCGTTCCCTCAAGGCGCTGGCAAAAGAAATGAACATCCCTGTCATTGCCCTGTCCCAGCTTAACCGCAAACTTGAAGAACGCGGTGACAAGCGCCCGCTGCTTTCTGACCTGCGCGAATCTGGCGCCATCGAGCAGGACGCCGACGTTATCATGTTCATCTATCGTGACGAGGTCTACAATAAAAAACCGGATAATCCAGCTGCCGGCCTGGCCGAAATCATCATCGGCAAACAGCGCAATGGCCCCATTGGAACGGTTCCTCTGGCCTTTCTCGGGCAGTATACCGCTTTTGAGGATCTCGATCCGGCGGCCATGCCATCAGAAGGGGGCATGGAGTGAGCCGACAAGCCATCCGACTGATCCCGGCCGTCATGATGCTGCTGGCAGCAATGCTGCTGGCAGGATGCAGCAACGACGGCACGTTTCCGCGCCCGGAAGTCAGCGCGCACGGAACATGGACATTCGGCATGAGCAAGTCACTGTAACAGATGTTTTCTTCCTTGCTGCTGTTCCTTGCTCGAGCATGAAGGTTCATTCCGGCATCTGACAGCATGCTGATTGCCATACTTGTCCCCGGCACCGTCGTGCTTGCGGCCCGCTTCCACATCCGCACGGACAAGCCTCATCACAATGACACGACGGAGCCATGCAGGCGTGACTACCAGCGCTATCGTGCCACATGCATGGGGGAAGTTATTGCAATGAGGCCATCGCCTCTGTGCACCAAAATGCCTTTTGTCCACGCTGCGCGTCTCAAGAGATTGTCCTCATGTTGCCTGTCTGCTCAGATTGTTCTGACGGCACAGCTGCAAGACCATGGCGGCAAAGTTATTTTTCTGTAAAAGAACCGCTGCCGAAACCATACTGCTTCTGAAGAGATACCTTGCTCTGCCCCTCCTCGCCCCGAGGCATCATAGGGCTGTGAGACTCAACTTTGCCACGGGTTGGAAAGCCAGTTTTTTCGTTGACGCCTCTCTAACGACTGGTATATAACCTTCCGGAACTTCCTATGAATCCGTGGTGGCACCGCTTTTGCAACGTGTGACGCCAGGTTGCGCCCCTTGTGTTCAGGCATAATGCCAGCCCAGTCCTGTGGCGGCTCCGCTCATCCGTCCGGCTTTCCGGTTGTTTCTTTCCTGCCTGCGCACCCGACACTGCCGGCCTACCAGGCCTGCCGTGCCGTAGCGGGCGCCTATCGCGTTTCCGGCTGGATAACGTCCTGTTGAGGATTATTCCTGTTCCCTCTCACGTTTTCTTTCGATAACGTGCTGCAGGAGCGTTTTCCCCTGAAAACACACAACGCGCATTATTTTCAAAAAAGGAGTATGTTGTCATGGCCATTACTGTTGCCGTTGCCGGTCTGGGAAATATCGGCCGCTACGCAATCGAAGCGTTGGAAACCGCGCCTGATTGCCGGTGCCTCGGAGTCATTCGCCGCAAGGCCTCACTGGGGACAGACACCCTGGGACTGCGCGGTGTGCCTGACTTCGCCTCGATTGATGATCTGACAGCCAAGGCCGGACGCCCTGACGTGGTGCTCATCTGCGGCCCTTCCCGCAGTGTGCCTGAAATGGCCCCAGCTCTGCTGCGCCAGGGTTTTTGCACCGTCGACAGCTTTGACATCCATGACAGAATGACTGAAGTTGTAGGTACGCTTGACAGCGCTGCAAGAGAAGGCCAGACCGTAGCCATCACCGCCGCCGGCTGGGATCCAGGCACCGACTCGGTGTTGCGTGCGCTGTTTGAAGCTATGGTTCCTGCCGGTACATCCTTCACCAACTTTGGACGTGGCCGCTCCATGGGACACTCTGTGGCCGCCCGGGCACTGCCTGGTGTGGCAGACGCCACTTCCATCACCATTCCCCTCGGCGGGGGAAGGCATTCACGCCTGGTTTACGTTGTGCTGGAGGAGGGCGCTACGCTGGAAAATGTCACAGCGACCATCAAGGCTGATCCCTATTTTGCCCACGATCCCCTTGACGTGCGTGCCGTGACCAAAGAGCAGCTGCCCTTTGTGGCAGACGCTTCCCACGGTGTGCTGCTGGAACGCGTTGGCGCTTCAGGGCTGACCTCCAATCAGCATCTTCAGTTTGACATGCGCATCAACAACCCTGCCCTGACTGCCCAGATCATGGTTTCCTGCGCAAGAGCCGCCGTCCGCATCCGGGCAGCCGGCACTGTAGGGGCGCTCACGCTCATCGATATTCCGCCGGTCCAGCTGCTCCCGGGGGATCGCATGGCCAACGTGGCCAGACTGGTGTAACCCCTCAGGCTGGGTACGCCAGACGTCAGAAGGACTTTGTCATACGTTCACTTTACAAGGAACACTATCATGTCAGGAACGCTCTACTTTTTTGCATGCCTGGCCTTGCTTGTCTTGGGCTATGCCGTCTATGGCACCTTTGTGGAAAAGGTTTTTAAAATCGACCCCAAACGGCTTACGCCTGTGAGCACCAAGGCCGATGGCATGGATTATGTTGTCCTGCCGGGCTGGAAAATTTTCTTTATCCAACTGCTGAATATCGCTGGGCTCGGCCCGGTATTCGGCCCCATCGTCGGAGCGCTCTACGGACCTGCCGCGCTGCTCTGGGTCGTCTTTGGCTGCATTTTTGCCGGGGCCGTCCATGACTTCATTGCAGGTATGATTTCCCTGCGCTATGGCGGCGCCTCCTATCCTGAAGTAATCGGGCGCAACCTCGGCAAGGGAATCCGCAGCTTCATGGAAGGATACACCATCCTTTTCCTTATTCTGGTCGGCGCCGTCTTCGTGACTGGCCCTGCAGCCCTGCTGACCAGCATGACGGATATTCCTCTGGGCGTCTGGTCGGCCATCATCTTTATCTACTATATCTGCGCCACCATTCTGCCCATCGACATGATTATCGGCCGCATTTATCCCTTCTTCGCCGTACTGCTGCTGTTCATGGCCTTTGGTCTCATTGGTGCCATGCTCTTTACCGGCATGCCGATTCTGCCGCACGTCGATCTGCAGAGCTTCTTTGCCAGTACGCATCCTGACGGCCTGCCCATCTGGCCCGGCCTGTTCATCGTCATTGCCTGCGGCGCCATCAGCGGTTTTCACGCTACACAGTCGCCCATGATGGCCCGCTGCATGGTCAATGAAAAGCAGGGCCGTAAGTTCTTCTACGGAGCCATGATTGCCGAAGGTGTCATCGGCCTGATCTGGGTAACCCTTGGCCTGTCATTCTACGAATCGCCCGAAGCCCTCGCTGCTGCCGGTCCTGCGCCAGTTGTGGTCAAGGATATTTCCATTTCGCTGCTGGGTTCCGTTGGTGGCATCCTGGCTATCCTCGGCGTCGTGGTTCTGCCTATTTCAACCGGAGACACCGCCTTCCGCAGCGCGCGCATGCTGCTGGCTGACCGCTTCAAGATGAGTCAGGAAAAAATCTTCAGCCGCATCAAGCTGGCTCTGCCGCTCTTTGTTGTAGGCATTGCCCTGACCTTTATCGACTTCAACGCCATCTGGCGCTATTTCGGCTGGGCTAACCAGACTATGGCCTGCGTCTGCCTGTGGGCCTGCTCGGTCTATCTCCACCGGCGCAATCGGTTCCATTGGGTCACTACCCTGCCGGCATTTTTCATGACTGTGGTGGTTGTCGCCTTCATTTGCAACGCCCCAATCGGTCTCAACCTCTCCATGACCCCCTCCACAATCATTGGCCTGATTGCCGCCTGCGCAATTACTGTGCTCTTCTTTAAGCGCGGTCACACTATGCCCGATGATCCGGAAGAACAACAGGCCTGACCAAATTGCCGGACCAGGCCGCAAGAGGCGTTAAGCACTCTCTCCGCGCACCTGCGGCATGGCTCCGGAACACCGTCTTCTGTTTTTGGCAGGAACCGCCAGTATCTCCGGCGGTTCCTGCTTTTTTTCACCCTGCTTGCCTGATTGCTCCGGGTAATGCCCGCACGCCACGGCCATCGTATCAGCTTCTGCATCGCCCCCCTCCTGGCAGCGTCGGTTTGATGCCTTTTCCCTCTGCCAGCGGTATGCACCAGGCCTTCCGGCTACGCTGCCATAGTGTAGCCACCGCAGCCCGACGTGTAACACCTGCCTCGCGTACACCTGTAATCTGCAGAAATGACCACTGCTCCATCCAGGACCTGCCAGTTTGGACACCAGCGGACTATAGTGCCTTTTTAGCGTGAAACGCTTCGCGTTTCACACCATACGGCCTGTCGTTTCGCGCAACACCACGGTTTTCCGCTCAGTTTTGGCCGGGCGGCTGTACTGCCGCCTCGCGTTTTGCCTTTTTCAATGGCAAAATGCTCTAGTGCTGCTGCACCATTCCCAACCATCAAGAGATACCTGTTTACACACCTTCAGGTATAGAACGAGCCTCGTTCACTAGTGAGATATTCTTTCATAATACACAATGCAGAGGGATAAGCAGCCGGTTGCATCCGCCAGACTGCTGCAAGAACAGCATGTAACACGTTCAGTACGCTGAAATGCGATACATTCTTTCCACTCACAGCGGTTGTTACACATCTGCCCGTCTGATTATCAAGATGCTGTCATCTCCCAAGCGTTGCCGGACATCTTTACTGAAAAGACAACCTGCATTTCATTCTGGCCGGCCTGGCCATACCGCCTTCATCGGCTCCAGCCAACGCCTGCACCTGGTGCAATATGAAACATCCAGGCATCAGCAGATCCAGCTGCCTCTCCGTCGCTATGCCGGCAAAGGCTTCTGCTTGACTTTACAAGGCGCTCTGGCATCGTTGCCACATGCGTTTCCTTGTCCCTGTTTTTCTCTTTCTGCTGCTTTGCCAGCCCCTGATTTCAATTGCAGCTCCGGCACAACGGATTGTAGCCCTGGCCCCCAGCCTTGCTGAACTGACCTGTGATTTAGGGGCAAAGGCAAGGTTAGTTGGCCGGACAATGCACAGTGAAACCCCTGAGACCATACGGGCACTGCCGGTCGTCGGAGCTTACTCCCGGCCAGATGTAGAGCGTATCATGGCCCTGAGGCCAGATCTCTGCCTTGCCATTCATGATGGCACACCCCGGACTGTAATCCGGCGCCTTCACCAGCTGGGGGTGCCTGTCCTTGAGCTTGCCCCGGACACCTTTGAAGGGCTCATCGAAACGCTGCTCAGTCTCGGCCGGGCTCTGGGTACCGAAATGGCAGCAGAGCGCGCTGCCGACCTGGTACGTGCACGCCTGGCGGCCATGGACAGGCAGGTCTGTGCTATACCGGATGCAGACAGGCCTGTGGTACTGCTTCAGGTTCAAGCCCTACCCCCCATGTTTGCCGGTCCGGACACCTTCTGCGGGGAGCTCATCCGCCGCGCAGGCGGCCGTAATCCCATTGCCGGCCCGCTTCCTTATCCTCTTCTTAATGTTGAAGAGGTGATCGCACTGCGGCCTGATGTTATCCTGATTCCTGACATGGCCAGAGCTCATGAGGCACAGGCCCTCTGGCGGCGTTTTCCGGACATTCCTGCTGTCCGGCACAACAGGCTGTACATCGTTGCAGCGGATCCTTTCAGTCAGCCTACGCTACGCAGCCTCGACGCATTGGAAACGCTGCATACCCTGCTATATCCGGGGCAGAACGGACAACACCCGCCCAAACCGTCACCAGTCCAGCAGTTGGTGAATGCAACGCAAAACAAGGAAATCAAGCATTGAGTCAGCATAATTGCTCCCGAACCATCGTCATCACGGATACTGCCTGCCCGTACGCGTCTACCCATATATATCGTTAATCCAGACGCGGGACGCCAACAATTCAGCAGAAATACCGCACGGCAGGTTATGACATCCACCTGTCACCGAGCCCCAATCACAGCCTCCCTGACGCTATGGCAAACTCTTCGACACCAGCCGGGATCTCGGGACGTCAAACGTAAGCCCGACCCTGCCCACACACAACAGAGCCCTTCATGCTCAAACCATCCTAGAGCCCCTGTGCCGCCTATGATCACGGGGGATCTACAACCAGAGGAATACACTCATGACTGCAGCCGAGACAAACAACAAGGAAATCGAACGCAAGTTCCTGGTGCGGGACAATCGCTGGAAGACGCTTGGCGTCCCTGTGTTATTCCGGCAGGGATACCTGGCAGCAGACAGGGAACGAGTCGTACGCGTACGCCTTGAAGGTGAAAAGGCCGTACTGACCATCAAGGGTGAAACACACGGCCTGACCCGGACAGAATTCAATTACCCTATTCCCCGTGCCGATGCAGTGGTGATGCTTGACACACTGGCACTGAAGCCCCTCATTACCAAATGGCGAACGACTATCAGGCATGCAGGCCACTGCTGGGAAGTCGACGAATTCCTCGACGATAATGCCGGTCTTGTTGTGGCAGAAATCGAACTGTCCCGCGAGGACGAACCCTTTGAAAAGCCAGACTGGATCGGTGAGGAGGTGACAGGCGATCCACGCTACGGCAACGCGTCGCTTATCCACCATCCCTACACCGTCTGGGATGCAAAACCGCCTCTTGGCGGCGAACATTAAACGTGCTAGAGCAATGTCACTCTGCAGCCGCGCAGGACACTTCAGCT
>CALUZP010000100.1 GCA_944325325.1 uncultured Desulfovibrionaceae bacterium
AAACCGTCGATCTTCATGCCGAAATCA
Organism: uncultured Desulfovibrionaceae bacterium; assembly: GCA_944325325.1. Lineage (GTDB taxonomy): Bacteria > Desulfobacterota > Desulfovibrionia > Desulfovibrionales > Desulfovibrionaceae > Avidesulfovibrio. The sequence continues at coordinate 28 of CALUZP010000100.1, forward strand.
AGCCCCATCTGCGTGAGCAGGGCCCGGATTTCATCCAGCGATTTCTTGCCGAAGTTCTTGGTCTTGAGCATATCGGCTTCAGCGCGTTGCACCAGATCGCCCACCGTGGCGATATTGGCGCTCCGCAAACAATTGGTGGCACGAACGGAGAGCTCCAGCTCATCAATGCTCTTGAACAGGTTGTCGTTGAGTTCGGTGTTCCCGGACCCCCCGGAACCGCTCTCGCCGCTCATGACATCGTCGAAGTTGATAAACACCGAAATCTGTTCCTTGATGATCTTGGCGCTGTAGGCCAGGGCGTCTTCAGGACGCACGGAGCCGTCGGTCCAGATTTCGAGAATGAGCTTGTCGTAGTTGGTCATCTGGCCCACACGGGCCTGCTCGACCACATAGGCGACCTTGCGCACCGGAGAGTAGCTCGCATCCAGCTTGATGAGGCCGATTTCGTCCGAGAGCCCCTCGTGCATGTCAGCCGGGACATAGCCCTTGCCCATGCGGACCTCGAACTCCATCTTCAGTTCAACGTCTTCAGTAAGCGTTGCGATGAACTGCTCGGGATTGAGCACTTCCACATGCTGATTGGCGACGATGTCAGCGGCGGTGACCACGCCCTTGCGAGAGACGTCCAGAGTCAGGCGCTGCGGCTCGTCGGTATCCATGGCCATACGCACCTGCTTGATGTTCAGGATGATGTCCGTCACATCCTCAAGCACGCCCGGAATGGTCGTAAACTCGTGCTGCACGCCCTCGATCTTCACAGCGACAAAAGCGGCACCCTGAAGCGAGGAAAGCAGAACCCGGCGCAGAGCGTTGCCAATAGTGATGCCATAGCCACGTTCCAGCGGTTCGCAAATGAACTTGCCGTACATGGAGGTAGCGGTGTCGCTATCGGATACAATCTGCTCGGGGCGGACAAGTTTTGCCCAGTTCCGCGAGTTGATAAGCCTGTTGCCTTGATTGAAGAGCATGGATGCCCCCGCTTATTTGGAGTAAAGCTCGACGATGAGGTGCTCGCTGATGGGCGACTGGATGTCATCACGCTGAGGCAGCGCCTTGACCAGGCCCTTGAAGTTGGGAGCATCCATTTCAAGCCAGGAGGGGCAGCCGCGACGGGCCACAACCTGCTGGGCGTCGGCAAGCACCGGAATGGTACGGCGCTTTTCCGGAACTTCCACAGCGTCACCAACCTTCACAAGCAGCGAAGGGATGTTGACCTTATGCCCGTTCAGCGTGAACACGCCATGACGCACAAGCTGCCGGGCCTGGCTGCGCGAGTTGGCAAAGCCAAGACGATAGACGACGTTATCAAGACGGCGTTCCAGCAGGATCAGCAGGTTCGCGCCAGTCACGCCCTTGGCCATTTCGGCGCGGACGTAGTAGCTGTGGAACTGATCTTCAAGAACCCCGTACATGCGGCGGACCTTCTGCTTTTCGCGCAGCTGGCTTGCGTAGTCAGACAGCTTCTTGCGCGCCCTGCCGTGCTGGCCGGGAGCGTAAGGACGGCGATCATAGGCGCACTTGTCGGAGTAGCAGCGGTCACCCTTCAAAAAGAGCTTTTCGCCTTCCCGACGACACAGACGACATTTTGCATCGTTGTATTTAGCCAAGACTATTTCCTCCTCGTGGTGCCGCGATTAGACGCGACGCCGCTTGGGCGGGCGGCAACCGTTATGAGGGATAGGCGTGATGTCACGAATGAAGGCAACCTTGAAACCCGCGGCGTTGATGGCGCGCATGGCGGCTTCGCGGCCGGCCCCCGGCCCCTTCACATAGATGCCCACTGTGCGCATGCCATTGTCCTGGGCACGGCGCGCGGCCTGTTCGGCAGCCACCTGGGCAGCGAAGGGCGTGGACTTGCGCGAGCCCTTGAAGCCGCTCTGCCCGGAGGAAGCCCAGCTTACGGCATTGCCGCGCGTATCGGTAAAAGTAATGATGGTATTGTTGAAGGACGCCTGGATGTGAGCAATGCCCACAGGGACGTTCTTCTTTTCTCTTTTTTTAGCAGCACGTTTTGCTCTAGCCATAGCGTTTCGTCCGTTGAGTCAGCGTTAAATGCGCGGCTGCCGCCTCTTTGCAGCCAAAAAAGCGACAGGCCGGGCCGGAAGATTCCTACTTCTTCTTGCCAACGGCGCCACGACGGGGTCCCTTGCGGGTGCGGGCGTTGGTGTGGGTGCGCTGTCCATGCACGGGCAGGCCCTTGCGATGGCGCAGGCCGCGGTAGGACCCAATATCCATCAGGCGCTTGATATTGGCAGACAGCTCACGGCGCAGGTCGCCTTCCACCTTGTAGTGCTGTTCGATTTCCTTACGGATTTCGTTTACTTCTTCGGCGGTAAGATCATCAATGCCACGCTTCCAGTCGATGCCGGAAGCGTCAAGGATCTTCATTGCCGTTACACGGCCAATGCCATAGATGTAGGTCAGCGCGATATCCGCGCGTTTCCCACGAGGCAGGTCAACACCAGCTATTCTGGCCACAGTTTTTCTCCTGAGAAGCTAGCCCTGGCGCTGCTTGTGCCGGGGGTTTTCGCAGATGACCCTTAACACTCCCCGACGCCGGATGACCTTGCACTTCGGGCAGATTTTTTTCACGGATGGTCTGACTTTCATGACACATCTCCCAAGAATTTGATTCGGGTCGCCCTGCGAAGCGGCAAAGCAAACCCCGAACAGGAACAATTAGCCCATTTTGGATAAACTGTCAATGCAAGCCCTTTTACGCTACATCCGGTCCAGAATCTCTGGCCCGTGCGGCAAAATGGCGACGCAGTGCTCACAATGGGCGGCAAGGCTCCGATCTTTCGTCCGGGCCGTCCAATTATCTTCCATAATGTCCACTTCCGGAGTGCCCACCGTGATCATGGGTTCAATGCAAAGCACCATCCCCACTTTCAGCGGCAGGTGCAGACCTTCCGGTGGAATGAAGTTGGGTACCTCCGGCTTTTCGTGCGGGCGGCAGCCAATTCCATGGCCCACGAAACGTCTGACCACATGATATCCGGCGTCTTCCGCGTGTGTCTGCACTGCCCGCGCAATGTCGGACAGGTCGTTGCCGGCCCTGGCCTCCGGAACTGCCAGAGCAAGGCATTCATCCGTGACCCGCACCAGCCTTTCCGCCTCGGGTGCAACGTTCCCGACGGTAAAGGTACGCGCGGCGTCACCATAGAACCCCTCGTACACAACCCCCACGTCAAAGGTGATGATATCACCCTCCTTCAGGGGTTCGTCGTTGGGAAATCCGTGGACGACGACATCATTCAGACCACAGCACAGGGCATACGGATACCCGTACAGCCCCTCAAAAGACGGTTTGACTTTAAACTCGCGGCACATCTTCTGGACAATTTCCTCATAATAGAGGGTGGGCTGGCCGGGACGGACCTGCCTGCCCAGCTCATCCAGAATGCATGCCACCATCCGGTTGGCTTCCCGAAGAAGGCCAATCTCCCTTTCGTTTTTAAGGAAGACGCCGCGGAACTTCTTCATGGGAAGGCCTACCCCCGTCCCTTCAGCCTTGCCGCCTTGCCCATGAGCCCTTCGTACTGCCGCGAGATGAGATGCGACTCAAGCTGCGACATGAAGTCCATGGCCACACCAACCATGATGAGGATGCTCGTGCCGCCAAAATAGAACGGCACGTTGAACTGGCTGATGAGGAACATCGGCAACACTGAAATTACAGAAATATACACGCCGCCCCACAGCGTAAGGCGGGACAGCACGCCATCCAGATATTCGGCCGTCTTCTCACCGGGACGAATCCCGGGGATGAAACCGCCGCCCTTCTTCAGGTTTTCCGATACGTCCTTGGTATCAAAAATGATCGCCGTATAGAAATAGCAGAAGAAGAAAATCAGGGCAACGAAAATGATGTTGTAAAGCACGGTCGACGGAGAGAACCACGCCGAGACCTGCTTGAGCCAGTCCGCCGTCGCAAAGTTTGCGATGGTGGCGGGGAACAGCAGAAGGCTCGAGGCAAAAATCGGCGGAATGACGCCCGCCGTGTTCACACGCAGAGGCAGGTGCGTGGACTGGCCGCCATACACCTTGCGCCCGATCTGCCGCTTGGCGTACTGGATGGGAATGCGCCGCTGGGCACGTTCCACAAAGACAACACCGACGGTCACGGCCAGCATGAAGATCAGCAGCAGCCCGGCGATGAACACGTTCATGTCGCCAGCCTGGATCAGCTGAACCGAATGCATGAACGCACGCGGGATGCCCACGATGATCCCCGAGAAGATGATGAGCGAAATACCGTTGCCGATACCGCGCTCAGTAATCTGCTCGCCAAGCCACATGATGCAGATCGTACCGGCCGTCAGGGTCAGCATGGTCACAAGACGGAACGTCCAGCCACCGTCGATCACCACAGGGGTTCCCAACGGGCTGGTCATGCCTTCAAGGCCGATGGCAATGCCAAGCCCCTGCAGCAGGGTGATGAGCACCGTGCCATAACGGGTATACTGCGTGATCTTGCGCCGGCCAACCTGCCCCTCTTCCTTGGCCATCCGCTTGAGTTCCGGGCTGACCACCTGCAAAAGCTGCATGATGATCGATGAGGAAATGTACGGCATGATCCCTAACGCGAACACCGAAACATTTCTCAAGCCACCGCCAGAGAACATGTCAAACAACCCGAACAGCGTCCCGGCCGCACTCTCAAAGAAATGGGCGAGGGCCCCCGCGTCCACCCCCGGCACAGGGATATGCACCCCCAGCCGGTAGCAACACAGAAGGCCCAGCGTCCATAACAGTTTGGAGCGCAACTCAGGCGAGCGGGCAACCTTGTCAGCACCACCTAACGCCACGAGTCACCTACCCTTCCACTTCAGCGGATTCCAATTCCTTGGCTTCCCCGCCGGCCGCCTGGAGCTTTTCCACGGCGGAACGGCTGAACTTATGGGCTTCTACCTTCAGGGCCGCGGAAACTTCACCTTCGCCAAGAACCTTGACCGGCGTCCCGTACGCGGCAAGACCGCGGGCGTAGATGTCTTCAAGGGAAATTTCCGTTTTGCCTTCAAAGGCTTCCTGCAGGCGCGCCAGGTTGATCACGCTGTAGGTCACCTTGAACAGATAATTCTTGAACCCGCGCTTAGGCAGGCGACGCTGCAAAGGCATCTGGCCGCCCTCAAAGCCGGGGCGCACGCCCCCGCCCGCACGGGCGTTCTGACCTTTGTTCCCCTTGCCGGCTGTGCAACCAAGCCCCGAACCCGAGCCGCGGCCAACACGCTTGCGGCCCTTGCGCTCTTCGGGGAAGGGATAGATTTCATGCAGATTCATTACTTGGTAACCTCAACAACCAGGTGCGAAACCTTGGCGATCATGCCGCGGACGGCAGGGTTATCCGGAAACGTCTTGACCATTTCACGACGGCGCAGCCCCAGAGCGTCGAGAACCCGGCGCTGGGCGGGAGTGCAGCCGATACGGCTCTTAATGACTTTTACCGTGATCTCGGACATGGCGTTACTTCCTCGGAGCTTCCAGTTTCTTGCCGCGAATGCTGCTCACGGCTTCCGCGCTGCGCAGAGAGACAAGGCCGTCCATCGTCGCGCGCAGCACGTTATGGGGATTGCTCGTGCCAATGGCCTTGGCAAGCACGTCGGACACGCCCACAGCTTCCATGACGGCACGCACGGCGCCACCGGCGATGATCCCTGTCCCGCGGGAAGCGGGCTTGAGCATCACACGCCCGGCACCGAACTCACCCAGAATTTCATAC
>CALUZP010000101.1 GCA_944325325.1 uncultured Desulfovibrionaceae bacterium
CAGGGCCCAGCGTCCTTCGGCGCCGCTTGCCGGGGTCAGCGTGGGCATTGTGGGCGTGGTGCAGCCCATGGGCACGACAGACCTGCTGGCCGGATACATCCCTGAAAACAGGGAACTGGCTTCCGAGCAGGCCATGCTGGATTTTGACACGGATCTGCTCGACAAGGTCCGCGCCGAGGCTGACAGCGCACGGGAGATCGTGCCGCTGCCGGGCGAGCAGGGGGTCAACCCCTCCTCCGCGCGTGTGGCCGGCCGCAATACGGCCCTGCAGCACTGGATTGAAGTGGGCCGGAAGGCAGGCGTGGATCTCCTGATTGTGCCGCAGATTCTTGACTGGCACGAACGGGAAGGCAGCTCTGCCGGAGTTGTCAGCAGCGCGGCCGTGGACGTGCAGTTCTATCTCATCGACGTGGAGGAAGGCGTACTGCTCAACCGGTCTGTCTTCCGGGAAAAGCAGCAGAGCCTGTCGAACGATCTGCTGCATGCCGGAACCTTCTTCAAGCGTGGCGGCAAGTGGATTACGGCCAGGCAGCTTGCCGGAGAAGGTGTGGACAAGATGATTACGGAGTTTGGACTGTGATTCTGTTTCCTGCTGTCGATTTGAAGGATGGCAAGGCCGTGCGCCTGCGCCGGGGGCGCGCCGACGACGTGACCGTATTTTCTGCGGATCCTGTCAGCATGGCGCTGCACTGGGAGTCTGAAGGCGCGCGGTTTTTGCATGTGGTGGATCTGGACGGCGCGTTTGACGGCCCGGAAGGCTCGGTCAACGTGCCCATCGTGCGGGAGATTTGCAGGGCCGTGTCCATTCCCGTGCAGCTGGGCGGCGGCATTCGCAGCGCAGCCATTGCCTCAGCCTGGTTTGATGCCGGCGTGACACGGCTGATCATCGGCCCGATGGCGCTTGAGGATCCTGCTGCCTACCGCCCTCTTAACCAGGTCTTTCCCGGGCGTATCGGCGTGTCGCTTGACGCGGAGAACGGCCGCCTCAAAACCCGGGGCTGGGTTGGTGAAAGCGGCTACACCATCGACGACGTGCTGCCCAGGCTCCAGGAAGACGGCACCGCGTTTCTTGTCTATACGGACATTGCCCGGGACGGCATGCAAAGTGGCGTGAACCTCCCGGCGCTGGCGCATCTGGCACAGACGAGCACCGTACCGGTCATTGCGGCCGGAGGCGTGGCCACGCTGGAAGATATCAGGGCCTTGTATCCTCTTTCGGTATCGGCCAATCTGGAAGGTGCCATCAGCGGGCGGGCCATTTATGAAGGCACGCTGGATCTGCGCGAAGCCATGGCCTGGATCGACAGCCAGCAGACGGCAGCCTGAGCGCCATCCGGCAGGCCGTGATGCTTGCGGGGCCTGTCCGCCGGTGCTGCACGCACCGGGTGCAGGCTGACCGCCCGGGGCCGGGGTGCGCTGCGGGCCGCTGCCGGAGACCGGCAGGCCGTGACGGCAGGGGCAAGGCTTTCCCCAGGCGCTGGAGGCTGCCCCCGCCCGGGAGCTGCGGGCCGCCTGCGCAGGCAGTCCGGCAGCTGTTCAGGCCACGGGGTGCCGCCGTGCCGGACATGAGGCAGCCCCGCGCCGCCCGTCAGCCCTGAGCGGAAAGATCGCGGGTTTTTGCGCGAAACGGCCGGCCGGACTGTGGCAGGCAGCCAGAGCCTGGGCAGACCGCGCGGTTGCAGCGTCTTCCGGACACGCCGCGCTGAGGCCGGAGTTTTGGCCTGCCGGGCCGGTACTGAGCCGCAGCGGCCAGTGCCCTTTGCCGTTGCAGAAGGCAGAACCTGCGGCGGCAGCCCCGCGCCGCCCGTCAGCCCTGAGCAGAAAGACCGCGGGTTTTTGCGCGAAACGGCAGGCCGCATGGCTGGAAGCGCTGCGCGTTGCGACCTGAAAAGACTCTCAAAGACCTCCCTTCAACCTCCAGACATCGCCGAGCCTGTGAGGAGGCGCCATGCAGCATGCACTGGTTCTTGATATAGGCAACACGTCTGTCAAACTGGGCATTGCAGACGCCGAACGCGTCTGCGTTTCCTTTTCTCTGCCGACCGACACGCTTCAGGGCGGGGATCTGCTCGGCCTGAGACTGTGCGAACTGCTGAAGCAGGCCGAGCGTGAAACGGGCACTCTGGCCATCGACGCGGTTGTCGCCTCGTCGGTGGTTCCGGCCATGAATCCGCTGCTTGACCACGCCTGCCGGCGGTATCTGGGACTCAAGGCCGGGTTTGCGCATATCGACATTCCCGTTCCCCTGCAGAATCATTATGACAACCCTGCGGAAGTGGGCGCCGATCGGCTTGTGGCGGCGTTTGCCGCACGCCGGCTCTTTCCCGACGCCCCGAGCGTGATCAGCATCGACTACGGCACCGCCACGACATTCGACTGCGTGACGGACAACGCCTACGTCGGCGGCTTGATCTGCCCCGGGGTCATGTCGTCGCTGGGGGCTCTGTCAAGCCGCACGGCCCAGCTGCCCCGGATTCCGCTGTCGGTAGATGAAATTTGCCTGACACCCGGGCACAGCACGGTGACAAGCATGAATCAGGGCTTTTTGTTCGGCTTTGCCGCCATGAGCGAAGGGCTTTGCGCCAGGCTCAAGGCCGGGCTGCCTGGCCCGTGTCCGGTTGTGGCCACAGGCGGCTTTTCGCGTGCTGTGGCCAGGGTTACTGACTGTATTGATGCTGTCCGCCCCGAGCTGCTGCTTGACGGGCTGCGCCTGCTGTGGCGCGACGCCAGGGATGCGGGCGGAGCCGGACAATGACGGTCAGCGCCTGGGGGCCTGCTGGCCGGTGCGTTCTGGCAGTGCTGCTTATCGTGTCGCTGACGGGCTGTGGCCTGCTGTGGCAGACGGGTGATGAATCCCTGAGCGAGGAGCAGCGCATTGCCCGCGAGGCCGAATCGTCAATGCAGGCGCTGCGCGGCGATCCTGTGCCCTATCGTGTGGAGATTGTCGTGCGCGGCGTGCCGGATGACGTTGCCCGCACGCTGATCAGCGCCATGGAGGGCGGCAGCGAGCTCGTCAAGCTGCGCGATACCCCGCCGGACAGCAGAATCGGCGTGGAACGGCGGGCCATCAGCGATATGGACAACGCCCGCGATCTGCTGTCGTCACGCGGCTATTATGACGGCAACGTCCGCTACCGCATCGACTGGGACGCAAAGCCTGCCGAAGTACGGCTTATTCTTCGCCCGGGCAGGCAGTATCTTCTGGGGCCGTCAGCCATTGAGCGGACGGCCGGAGGGACGCCGTCGCCGCGGGCCGCCGAAGTGCTGGACGGCGCACCCCGTTCGCTGGAACCCTTCGGGCTGACAGAGGGCGAACCGGCCCTGGCCGATCAGGTTCTCAGCGCGGTGGACGCCGTGCCCGGCTGGTTCCGCGCGCGGGGGTTCCCTCAGGCCACGGTGACCAGAACCCGCTACCGGCTGTATCCCGAACGCAAGACCCTGGATCCGCTGGTGCTGCTCGATACCGGCCCCTTTGCGCTGTACGGCCCTCTGCAGCTTGAAGGCGCAAAAGAGGTCAAACAGACCTACCTTGAACGGCTGGTCCCCTGGGAACAGGGCCAGATCTGGAACGACAGGCGTGTGGAGCGGTTCCGGCAGCAGCTTCTGCAAAGCGGCCTGTTCCACGAAGTGCGTATCGAACCTGTCTTTTCCGCGTCTGTCAAGGACGCGCAGCAGAAAACACAGCCTGCACCTCCGTCAGACCCCCCTGATCAGACCAGGCCTTCCGGCCAGACGGCACCGCACGGCGCTGACGCGCGGCCTGCGGCACCGGCAGCTCCCGGTACGGCTGCAACGCCCGCTGCCGGTTCTGCCGGTCAGGGAGAGGCGCAGGCTGATCCGGCCAGGCCCGGTGCGACTGCAATGCCGGCCCTTGTGCAGAGCCAGGATCGCGTCCCTGTCCGGATTGTGGTGCGTGAAAGTCCGTCCAGGCGGACGGTAGCCGGTCTGAGCTATGCGTCGGACGTGGGTGCCGGTGCCCAGGGGGCGTGGGAGCACCGCAATCTCTGGGGCGAAGGGGAACGGTTGCGCCTGAGCACTGTCATCGCCCAGGATCGGCAGGAGCTTGTTTCCTCGTTCGTCAAGCCGGCCTTTGGCCTGCGCAATCAGAATCTGGTGTCGGACGCCTATATCCGCAAAGAAGAAACCGACAGCTATGACATGATGGCCTGGTATGTGGACGGCGGCCTTGAACGGCGTTTTTCCCGCCGCTGGACGGGGAGCGCCCGCGTGGCCGTCCAGGGCGGCCGGATCAAGGAAGACGGTTTTGGCTGGGAACCGTTTTCGCTGTTCGGTCTGCCCATGACACTGCGCCGCGACGGCACCGACAACCTGCTCAGCCCCACCTCCGGCACGCGCGTGCAGCTGGCCGTCACACCGTATACCGGCAGCTACCGCGGTGCGTTTTCCCTCGTGCGCACGCAGGGGGACTTCAGCGCCTATTATGCCCCGCTGCACAAGAAAGACGGTTCACGCTCCGATCGTCTTGTTCTGGCGGCGCGGTACGCCATAGGCGGCATGTTCGGCTCCATGGGCGACAACATCGAGCGCATTCCCGGTGCGCTGCGCTATTACGCCGGCGGCGGCGGATCGGTGCGCGGCTACAAGTACCAGAGTCTCGGCCGGCGCAACGCCCAGGGCGATCCTCTCGGCGGCCTGTCCTTCAATGTGCTGAGCTTTGAGGCCAGGATCAAGATGACAGAACATTTTGGCATTGTGCCGTTTGTGGATGCCGGCATGGTCTATGACACGCCATGGCCCAAATTGGGCGCGGATCTGTGCTGGGCCACAGGGCTTGGATTCCGCTATTACACGCCGATTGGGCCTCTGCGGCTCGACGTGGCCGTGCCGCTGGATGATCGCAATGACGATCAGCAGGCTTTTCAGATATATATCAGCATCGGGCAGGCATTCTGATGAGTGACGCGACAACGCCAGAAACGGAAGAACGGCCGGTTTGCCGGCGCCGGCGCTGGGTAAAACGGGCGGGGCTGGGGCTTGCGGCAGGTCTTGTTGTGCTGCTTCTGGCCGTCTGGGGGGCGCTGTTCTGGCTTGGCAGCGAGGCCGGCGGGCGGTTTTTGCAGGAAACAGCCATCACCCTGCTGCACAAGGCCGGCATTGAGGCGCGCCTTGGTGCTCTGCGCGGCCCGGTTCCCTCGGCCCTGGAGCTGGATGGTCTGGAACTTGCTGACGCGGAAGGGGTCTGGCTTACCCTTGAAAAGGCACGCCTGCGGCTTGATCTGCCGGCGCTGCTGTCCTGGCAGCTGCACTGCACGGAATTGCGTGTTGAGGGCCTGCGGGTGCTGCGCGCGCCCCTTCTGCCGCAGGCACCTGAAGACAGCGCGCCGCCGGAAGAAGGCACGTTTCTTGACATGACCCGGTGGCCTGGCTGGCTGCCGTCCATCGTGATCGATACGCTGGACGTGGATCCTGTACAGCTGTCTCCCGTTCTGCTTGGCCTGTCCGGCACGGATCCGGTCAATCTGGCGCTGCACGGTTCGGCAGAAACGGCCGCCGCCGGAGGCGATGGCGCTGCCGGGCCAGTGACGGTGCGTCTGGCGCTGCAGCTTGACGCCGGCCTGGCCGGCCGGCCGGACGGCACGCACCTGGATGTGCGCGGGCAGCTGACGCTGGGGAGCGATGCAGGGCTTGCCTTGCAGGCCGGGCTTGACGAGGCCCCGGGCGGACTGCTGGGCAGTCTGGCGGGGCTGCCGGCTGAAGCGCCGCTGCGTGTGCGGCTGGAAGGGAGCGCCCCGCTGCAGGACTGGCAGGGGCAGCTTTCTGCCGGGGTTGCCGGGCTGGTGGAGCTGGACAGCGCCCTTGGCGTGCGGACAGCTGACGGCAAGGTGACCCTTGGCCTGGATGGCGAAGTCAGGCCGGGGAGCCTGCTGCCGGAGGGCATCCGCGCCGGGATGGGCGATGCCGTGCAGGTGGCTGTGGAAGCGGGCATGGGGCCCGGCCTGCTTACGGTGCCGCATCTTGATGTGCAGGCAAAGGCGCTTGCGCTGCGGGGGCAGTCGCTGGCCATGGCGGGCGCGCGCGGGGCTGATCCGGCGCTGTCTGGCCGGGCAGAGCTCAGCATCCTTGATCCGGCGGCGCTGGATGCGCTGGTGGTGCTGCCGTTTGCGCAGGCTTCGGCCGGCCTTGACCTGAGCGGCACGCTGCGCGCGCCGCAGGCCCGGCTGACCGGGCAGATCAAGGCGCTGCGGCTTGGTGCGGACGGCGAGACAACGCCCCCTGACCTGGCTCTGGATCTGACGCTGGCGCGGCACCCTGATGCTGAGCTGACCCTTGAGGGGCACATTGACGCCCAGGGCAGCACCGCGCTGCCTGAAGGGCAGGATCGCCTCCAGATTGATCTTGCCGTGCTGAAGGATGCGGAAGGGATCCGGATCCGCCGTCTGTCGGCTGTATCGGCGCTTGCGGAGCTGTCAGCCAGCGGAAGCTGGCGTGCCGGGGACGCGTTTTCCAGCGCGCAGGGCGAGGCGACGCTCACGTTGCCGCAGCTTGGCGAACTGGGTGCGCTGCTGGGGGTGTCCGGGATTGAAGCCGGCCGGCTGACGGTTTCCGCCAGGCTGGAGCCGGATGCCGCCGCAGCGGCGGATTCGCAGGCCGCGCCGGGTACATTGCCGTCCGGCGGTACCGGGCTGGCGGGTACGGTGCGCGTGGGTCTGGAGGACATGCAGTGGGGCGAGGAGCTTGCCGTGCTGCAAAAGCTGGTGGGCCGCGGTGCGGAGCTGCAGGCGCGCCTGTCGGGCGTGGCGGCGTCTGCTGGAAAGGACGCGCAGCCGGCGCTCGGCCGGCTGACGGTTTCGGAGCTGGTGGCGCAGGCCGCCGGTGCATCCCTCAAGGGCCACGGTGCGCTTGAACTGGGTGGTGCGCAGCCGGTTTTTGACGCGGTGCTGGACGGCAGCCTGACCGAGCTTGCTGCCCTGACGCCGGTGGTATCGGGCAGGATGAGCCTGTCTGTCCGGGGGCATGGCCCCGTGCATGCACCGCAGGGGACGCTGACGCTGGCAAGCCCGAAGGTTGTGGCTGCCGGTGAGGTTGTGGAAAGCCTTGCTGTCCGCTGTGAGCTCAAGGCGGATCTGGCTGCCGGCCTGCGTGCGCAGGGGCGTGTGACGGCCGGTGCCCGAGCTCTGGGTGGGCCTGTCCGGCTTGAAAGTCTCTGGCAGTGGCGGGACGGTGCTGCCACCGTCAGCCTGCTGAAGGCTGCGGCGGCGGGCGTGGACTGCACGGGGCAGCTGGAGGCGCGCCTGCCGGCAGGCGGAGGCGCACCGGCATTGTCCGGCGGCCTGAAGGCCGGCGTAACCGACTGGGCCGCTCTGGCGCGTGTGGCCGGGCCGATCAGGGCAGAGGCTGCAAATCTGGAAGTGGACGTTCAGCCGCAGGGCGGGCGGCAGAGTGTCCGGGCCACACTGGCGCTGCGGGGGCTTGCTGCAGGGACGCTGTTTCAGAAGTCCCTGTCCTGCACGGCCACGGTTGAGGATCTGTTCGGCAGGCTTGCGGCGCAGGTGGCTGTGGAACTGGGGCGCGGCGGCGTGCGGAACGTGCGCGGACTGCGCTGGGACAGCGGCCAGATCAACCTTGACTGGGCTGCGGGAAAGGCTGCGGCGTCCGCCCGCGTTACCGGACGGACACGGCTTGAGGCAGCGCTGCAGTATGCAGGGGACGCGCTTGAGGTCGGGCAGCTGACGTTCAACCTGGCGGACAAGTGCGGTCTTGCGCTGGAGCGCCCGCTGACGGTGCGCGGCCTTGGCGGCGCTGCACCCGTGGTGGATGCGGCGTTGCGGCTGCAGCCTTCGGGCAGTCTGACGGTACAGGGACGGCTTGGCCAGCGGCGGGATCTTACCGCCATGCTTGACCGGCTGCCGCTGAGCCTGGCGCAGGTGTTTGCCGGCAGGGAAGTGCCCGATGGCGACGTTTCCATGCAGGCCCGTCTGACAGGCACGGCTGCTGCACCGGATCTCGACGTCCGCCTGGCGCTCGACAAGGTCAGTTTTCCTGACAGTGTGCATCCGCCTGTGGCATGTACGCTGACGGCGCGTCTGCCAGCGCGGGCAGGGGCGCTGCGTGTGGCCTTGCAGACCCGGGGGCTGGGGGGCGAGGAGCTGACGGGCAGCATGAGCCTGCCGGTGCGCTATGGCGCAGGCGGCCCGTCGCTGAACAGCCGTGGTGCGTGTTCCGGGGAACTGGCCTGGGCGGGAGCGATCGAACCGTTGTGGCAGTTTGTGCCGCTGGCCGACATCCGGGTTTACGGTGAAGGCCGCCTGTCCGCCGTCCTGTCAGGAACGCTTGAAAAACCAAGGCCCTCGGTGACGCTGGATCTTACACGCCTGGCGGTCAGCGAGCTGAAGAGCGGCGTTGAGCTGTCAGGCATGACGCTGGCCCTGCGGATGCCGGAGCAGGGCAGCGCCACCATAAGCCTGCGCGGCGGCGACGGCCGGAAGGGAACCCTTGAACTGCACGGACAGGCGGACGTGGATCAGCCGGGCATACCCCTTGCGATCCATGGCGCATGCACCAGCTTTGCGCCGTTGTCCCGCCGGGATCTCAGTGTCAGCCTCAACGGTCAGCTCGATGTGGGGGGAACAGCGGCCGCGCCTGACGTGCGCGGCAAGATTGTGGTTGAGCAGGGTGAACTCCTGCTGGAAAATCTGTCCGGAGGCGGCTTTACCACACTGGATGTGGAAGTGATCAGCGACGATGACGATACACTCCCTGCCGTGGAGCCTGTGCGGCAGGCCGTTGGCATGATCCGGCTGCTCGTGGACATTCCCGGCCGCTTCTTTGTACGCGGGCATGGTGTGGAAAGCGAATGGCGCGGCCGTCTCGACGTGCACGGTCCGCTGACAAACCCTGCCATTACCGGCAGCATTGAAGCTGTGCGGGGCGTCATTTCCCTGCTGGGCAAATCGTTTACGCTGGCCAAGGGGGAAGTGCGCTTCAGTGGCGAAACGCCGCCTGCGCCGTTGCTGGATGTGGTTGTCCGCCGCAACACCTCGAAGTTTGTGACAGAGGCAAGCCTGTCCGGCCCGGTTTCGCGTCCGCGGCTTGTCTTGAGCAGTCAGCCACCCATGCCGCAGGATGAAGTGGTGTCTCAGATGCTGTTTGGGCGTGCTCCGGGAGAGCTGTCCCGGGCAGAGGCCATCCAGCTGGGCACAACCCTGGCTTCCCTGAGCGGCTTCGGCAGCGGCGCGGGACTCATGGATCTGACCCGGGGCCTGCTGGGAATGGACGTGTTGCGGTTTGGCAGCTCGCGGGTCAGAACCAGCAGGCATTCTGCCGGCAACCCTCTGGCCGGGCCCTCGGCATCTGCGACAGAAGGCGATGAGGATACGGCCTCGTCGGTCATTGAAGTCGGCAAGTATGTGCGGGATGACGTGTATGTGGGCGTGCAGCAGGGCATTGGCAGCAACACGACAGAGGTGTTTGTCGACATCGAACTGACGCCCAACCTGGATCTTGAGGCGCGGACATCGAGCGAAGCCTCCGAAGTCGGCGTCAACTGGACATGGGATTATTGATACCGGCCGCACCGGCCGCACGCTCAGACACCCGGCCCGGAGCCGTCGGGCCGGGGTGCCCGTAACAGGCGCGCGCTGCCGTCTGGTGCCGTCCCCCCGTTTCGGAGAAGAGCCAGGCTATGCCAGCGCTGTGCCAGCCGCATGCGGATGACAGCGCACCAGCCGGGAGGCGGATGACGGCCGATCCCCGCGCGCCGCGGTGCAGAACAGTCGCTTTGGCCCCGCCGGCCGATCTGCACGGGGCGCATGCCGCTGACGGGGCAGGACGTCCGGCGCCCTCCGCTGCCGTTCCGGGCGCGCCGCCTTCAAGCGCGCTGCCTCCACGAAGCCGGCACGAAACCTTCGTCTGAAAAGCGGTACGCTGCCTGTGTCCTGCGCGGCTTCAGCAACACGTCATCCCGATCCGCTGGCAAGGGGCAGGGCAGGCGCCGCTGCCCGGCAGCACCGCTGGCAGAGGCGGCGTGCCAGCCATACGCAGGGCTTCCAGTGCGCTGCCCGTTACGCTGCGGCAGCGCCGCACAGCGGCATGCGGGACCCGCCGTGCGGCCCCAGGTCTCAAGAGCGATCCGGGGCGCCCCCGGGCGGCCCTTGCGGCAACGGAAGCCGTGCCCGGCGCAGTCTTAGGCCTGTGCAGGCTGCAACGCGAAGCGGTTAAATCATACGGCCTGCTGCTTCGCGGAAAAACCGCGGCTGTTGCGCTCACGTCCGGCCGGGCGGCGCAGTGCTGCCGCCGCACGCCCTGCCTTTTTTAGTGGCAGAACGCGCCGGAGCGCATCAAGAGTCCGGCAGACACGGCAGTCCGGCAGACACGGCTGAGTGCAGGTCAAAGCCCCTTTGCCGGTTGCTGTCCGTGCGGATACCGTGTATTTTTTTAGCAGTCAGTAAAAAAACAAGTTGACTGTCCCGCGGGGGAGGCGGCACGCACGGCGGCAGGCCGGTGCAGGGCGCTGTTGCGGGCGATGGGGCTTTGCCAGAGAGGCTGTTGGACTTTCTGCCAGCAGTGCTTTATAATGATGAGTTCAAATTGCGTTGCTTAAAGGAAGATCATGACCGCCAAACGCGTTGCCCATGCCACATCCCAGGGAAAAGGCCGCCCGCGCGCCTTTGATCGTGCCCAGGCCCTGACGAGGGCGCTGACCGTCTTCTGGCGCAAGGGCTATGCGCCGGCCTCGGTGGCGGATCTGTGCAAGGCCATGGAAATCAATCCGCCCAGCCTGTACGCGGCGTTCGGCAACAAGGCGTCACTGTTCCTGGAAGCCCTGCGGCACTATGAGCAGACATACTGGGAAGCGCCGTCCAGGCGCTTTATGGCCAATCCCGACGTGTATGCCGCGGTCGACAGTTTTTTCAGGGAGGCGGCGCAAATCCTGCTGTCGCCGGAAACGCCCTGCGGCTGCATGGTGGTGCTGGCAGCCATCAACATCTCTGAAGAGGAAAAAGCCATCATCGAGACCGTGCGTGAACTGCGCCTGGCCACAAAGCACATGTTCTCCGACAGGCTCAGACAAGCCATACAGGACGGCCAGATCCCGCCTGATACCGATGTCCCGGCCCTGGCCGGTGCCCTCAATACCCTGCTTGAGGGGTTGTCCATCCAGGCCCGCGACGGCCTTTTTCAGTCCGAACTCAAGGCCATAGCCGCCCACGCTGTGCGCATGCTTCCCCCACGCCCCACCATGCCGGCCGCACGCTGAACGCACCCGCTGCGCCCGCTCCCGGCCCCCTGTTCCCCCTTGCCCGGCAGAAGGACGTTCCGTCCCTCCGCCTGTCAGAGATCGCGCCGTGTGCGGGAATCGCCGGCAGCGCCGCGCTGTCCGGCCCTCCGCATACCGGAAGGCCTCCACATCCCTGGCATCTTCCGGGTGCTGCCGTCCGTGCGCCAGAGAGCGCGCCAGCGCGCGTGTCCCGGCTCTGCTGGTGCGGTACCCCGGTGGTGCGCCCGCCACGCGCTTTGGGAAAGCCGTGCCTGCCTGAGAGCGCCTGCCCCTCTTCGCTGATTCCGCTTTGCAGGCGTCTGCCAGAGGGACTTTCCTGCGGATTGCCGCGTGTGCGCTGTTTGCCATGCCGTCCGTCCGCCAGAGAGCGCACCTGTGCAGGTTCGTCAGAATGGCTGGCGGAAGGGTCTTGACATTTTTTTAGTGTTCATTAAAAAATATCCAGACGTTCATGCCAGTGCGTGTTCGCCAGTCATTGCAGTGAGGTCCCCCATGGAATTCACAGAACCGGCCATGCGCCCGCCGCAGGAGGCGCAATCGCTTCTGCTGCGCGCCACACAGGGCTGCACATACAACAGGTGCCGTTTCTGCTATGTGTCGCGCGGCTATCCGTTCATGGCAGTCACGCCCGAACAGCTGGAGCAGGAAGTTCTGGCGTGCAAGCCGTTCTTTGACGATCAGATTTCGATTTATCTTATTGGTTCCAATCCGTTTGCCCTGCCTGTCAGGACGCTGGAGGGCTATCTTGCCGTGTTGCGCCGGTATCTCCCCCGTTTTACGCGAGTGAGCATGCAGAGCCGCATTGACGACATAGCCTGCAAAAGCGCCCAGGAACTGCGCAAGCTGTGCGGGCTTGGGCTGAGCCATCTGTATATCGGCACGGAAAACGGCAACGACGCCGTGCTCCGGCTGATGGACAAGGGCTATGCGGCGGCTGACGCCGTAAAGCAGCTGCTGCGCCTGGATGAGGCGGGGATCACCTACACCACATTCTATATTCTCGGCATGGGCGGCAAGGGCGCAGGCATAGCCAGCGGCGAAGCCACAGCCAGGATGTTCAATCAGGTGCATCCGCAGCGGATCACCACGACGGGGCTGACCGTCTTCCCCCATACGCCGCTGGCGGACATGGCCGGACGGGGTGAGTTCACCGAAGCTTCGGAACGGGAAAAGATTGAAGAGCTGCGGGTGTTTTTGCAGACGCTGAACATTGACACCTTTTATGACGGTGTCCATTACCTGAACCCGCTCAGCTACCGCTTTGCCAACAGCGATGCGGCGGCAAAGCGCCGTGTGCTGGAGGACATCGACGAAACACTGCGCTCCTGCACGGATGAGGAGCTGGAAAAAATGGTCAGCCGCCAGTTTATGGACTCGCTGTAGGGCCTGATGGGCCGGTGGTGCGCTCTGCACGGTGGCACGGCCGGCACTGCCGGCCGACACTGCCGACCGGCAGTGCCGGCCGCAGCCTGTGCCGTGTAGCAGCGTTCTGGTGCGTCTCTGCCCCTGTCTGGCGGCAGGGGGCCGCAGAAACGGAAACGTCCGGTCCGGGCGCGTCCGTTCCGGAAAGGCGCGCTGCATGTGAGGGCGGCGGGCGCATCCGCCCTGCTGTCAGAATCTGCGTTATGAAGACAAGGAGAAAGGTCATGGGCAAGAATATTGTGATTTTGAATGGAAGTCCCCGCAGCCGGGGCAATACGGCCATGCTGTGCGACGCCTTTACCCAGGGTGCACAGAGTGCGGGCCATACGGTGACCCGGTTTGACCTGCAGAAAATGGACATTCATGGCTGTCTGGGGTGTGTGAAGGGCGGCAAGGATCCGGCAAGCCCCTGCGTGCAGAAGGACGGCATGACGGCGATCTATCCTGCCTACAAGGCGGCTGACATCGTTGTGCTGGCGTCTCCCCTGTATTACTGGGGGGTGTCCGGCCAGCTGAAAACGGCCTTTGACCGGCTGTTTGCCGTTGCCGAATGCAATCCCGGCTATGAAAACCCGAAGAAGGACTGTGCGCTCATCATGGCCGCGGAAGGCAACAGCGCGGACAACTGGAAGCCTGTCCTTGACTACTATCATGCGCTGCTCGGCTTCCTCGGATGGAAGGATCTGGGGCAGGTACTGGCAGGAGGCGTCTTTGAGGCCGGGGCCGTGGCAGGCCAGCCCGTGCTGCAGGAAGCCTTCCGGTTTGGTGCGGCGCTGTAGCCGCAAACGACGGTCATGCAGATGCAGGATACTGCAAGAAAGACCGCGGCGGACGGCCAGGTTTCGCTGCGCCGGCGCTTTGTCGGCGCGGGGGTGGCCGTTCTGCTTGCGGCAGCTGGTGGCGCGCTGTACCGGCATTTTTCCTCTACGTCGTCCATCAGGGTGGAGTCGTTCATGACACCGCCCACAGGAGGGACAAAGCGCATCCTTGTGCTGACCGGGAGCGCGCGGCGTGGCGGCAACAGTGAAGTGCTGGCAGAGGCGTTTGCCCGTGGCGCGCGTTCGGCCGGTCACACCGTGGAGGTTTTTTCGTGCGGCAGGACGCCCATGCGCGCCTGCATGCACTGTGAAGGCTGCTGGAGCACAGGAAAACCCTGTGTGCTTGAGGACGGTTTTGAACAGCTCTGGCCGCAGCTGGAACAGGCGGACATGCTGGTCTTTTGCAGTCCGCTTTACTGGTATGCCTTCAGCGGCCACATCAAGTGTGCCATTGACAGAATGTACCCCTATTCCAGGAAAGACAGGCTGCGGAACATGCCTGTGCAGGAGGCGGTGCTGCTCATGTGCGGTGAAAGTCTGTTCCCGCGTTCTTTTGCCGGTGCTGCGGAGTCATACAGGCAGATGCTGGGATTCAGGCACTGGAAGGACAGGGGCCGTCTGTTCGTGACCGGCGTGCATGAGTTCGGAGCCATGGCGGGCCATCGGGCGCTGGCAACCGCAGAGTCCATGGGACGGAACGCGTGAGGGCCGCATGCCTCCATACCCTTTAGCCATACGAGGACAATCCATGAAAACGCTTTCTCTTCTCGATGCAACCACGTTCACGTCGCCCAATCCCGTTTCGCTGGTTTGCTCGCTGACGCCGTCCGGCGGAACCAATCTGGCCACCATTTCATGGTGGACCTGCCTGAGCTTGAAGCCGCAGGTCATCGGTTTTGCCTCCATGAAGACCTCCTACACCGGGGAACTGGTGCGGGCCGGAAAACAGGTGGTGCTGACCATCCCCGGGCAGGCGCTGGCCAGGCAGGTCATGCAGTGCGGCTGCTCCACAGGCAGAGAAACAGACAAAGCCAGCGAATTCGCCATTGAACTCAAAAAACTGCCCGACTGCGACATCGCAATCCCCGTGCATACGGTCGTTGCCATCCAGTGCACCTTGAAGGAATTTGTCGACGTGGGGGATCACTACTTCTACATCTGTGATGTCAAACAGGTGTATGCGGATGACACGGAAACGCCGCTGTTTGCCTGGCAGGGCTATAGCCGGATTGCTCCGGCCAGGGAAGCCTAGCGCGGCGTGCGTGTCCGGGCGCGTCCGGCACGGCAGGCGCAGGCACGGCAGCCTGCGCCGTTTCCCTGACCGCGTTTCCCTGACCGGAGACGGCTCCAGGCTCCGGAACAGGAGCGCTGGCCTGAGCTGCCCTGGGGCGTGATGGGGAACATGGAAGTCCCGGAGCGCCCGCGGCCAGCCGGACCCGGAGCGCCTGCGGCCGGCCGGATCTGTC
The DNA here is from genome assembly GCA_944325325.1 of uncultured Desulfovibrionaceae bacterium. GTDB lineage: Bacteria > Desulfobacterota > Desulfovibrionia > Desulfovibrionales > Desulfovibrionaceae > Avidesulfovibrio. Next base: position 14,946 of record CALUZP010000101.1, read on the forward strand.
CGGCCGGATCGTCAGGGAAGTCCCCCGGATCCACAGCCTCCGGAGGCTGCGGCGTGAGCGCTGTTTCGGTTTGGAGCGCAGAGCGCTTTCAGCCATGCGGCCTGTTGTGTTGCAGAAAAAACAGGCGGTGTTCCATGCAGTTCTGGCCGGGCGGCGCGGTACTGCCGTTTCGCGTTGTGTGTCATGGCACAGCGTTGCGGAAGGTGCGGCTGACGGCGGTGTGTCTCTGCCGGTGGTGTGATGTGTCGGAACGTGTCTGGAGTGCGCCTGGAATGCGCCGTCTTGTGCAGGTGCTGTTCAGGCGGCCGGGGAGTTGCTGCGCCCGCCCGTCATCAGCCGCGATCAGCGTCAGGCGTGAGGCCTGCATCTCCGGGGATTCGGTTCTGCCGGCTGCGCATGGCACAGCGGCGCTTTCCGCGGGCAGTGCATGGTTTGCCGTATTGATCTTATTGCTATTATTGATATGAGCCCTCTGGCTTGCCGGGCCGGGGGGCTCATTGTTTCCGGGCGTGCTGCCGCTGTGGCCTGCGTGCCCGGAAACGTGAAGGCTTGTGCGCACCAGAAGGGAGCAGAGAACCGCCCCTAGTGCTGCGGTGCACGGACAGGCAGCGTCAGGCTGCCCTGGGGCAGGATCGCAACCCGCGCGCCAGGCTGCCTTTTCAGTGCGGCGTCAAACGCGGCCTGCACACTGTCCGCCTTTGACGCAAACAGCGAAGCCGTGTCTGCTTCAGAGATGGAGGACACCATCACGACGGTCTTGCGATCGGCCACTTTGGCAAAGCCGTAGGCCTTATGCCCGCCCATGACGAAGTCCGCACGGATTTTTTCCATGATTTGCCTGGGGGTCATGCCCCAGCGCATCCAGTGTTCGAAAATTTCTTCCCCATAGCCTTCGTGCGCTTCAGCCACAAGGATGATGACGCCTCCGGGACGGGTGATGTGATCGGCGTGATCGAGCGCTTTCTGCGCCTGATACATGTTGACGTCGCGAGGATACCCGCAGGCGCTGGACACGCAGATATCCACCGGCTCGGTGAAGGGAGTTTCAAAGATCGAGGACGACACGTCCACGGCCTCATACCATGCGTCGACAAGATCGCCTGCGGCGATTTTGACCACGCGTTTCTGGCTGTCGGTCACGGCGTTGAGGATGAAGTTGACACCCACCTTGCGGGCGGCCTCAATCATTTCAAGGCTGACGGGGTTTTGCCGGATGGGCGGGAGGTGATCCATGATTTCGACCATGCGGGCATGGTTTTTTTCCACGGTGCTGCGTCCGGCCAGGCCGGGCAGGATGGACTTGCGCCCGCCGGAGAATCCCGCGAAATAGTGGGGCATGACCACACCCAGCGTAATGAGGAAGTCCGCTTCCACTGCCAGCCGGTTGACATAGAACTCATACCCGGAGGCAAAACGGCCAAGGTGCACGAGAGAACTTTCGTCCGTTGCCACATGCGAGACGAAGCGGAAACGATCCGTCATGGCCTTGCCGTAAATTTTTTC
>CALUZP010000102.1 GCA_944325325.1 uncultured Desulfovibrionaceae bacterium
CGAGTCGTCACTCCTTGAGGTCGACGCCGGAGTTGTGGAGGCGGCCCAGTCCATGGGCGCGTCAACCATGCAGATCATCCTCAAGGTGCTGCTGCCAGAGGCTACGCCGTCGCTCATCAACGGCAGCGCCATCGCCGCCACCACCATCCTCGGCTACTCGGCCATGTCCGGTGCCGTGGGCGGCGGCGGCCTTGGCAAACTGGCCATCATGTATGGCTATAACCGCTACCAGACCGACATCATGTTCGCCACGGTGGTGCTGCTTATCGTGATCGTTCAGATTTTCCAGAGCATCGGCAACTGGGCCACCAAGCGCAGCGACAAGCGGATCCGCTGAGACGCTGCCGCCAGCCTGCTCCGACAGACGAAACACGGCCCTGACCGGAAGGCGTTTCCGGATCCGGGGGAAGGAGGAAACCCTTTTGAAAAAGGGTTCTCCTCCTTCCCCCGGGCCCCCATCCTCTTTCCAAAAACGTTTGCTGGAAGAGGGCGGGCGGAAGAAGGCTTCAGACGGGTATGCCGCCTGGCTTGCGGGCGGCGGTCCGGCTTGTGAGGTGGCTGCCGTCCGGCATCCGGCCGTGTGGTGCGGAGGGTCTTCCCCGGAACCGCGTCCGTGATCCGATGCCGCGCCTGTGACTGAAAGGCGGGCGTTTCCGGCAGAGGCGGCCTGCTGGGACAATCCGTCTCATGCGGGCCGGCCCCATGCCTCATGCACACAGCGGGAGGCCGCGCCTCCCGTCCAACTTCAACCCTGAAAGAGGAACACCCTATGAAAAAAGCACCTCTTGCACTGCTCACCGCACTGCTGGCACTGGCCCTGACGGCCGGATCTGCTATGGCCGCCAAGGTCATCAAGGTCGGGGCCTCTCCGACGCCCCACGCCGAGATTCTCAACGTCGCGGCCGAAGAGCTCAAGGCTCAGGGCTATGACCTGCAGATCGTCGAGTATTCGGATTATGTGCAGCCCAACCTGGCTCTGGAAAGCAAGGAACTGGACGCCAACTACTTCCAGCACAAGCCCTATCTTGACGACTTCAACAAGGAAAAGGGTACGTCGCTGGTGCCCATTGCCTTTGTGCATTACGAGCCCTTTGGCATTTATGCCGGCAAGACCAAGGCCATGAAGGATCTGAAGGACGGCGCCATCGTGGCCGTGCCCAACGATACCACCAATGAAGCCCGTGCCCTGCTGCTCATGCAGGATCAGGGTCTGATCAAGCTGAAGGACGGTGCCGGTCTGACCGCCACCCGCCGCGACATCGTCGACAATCCGAAAAAGCTCAAGATCGAGGAACTGGAAGCGGCGCAGCTCGTGCGCTCCCTGCCTGATGTTGACGTGGCCATCATCAACGGCAACTACGCGATTCTGGGCGGCCTCAAGGTGGCGGACGCCCTGGCTGTGGAAGCCGATGACTCTGTGGCCGCGGCGACCTACGCCAACGTCCTCGTCGTGCGTGCCGGCGATGAAAACCGGCCTGAACTTAAGGCTCTGGCCAGCGTGCTGCGCGGTGATAAGGTGCATGCCTTCATGAAGGCCAAGTACGAAGGCGCTGTGCTGCCCGCCAAGTAGGCCGGCATACTGCCACATCAGAAATCACACAAGACAGGGCAGGGCGCATGCGTCCTGCCCTGTCTTGCGTCCGGGCCATCCGCCTGTATGCGGCTGAAGCGTTTTTTTGCGGCTAAGCGTACCTGCATGAGCCTTTTCAGTTTGAAACTCGTTGCGTTTCCAGCCACATAGCCTGTCGTTTCGCGCAAGAACCGCGGTTTTCCCGCGCAGTTTTGGCCGGTCGGGGCTGTGCTGCCGCCCCGCGTTCTGCCTTTTGCAATGATAAAACGGCTCCAGCCGGCCACAGCGGACTGCACCGGCAGGCTGAGGAGATGTCTGGCAGCGTGCGGAGGAAGGCGTGGCGCACTCCGGTTCGGACAGCGGAGGGGGATGCGGCGGAGCGCACCACGCCAGGTTGTGGCCGCATCGGGCTTGCAGACAGCTTTGTCCGGTGCGGCAGATGGCATGATGGATGGGCAGACAGTCTTTTTCCTGCCGGTTCTCTGGTCCCAAAAAATCAAAAAACAGAAAAACGTCGCGTGCTGGTTACGGGCCTGTGATCTTGCCGTGCTGCCCCCGGTACAGGTTTAGGGAAGGTGGATGGGGGGCACGGGGGGGAAGGCGGAGAACCCCTTTGCAAAGGGGTTTCCGCCTTCCCCCCCGGCTTTTCGTATCTTCTCCCGGCAGTTCCGGTCAGCGTTTGCCGAACTGTGCGTCGTACTGCCGTATGGCCTGGCTCAGAGCGGCGAGCAGGCGTCTGGCGCTGTCGGGAGTCATGGCAATGGCCTGCTGGGGCTGCACGGTCAAAAGGGATCCCTGCGGGCTGTTTTCCTGGCGGCTCAGGCAGGCGGTAAGCAGGATTTCGTCCTGCGCCATATAGGTCTGGAAGGCGTTGGCGTAGATGGTCGGGGTGTTCAGGGCCGGCAGCATGGCTACACGGACCTGTGACGGATCCGGCTGTCCGTGTTGCGGGGCGGCCTGGCTGTTGCCGGGTGTGCTGGTGACAGAGGACATGGCATCTCCTGACGGCCGGTTATTTGCGTGGAGCGGGCGCTGCGCCGCTGCCTGCACGGAGGTTGATCCGGGGCAGATCGGGGAAGGCGACGCTTCCGGCGTCCATGCCCGCGATGATGTCGTCGCTGATGTCCGCCGAGTCGGGGGCGGCAAGCAGGCTCTGCCGGGCGATGACTACCGTGCCGCCCTTGCCGGCGCGCCATTTCTCAATGGCTGCAAGCATGTGCCGGGTGACCACGTTGCGGGCGGCGGCCTGTTCCAGAGCCAGCTGGCGCTGCAGCACGGCCGTGCCCTGCTGCAGTTCCTGCTGCCGCCTGCCGGAGGGATTTTTCTGCAGTTCTTTCTGATAGGCGGTCAGGCTGTCCTGCAGCACGGCCTGCACCTTGCCCAGGTGCTCGTTGGCCTGCCGGGCGGCTTTTGACTGGGTCATTACGCGTTCCACATCCACACAGGCCACCGAGGGGCCGGCCTTGGGGCAGCCGGTCAGCGGCAGGCAGGCCGCGAGCAGCAGACAGCAGGGAAACAGACGGAAAAGACGGGACATGACGGCTCCTTCAGGATAGGCGGTTTGCAGCGTCCGGCGCACGGCTGCAAGGTTGTTTCCCGGTACCGGAGCCGGAGACGCCGGCGGCGTTGCGGGCGCTTTGTCTTGTGCCGGTTGCCGGGCATTCAGGGAAAACCGGGCCGATTCCCAGGAAGGAGGGGAACCGGCCCGGGGCAGGGCCTGTGGCTACGTAGAAGACGGCCGCAGGTCAGGAAGGATTAGAACTTGTAGCTGAAGGTGCCGAACACGCCATGACCGACGACGTCCTCGCCAGCCTGAAGGATGTAGTTGACACCCAGGTTCATGTTTTCGCTGTTGCCCAGTTCAAGGCCGACGCCACCCTGCCAGGTGAGGTGATCCATGATCTGGGTTTCCATGGAGGTCGTGACCGGGACGCCGGTGAAGCGGAAGCGATCTTCGCCGTCGACATCGCCGGCTGCGGGGATGACGCTCACATCGAGGTTGGGCTTGATGTACCAGCCGTTATCCATGACGAAGTCGCGGCTGAAGGTCACGCCCACGGGGAAGGTCCAGATGTTCTGGCTGAAGCCGTCGCTTTCCAGCACGCTGCTGTTGCCGGCCTTCACGTCATAGCCCCGGGTGTCGAGCCACATGTAGCGCACGCCCAGATGCGGGGTAACGTCGACCAGGCTGGTTGCCAGCTTGTATTCGGCGCGCACGCCCATGGAGAGGGCGCGGCCGTCCACATCGGCGCTCAGGTTGCCCATCCCCATGCCGGCATCAAGGTTCTGGTTGAGATCGCTGGTGCTCTGGGTGTAGCTCAGGTCGCCCATGACGGCAAAGTTGTTGCGCGTCCAGCCGGCGTATGCACCTACGCTCCAGAAGTCCATGTCGTTTTCGGTCCAGGCCAGGTCGCCGCCGTCGGATTCGGCATGGCCGCCGCCCACGCTGAGGGTGACCCCGGCGCGGATGGCGTTGTCAAAGGTGTAGTCCGCCCCCAGGGCCGCACCGCCGATGTTGCCTTCATAGCCGTAGTTCAGGCTGCCGGCGTCCATGTTCCAGCCGCGCTGGTACTGCCACAGAGGCGCAAACCAGAGCGCAAAGCCCACATTGTTGCGATCCACAAGCTGGCCGCTGGCATCCACAGCTCTGGTGCCGTCGATGGGATTGGTCAGGCTCAGGCGGTTGATAATCACGCTGGTGGTGGCGTCGGAAGCCAGTTTCGTCATCTGCGGCACCGCACCGGCAAAGGCCATGCGCGAAGCACTTTCGATGGTTCTGGCAGCCTTGCCCGCGTCGGCGATATAGTCGGTTCTGGCCGCGCGCGAAAGGAAGCGTACGCCCGCCTCGGCGGCGTCCACACTGTTAATGGCATTGTCCCACACGTAGGCCATGGGCGCGTTCAGCTCATGGGACAGACCGGGCAGCACGTCGCTGGCCGTGTTGACCGCGCTGGAAACGATGATGTTGCCGGCGGCGTCCGAGCTGACCGAGCTGGTCAGCATCCGGTCGGGATTGTCCACGCTGACGCCGCTGAAATCGACAGGCTGGCCTGCGCCATCCGTCACGGAGAACCCGTCAAGGACGGTGATGTTTTCCCTGGTGGCGTTGATGATCTGCAGGGTGGATCCGTCGGTGAATACAGCGTCCTTCTTGTTTCCGGCGGTAATGGCAGCGTTGCCGGCAAGCTTGCCGGCATCCACAATGAACAGGGAGCCATCGCCGAAATAGGCGCCCGCAGCCACAGGCGTTCCGTCAATCTGGCCGCTGGCATTCACGCCGTCAGCCACAACGACCTGAGCGTCATCAGTCAGTGCAATTGGCGAGGCCACGGCCAGCACGGCAGCGCGGGAAGCGTCCACGCCGGCATCGTTGATACCCTGGAGCAGATCAGCGTTTGTCACGCCGCCGATGTTGGCTACGGCGCCTGTGCCCACAAACAGATTGCTGCCCATGGCGTTGTCTGCAACGTTGCCGATGTTCAGCGAGGCGTTTTCGGCAAAGACGTTCCCGCCGCGCGCATCCAGCGTGCCGATATTGAGCTGGGCGCTGTTGGTGGCCTGCAGGGCGCCCGCAGCCTGCACCATGGCGTCCATGGTGGTGGCGCCGCCGTCAACGGTGATGCCGCCCTCGTTGTAGATGTCGTTGGCCTCTCCGGCGGCCGTGTTGCCGCTCAGGGTGTTGGTGCCGCTGAAGGTGATGGAGGAATCGGCATCGTTATAGATGGCGCCACCAAGCGTACCCGCCGTGTTGTCGGTAAAGCTGGTGCCGGAAAGAGCCAGCGTGCCGCTTTCATTATGTATGGCGCCGCCGCTGCCATTGGATGCATTGCCGGTAAAGGTCACATCGGTGAGGTTAAGTTTTGTCGTGTAGCCCTCTCCACTGGGAGAGTCCATCTTGAGGACGGCAATGGCACCGCCTTTGCCTGGCTTGTCGCCTTCACGGAAGGCCTTATTCCCTTCAAACGTGGTGTTGGTGATGGTATGCTCGGGTGTGGCGCCATTATCGCCAAACACGGCGATGGCACCACCAGCCGTGCCCTGGTTGCCCGTGAAAGAACTGTTGGCGGTGTTCAGGATGCCCTCAGGATGTACAAAGATGGCGCCACCCTGAGCATCCGCAATGTTGTTCTCAAATGTGGTATTGTCGATATTCAGGTCGCCGGCGTTATAGATGGCCCCGCCCCAGCCGTTGGTTCCTTCAGCCTTGTTGTCCGTGAACGTACTGCCGGTGATGGTGACAGCCGCGACACTGGAGTCTGAGGCATCGGTGTCGATATGCAGCGCGCCGCCCTGACTGGCGGTGGCGCCACTGACGGTGTTGCCGGTAAAGATCACATTGGCAATATTCAGTGCGACATGGCCATTTTTATCCGTGCTGCTGCTGTTTGCGGCATCCCCCTTGACATACAGACCGCCGCCATACGCACCGTCGGTTGTGGAGATCAGGCTGTTGCCGGAGAAGGTTGTGTTGCTGATGGTAAAGGCCAGATCGGATTCGCCGCCCCAGCGGGAACCACGCAGATACAGGCCGCCGCCATGTGCAGAGTCTTCCGTTGTAGCCTTATTGCCGGAAAAGAGAGAATTGCCGTCAATACTGCCTTCTGTTCCCCACAGAACCATGCCGGCGCCCATAACGTTGGAGGAAGCCTTGAACGCGTTGTCTGTAACGGTGATGCCCGTTGCATTGAGGGAACCGACGCTCTGGTAGTAGGCCCCGCCCTGAACCTGGTTGCCGCTGTCGCCGGCGTTGCCTTTCATGCTGACATTGTTCAGGGTTACATCCATATTTTGAACGCCAACCGCTCCGCCGTACGCACCGTTCTTGGCGTCAGGAGTGTCTTTGTATGTGTTGCCGCTGAACGAACTGTCGCTGATGGTCAGCCTGGCTCCCTCTCCCTGACCTCTGGCTGAAATGGCAGCACCGCCAGACATGCCGGAAGAGCCATTTGCGGTCAGCTCGACGGTGTTGCCGGTAAAGGCCGAGTCTGTAACAGTCAGGCTCTGCCCGGCGGAAAGATCGGCAACAACCGTGCCAACGAGAGGATAGTTGCTGCCGGCTGCAAGCGTGTTGCCATTGAAGTCAGCGCCGGAAATGGAGGTATTGCCGCTGGCGTCCGTGTTGACGCTGGCGACACTGGCTGAAGAGTCTGCTCCCGTATTGATGTTGCCGCTGAGCGTCGCGCCATTGCCGTCGACGGAGATCAGCGCGTTGCCGGTAGTTGCTGCGCTGCCGTTTTTCCAGGTTACGACGCCGTTCAGATTGCCGTTATCCTTCACCGTGACCGTGCCGTCAGCCAGCACCAGACCGCCGTCAAGCGTGGTGGTGCCGCTGGTTACAGTGATGTCACCCTCGTTGTAGATGTCGTTGGCCTCTCCGGCGGCCGTGTTGCCGCTGAAGGTGTTGGTGCCGGTGAGGGTGATGGCGAAAGTTTCGCTATTGTAGATGGCCCCGCCTCCGTCAGCATCTGTAACGCTGTTGCCGGTGAACGTCACATTTTCAAACTTGATCGAGCGGGCTGTGTCACTGGACTGTGGTTTCACATTGGCAATGGCCCCGCCTAGCGTCCGGGCGCTGTTGCCTGTAAATGTGCTGTTTTTGACGGTCACGATGGAACCGGCATTGGTGATGGCGCCGCCTTGTCCGTTTTGTGAATCAACAGCGCTGTTGCCGTCAAACGTACTGTTGGCAATTTCGTTGATTACCCCGTTGGTATTGTTGTTGATAGCTCCGCCGTTACCCTTGTTCCCCGTGAAGTTTGTATGCTGGATGCTTTCAATGGAGCCCTGATTGCTGATGGCACCGCCCATGCTTGTTCCGGCGTTGTTGTTCGTGAACTTGCTGTTTGTGATGGAAGAGATGGTGGCGTTACTTGTATTACGGATAGCGCCTCCATTGATGCCGGTGCCTGAGGTGGCAGGCCCGTTCCCGTCAAACGTGACGGTATCCAGATCCAGGGTACCGGCGTTATAGATGGCACCGCCAGCCGTGCCAGCCGTGTTGTCGCTGAAGGTGCTGCCTGTGAGGGTAACGGTTGATCCGGCGGTGTTGTAGATGGCTCCGCCAACATTGCCTGCCGTGTTTTTTGTAAAGGTGGCCCCGCCAGTGTCCGTCAGTGTGGACGGATTGGAGTTAAATGCAATGGCACCACCATTTCCCACGGCGCTGTTGCCGGTGAATGTGGTTTTACCCTCAAGGGCGATGCTTTCCAGTTCGGCATAGATGGCGCCACCATCAATGGCCGCATTGTTGCTGGTGAAGGTGGTGTCTGTAATAGTGGTGTTGCTTGCCACGTCATCTGTTCCCCATTCGTAAATGGCGACCGCACCGCCTGCACCAGCAGAGGCTTTATTGTTCGTAAAAGAGGAATTGCTGATTGTGTGCGTAAGAGCCGTTTGCGTTCCCCATAACGTTACTGCACCACCACCATAACCGGTAGAGTTTCCTTCTGTGGCATTATCAGTAAAGATGCTGCCTTCAATAGTGAGTCCGGTGTCAGAAACTGCTTCAGTAGAGGTATTGTTTATGGTATGTAAGTTTGTGACAACCCCGCGGCGATGGATCTGATTTTCCGCGGTAATGCTGAGCTTGTCACCGTCGGTAGTATAGGAAAATGTACCGGTTTCCTCATTAATTCTATTAGAGTTTGCTAAAAATTCACTACCGGTGAAACTGAGCAGTGCGTTAGGGCTTACGGTATCCGCCGCGCCAGCCACACCGGTTCCGCCCATGACCAGCATGGCAGCCACGGCAAGGCTGCCGAACGTGTTGAGCAGGCGGCATTTTTTGAGCACCGCCCTGTAGCGGTTGCACAGATTGCCAATGGCCCCTTGAGTCATCTTCATAATGCACATCCTTGTTGTAATTTTGTGAAATCAAAAATCAAAAAATTCTTTCAAAGTATTTGCTCAAGCACAAAAAGATGACGACAAGGTGTCCTTGTCAGCCACACTTTTCAGACTCTCTGGCAGGAGGCAAAACTGGAAAACACGGATGCGAAAAAGAGCTGTCAGCCGCGCCAGCCCTCCCGTACTGCATACGAAAATGCCTGGAGAACGGCATACAGCCAGCCATTTCAGATTCTGGCTTCACTCGGCAGAAGTACTGTCGATGAACGTGGCGTATTGCGACAAAAGTACATCGATTTTTATTGAAATATATTTATAACATATTGATTTGATAGATATTTTTATACATGACCATAATAAAACCGAATTTGTGTATCAAAGCGTATTGCAAATTATACGTATTAGATATATTTAATTTCCTGACTTCATCGACAGTACTTCTGTCGTTGAACTCCCATTGATGACGACCTCATGCTGAAGCAAGACAGACGTTGCTATATGCGACATTGACTCAGCTGTGAGAAAGTTGCCTGCCTAAATCATTTCCTGGATGTCATCCCCCAAAAAATCAGAGAGACTATGAGCGGTGTTGCCTCAGCATTGCTGCCGTATGCTCACGCTCTGACGTTCCGTAACAGAACCGCCTCCTGCAAGGCTGAAGGCGGTCTGTATGCTTTGTAAGCGTGTGGTGGAGCAGGCGGAGCTGGGGGCGATGCAAACGTTGCGAGGGCCTTCACTGGGTGTCCCTGCCGGTGCTAGCGGCACGTCGAAGATCCGTCAGGCCGTCTTGGTGTATGCAATCGCCAGGGCTGTCCGCACACAAGAGTGGAAATATGAACGCCCAGATTGCGGCCGTCCTGTCAGGGCTTGCCTGAGCCATTCTGGCTGCATTGTCCGGCTGTGTTGCCCGCGGGGCAGGCAACGCCTGTCCCGGGCGAAACGGCAGTCAGGTCAGCTGCTCCGTCGCCTGAAGCACTCGCAGCAGGCGCTGGCCCGTCTGGATGAAGCGCCGTTTTTCCTGTTTCCGCTTCAGCTTGATTCCGATTCTCAGGTGCGGCGCTACTCGCCGTTCAGCGGCATGCAGGGAGCCATAGCCTGGGTCATGACGTCCGTTGCCAGGGACGCGCCGGCGGACACGCATCTTGTCATCCGCAATCATCCTCTGGACAGCGGTCTGATCCGTTATGACCGTTTTATCCGCAGCTTCAGCGAGGCGTGCGGCATAGGGGATCGCGTGCTTTTTGCAGAAAGCGGCAGCGGTGCGGGCATGCTGCGCAAAAGCCGTGCTGTGGTGCTGCTGAACAGCATCATGGGCATGCAGGCGCTGGAACAGGGCAAGGCTGTGTACTGCGTGGGACGTTCCATGTATGCGATGCCCGGGCTGGCTCAGAGTGCGCAGGAGTGCAGTCTTGCGCGGTTCTGGACGGCGTGCCGCAGGCCGGACGCCGCACTGCTCCATGAAAAACTGCTTCTGTGCCGTGCGCTGGTGAATGGAAATTTTTATTTCGGCAGGGGGCTTGAGCTGGCCGTAGCGGGCTGCGCTGACAGGCTGGAGCGTGCCGCCGCGCAGGAAAGCGGAGAACGAAACAGAGACTGTTTTGGGGAGGCGGCAGGGCGAGTGTCGCGGCAGTCCGTCATGCAGGCCGGCGCGGGGCGGACAGACGGGGTGGAGCGGAAAGAACAGCGCCGGCGGGCAGCGCGGACAGGGGCTGACTGTCCTGGCCGGGGACAGGTTTGACGAGTCCTGCCTTCATGGGCTACAAAGGCATGTTTATTGAAATGTCTTGAAAGCCCGGCCAGTTTCGGGCGCGCGCCAGCATGGCGGACAATCCGTTTTTCAGATTGGAGCCCCTTTATGAAGGAAAGGTTGATCCAGACCATCAAGGGCAATCAGTTTTACGTCAATTACTCGCGCATGTGGCCTTTTATCAGGCCGTTCTGGTGGGTGGCGCTGCTGTCGCTTCTGATTTGCATTCCTGTAGGCAGCCTGGACGCGGTGATTGCCCTGTTCCTCAAGCCCTATACCGATGTGGTTGTTGTGGGCAAGAACATGGAGTCGCCGTGGTACATTCCGCTTTTGATTGTTGGTTTCACCACGGTGCAGGGACTGCTCAACTTTGGCAGCACCTGTCTCAACGTCTGGGTTGGCGGCAAGCTGACCATCGGCCTGAAAGAGCGGCTGTATGCCAAGCTTGTGGAAATCGAACCGGCCTTTTTTGACAGCACCACGTCCGGCGAAGTGCTGTTCCGCTTCAATTCGGACGCGGATTTGGCCTGTTCGGGATTGCTGAGCAACCTCAAGAGCTTTTTAACCCGGATTTTTTCTTCCATGGCCCTGATCGGGGTGCTGTTCTACAATTCGTGGAAGCTGTCCATTGTGGCCATCATCATTCTTGTCGTGGCTGTTGCCCCGCTGACAAAAATCAAGAAACTGATGTTGTCGCTGGTCATGCGCAACAACGACTGCGTGTTCCGCGTCAACACCACCTACAACGAGACGTTCGCCGGCAACAGGACGATCGCCGCCTACAACCTTCAGGATCGTCAGAAATCCCGGTTCAACGAGCTGCTCGACGACTTCTTTACCCTCAGCGTAGCCATCACGCGCCGGACGGCCTGGATTACGCCGTTCATGCACTTTATCGTTTCCATCGGTCTTGGCCTGGCTATTGCCATGGGCAGTTGGCTCATCGTCAACGAAGAGATTTCGGCAGGCAACTTTGTGTCGTTCCTTACGGCGCTGCTCATGCTGTACACGCCGCTCAAGAACATCACCAACGTGGCTGTGTCCGTGCAGCAGTCGTTTCTGGCCATTGAGCGCATCTTCTCCCTGCTGGACCGGCCTCAGGAACTGGTTGAAAAAGACACGCCGGCAGCCATGCCGGACGTGAAGGAAGGCGTCCGCTTCGAGCATGTCTGCTTTTCCTACACCCGGGGCACGGAAGTGCTGCATGACATCAACCTGGACGTGCGCGCCGGCGAGATGCTCGCGCTGGTAGGCAACTCCGGCGGCGGCAAAAGTACGCTCGTGAGCCTGCTGCCGCGTTTCTATGACGTGACCAGCGGCTGCATCCGGATTGACGGCGTGGATATCCGCGACGTCAGCCTGCATGACCTGCGCCAGCATATCGCCATGGTCTTCCAGGACAACTTCCTGTTTGACGGAACCATCCGGGCCAACATTCTGCTCGGCAATCCCGGCGCCACCGAGGAACAGCTGCGCCGGGCGCTGGACATGGCCTGCCTGACGGATTTCGTCAATACCCTGGAAAACGGCGTCGACACCTATGTGGGCGAACGGGGTATCCTGCTGTCCGGCGGTCAGAAACAGCGTGTGGCCATCGCCCGGGCCTTCCTCAAAAACGCGCCTATCGTCATTCTCGACGAAGCGACCTCGGCTCTGGACAACAAGTCCGAGGAAATCGTGCAGAAGGCCATCGACAACCTGATGAAGGACAAGACGGTATTTGTCATTGCTCACCGCCTGTCGACCGTGAAGAACGCCAACCGTATCGCTGTGATCAACGAAGGCTGCCTGGCCGAGCTCGGGACCCATGAAGAGCTGATGGCCATCCCCGACGGCAAGTACAGAATGCTGTATGACATGCAGTTCAAGTCGCCGGAAGAAGAAAAAAGCATCATCGGGGAAACAGCCGTGGCCGCAGCAGACAAACCGGCAGATCCGGCAACCCCGGCGGAAACGCCGGCAGCGCCGCGTCCGGCTGCGACAGCCGGCGCTGCAGGGACAGCCGCTGCGCAGGGAGACGCACAAACGCAACCTGTGCCGGCAGCCTGACCTGCCTTTCGCAGAGTGACAAACCGCCTCCGATGGCCGGGTGCATGGTCCCGCAGCCGTCGGAGGCGGTTTTTGCGTGGTGCAGGGGGATGAGGCTACACCGTCCGTTGCTGTACGGACTCAGTCTGTTTCTTTGCCTGCACGGGAGAATTCGGCAGCCGTCAGGCCCCGGTTCTGTGCCGTGTCCCGGACTGCGGCTGCTGTATCCCCTTGTGGATGTATTATGCTGTGGACAACACAAGATGGCCGCCATCTGCCGTGTGAATGAGGCTCCTGTGGGTGCATGCGGGAGGCTATTCCGTCAGAACGGCTGAACAGCCCCGCAACTGCGCATGGATACGGGGTGGAAAATGCGTCAGCGCGGAGCGGGGCACAAGGGACCGTACCCGTTGCATGGGCGGGGATGGTCAACAAGACATGGGGTTGCGGCGGATTGTCGCAGTCTCTGCTTGTGCGGGAATGGCGTGGTGCAGGGCAGAAGAAAGGCGGACCCGGGCGAGACGAAGACAACGCGCAGCCGGCCGGATGGGCGTTTGCATAGACAGACGGGAGCAGATCCAGGCAGGCGCAGGCGGGTACAGCAATATCCTGCGGAGCTGCCTGTAAGCAGGCCCGGAGTTCCAGATGGGGTGCAACGGCAGGGCCGCGCCGGGGGATTGGAGCCGCACAGCGGTCATGCTGTGGTCTGTGCGGGGGCACGGGGTGCTGCGGCCGCGTGCCGGCCGCAGGGGCAGAGGACGGTGCTGAGGGCAAGAACGCAGGCCCCGTCATCTGTGTCAGAGCTCTGCCATACAGCAAGGGGTGTGGGTGCGGGGGCACAAAGGCGGACAGATCCGGCTGATGCACCGGGTTCCGGGCGCCACGGTCGCGGGACATGGGCAACCCAGCGGGCACGGGCAGTGTGTCAAGGCGGGCGGGGGCAGGCGCGGGCGCAGGCCATGAGGCGGCGAGGCTTGTACGGCAGTACGTCTGTTTCGGGAGCTGTGCGCGCCCGTCCCCGGTTGTTGCGGGCGGCCGGTGTGGCAGCGCTATTTGGAGCAGCAGCCGGAAGAGCCGCCGGACGTCTTGCAGGATGGTGCGGCAGGCTGCTTGTTCCAGGGCATTTTGGACAGCAGGATTCCGAGCCCGCAGAAGCCCGTCAGCCCGGCGAACAGGAGGCCCGCGCCGGCCAGGGCCGTCAGCCAGAGCGCCGCAGGCCAGATGAAGTGCAGCAGCAGTCCCAGCAAGACGATGGAGCCTGCGCCGATCTGGATTTGGCGCTGCAGCGGCAGCGGCGTTCTGCTGGCCCGTTCGACGGGCAGCCCGGCCTTGACCCAGGCCATCATGCCGCCTTCCATCTGGGCGGCGTTGCCGCCGGCCCGTTCGGACAGCAGGGCGGCATTGCCTTCGGTGCGCCGCCCGGAGCGGCAGAGGAACACCGTAAGCTTGTCGGACGGCGGCAGGGGGTTCTTTGCCGCCACGGACAGCGGATACAGCACCGCACCGCTGATGGATTCTCTTGTATATTCATCCGGTTCCCGGACATCCACAACGCGTGCGCTGCCTTCCTGGAGGCGCGTGTAGACGTCTTGCGGGGCAAGTTTTGGAAGCATGGCGATTCTCCTTCTCTGACAGATGGCGGCGCGATCAGGCCGATCGTGCCTGCTGGCAATATGTAGGAACGGGATCCGCCATGGTCAAGGGATGGGGCCGGGATTGTCATCAGGTCTGTCTGGCGTCCGCGGCGTATCCGGCAGGGCCCGGACAAACTTGGCGTTCATGTCCTGCCGCGTGTGCGTCTCCCGGGCAGCAGGCAGGGACATGCTGCCGGCGTCCGCCGTGGCTGCCAGGATGGCCTGCTGCCGGCGTCTGCTGGGCGAAGTCAACGCGCAGGGGGACGACCAATGTCACGGATATCGTGGCGTTCTATGCCGCAACGGAGTCAACGCGTGCACAGGGGGGGCGTCCGCCGTGGCCGTCTGAGGGTGCCTGCGGCGGACAAGAGGACAGGAGCGCGATTTGCCACTGAACAGGCGGAACGCGAGGCGAGTACAGCGCCGTCCGGCCAGAACTAAGCGGAAGAACCGCGTTTTTTCCGTGAAACAACAGACCGCATGGTCTGAAGCGCAACGCGTTTCAAACTGAACATGTCCAATAGGGCTGGCGGGCTGTGTTGTGAGGCCGCGGCTGCCTGTGAGTGGTCATGGCAGGTGCCTGCGGACGTTCAGTCTCATTGCCGCGGACACAGCAAGTGTGCAGGCACAAAAAAAGGGCCTGGAAGTGTTCCAGGCCCCTGAACATTCTTGGCTCCCCAGCACGGACTTGAACCGCGAACCTAGTGATTAACAGTCACCCGCTCTGCCTATTGAGCTACTGGGGAATAAGGCGCCAACTCAGTGCGCAAGAGACTGAATACGTCAAAACCCTGATGGCCGTCAAGCCTTTTTTTGCCGAAGGAGAAAAAAAGCGCCGTTCCGGCAGACAAAAGCCTGAGCGCGCAGAGGCGGCAGGGCGGCGCGGGATGTTCCCCGGCCGGTCAGGCGGTCGGATGCAGCAGGGACGGCAGCGCCTGCACGGACAGCATGAAGGGCAGAAGAACGCGTGCACGTTGGTTTGCACTGACAGGAGGGCATGGCCTGTCTGCAGATGGCGGCTGAGGTTCAGGGCGTCCGCCTGCGGCGTGTGCCGCCCGGGGGACGTCGGGGGTGAACTGGGGTGCGTCGAGGGTACGCCGGGGGTGACGGGGGGTGACGGGGTGGTACGCCGGGGGTGCGCCGGGGACCTTCTGTACCGTTTTCCGGATGGCCAGGACAGGCGCCGACGGCATGACGGGCTGCCGGAGCCATACCGGAGCGGTGGCGGGCTGTGGGGCAGGGACGTTATCGGTGTCCGATTGCTGTGCGGGAGGCGGCGCACGCGGTACAGGGTACGGCGCAAGCGCCAGGGGCAGTGTGTCTGTCGTGGCGGGCTTGTGTGCTGCCGCTCAGGAGCGGGGGCAGACGTCGGATTCTGCCGGGCGGGCTTGCGGCCGGGGACAGCGCCGGGCTCGTCATGCGGCTGTGTGTTTCCGGCGGGTTACGGGGTGGCTTTGAGGCGGGGGCAGCCGTTGTGTGCGGTCATGAAAAAGCCTCCGCGCGCTGCGGAGGCTTTTTGCAGGTGTCAGAGAAAGGGGCGTGGGATTGCTGCACGCGTCACAGGCGCGGGATATGCCCGGCGGCAGCGCAGTGCCATGCTGTCACGGTCCGGAGCCGGCATGCCGCCTGAGGCAGGGAACGCAAGCCGTCCGGCGTCCGACAGGGTGGCGCGTGCTAATGCGCCGCTTTCCGGGCGTCACGCAGGGCGCGCAGTAAAACGACGCCAAGGCCGCAGCCGATGACCAGGAGCACGAGATACAGCACGCCGAAGAAAATGGCAAAGTCGGGCGACCACCACGGAATGTCCTGAGGGAGTGGGCTGTGGACGGTTTCACCGTGAAGCATCATGACATGTCTCCTTACAGGGGAAAGCTAGAAGATGGTTTCTTTCAGGGTTTTGCCTGGGCGGAACTTGACCACTTTGGCCGCTTCGATGGCAATGGTTTCGCCCGTGCGCGGGTTGCGCCCCTTGCGGGCTTTGCGCTCTTCCACAGTAAAGGCCCCGAAACCGGCGAGAGAGACTTTACCTTCCGTAATCAGTGTGTCTTGCACAGCTTCCAGCAGGGCGACAAGGAACTTTTCAGAAGCCGCCTTGGTGAAGTTGGTTTTGGATGCTATCTGGGCGACAAGTTCTGCCTTGGTCATCATCCTTCTCCTTAGTTAGCTGTAAATGTCACTGTCGGGCCGGAAGGAGGGCGTTCTCCCGGCTTTGCAAACGGATTTGCTCCCCCATTTTGCGCTGCTGATGTTTCTATATCCAAAAGCACAATGCTGGCCAAAAGTCAACCAGTTAAGAGCGATTGCGGCATTCCCCCGGCATGCCCCGCCCGGGATCTGCCTGTACGGCAGGCCCGGCAGCGTTGCTTCAGGCATGGCGTGATGAGCGCCATGGCCGTCCGGTGCGCCGGGGCCCTTCAGTCCGGCGCGTCTTTACAGCGGGGGCAGTTCTGGTGACCAGATCTGGTGTGTATCATAATGTTCTTTATTTCACAACACCAAATTCCCCGGCTGTCCGATCAGGGGCGTGCCCGTGCGTGCCGCCGGCCGGCCGCTCAGCCGGGGGGGAACGGTCTGGACAGCGCGGGGCCGGTGGTCTGGCCGGCTTCTGGAGGTGTTCGGGCAGGCATCCCTTGGCGGTGGCGGAGGCCTTTTCCGGGCAAGACGGGCTGGAAGGTCCCGGCGGGAACAGAGCGTGCCGGTTTCTGCGGCTGGCCGGTGGAGCACAGAGGTGGCGGGCGACGCCACGAGAGGCCGCGGCGCAGCCCGCAGCTGCCGTGCGGTTCGCCTGTGCGGGACGTCCGGCCATGCACGGCTGTTGCGAGCTCTTGCCCATGATAAGCCGCAGGCTGGCCGGGACGTCCGGCCATACGCGGCGGAAAAGCGGGGAGTCCTGCCGGCAGGGATTTTCCCTGCCCTCTTGGCGGTTGACGGCTGCGGTGGAAAGGGCGTTTCCGGTCAGTCGTTCTTGGGTGGTTGTCAGACGCGGGGGAAGGGACTGCCCTGTCAGAGAGAGCCGCTGCAGGAAAGAGCGTTTCCGGTCAGAAGAAACGTTTGCAAGGACCGGCAGAAAAGGGGCAGCGCTGCTGGTTCTGTCAGAGTGGCGTCT
>CALUZP010000103.1 GCA_944325325.1 uncultured Desulfovibrionaceae bacterium
AACGTGGGCAAGTCCACGCTGTTCAACCGGCTGATCCGCAGCAACCGGGCCATTACCCATGACCGCCCGGGCGTCACCCGGGATCGCATGGAAGGCGTGGTCCGCCCGCGTGGGGGGCGTCCCTTCCGCATCATCGATACCGGCGGCGTCACGCTCGACGAACATTCCCGCCCTACTGAAGGGCCTGAAGCCCTGCGCGGGTTCGAAACGGAAATCCTCCGGCAGGCCGAAGAAGCCATCCGCGACGCCGCGGTCCTCTGTCTTGTGGTCGACGGGCGCGACGGACTCATGCCGTTTGACGAACACCTCGCCGCTTTCGTGCGCCGTCAGAACAAGCCCGTGCTGCTGGCCGTCAACAAGGTGGACGGGCTGGAACGCGAAGACGCCATGCTGGCGGAATTCCATGCCCTCGGCCTGCCGATGCTGGCCGTTTCGGCAGAGCACGGACACAACCTCCGGGCGCTGGAGGAGGAGCTTGGCGACCTGCTGCCTGACGAGGACCCTGCTGCTTCTGACGATCGCGCCACCCTGCGCCTCGCCCTGCTGGGCCGCCCCAACGCGGGCAAGTCCTCGCTGGTCAACGCCATGATCGGCGAATCCCGCATGATTGTCAGCGACATCGCCGGGACCACGCGCGACAGTGTGGACGTGCCCTTTGAACTCGACGGGCAACGTTGCGTGTTCGTTGACACGGCCGGCGTGCGCCGCCGCACGCGCATCGACGACATCGTCGAAAAATTCGCCGTCAACGCGTCCTTGAAGAGCACCACCAAGGCACACGTCACCCTGTACGTCATCGATGCGCTTGAAGGTGTCACCTCACAGGACAAACGGCTTGTGGATCTGCTCGATGAACGCAAGACGCCGTTCATGATCCTGGTCAACAAGATCGACCTGGTGCACCGCAAGGAACGCGCCGCACTGGACAGGGCGTTCAAGGAGCTGCTGGAATTCTGCCCTCATGTGCCCGTCCTGCAGGTTTCGGCCCTGACCCGCGCCGGCCTCGACGCCATCCTGCCCATGGCTGCACGCATCCGCGAGGAGTGTGCCATCCGGGTACCCACAGGACAGCTCAACCGCGCCATGGAAGCGGTGCTGCAGCGCCATCAGCCTCCGGTGGTCAAACGCTGCCGTCCCAAATTCTTCTACCTCACCCAGGCCGAAACCGAACCGCCGACCTTTGTCTTTTTTGTCAGCGACGCCGACCGCGTGCTTGACAGCTATGCCCGCTACCTGGAAAAAGGCCTGCGCCGGCTGTTCCACATCGAACACGCGCCCATGCGGGTTCGCCTGCGCTCGTCACACAAAAAGAAGGATGACTGATGACGCCGGACTGCCATTTCATGCTTTCCGCACTGGCCCTCGAGCAATGGCTGCGCTTTGCCTGGCTTGACGATCAGGAACGGCTTGCCCTGCCGGACGATGCGCGCACCGCTACAGCCTCCAGCTTTCCCGAGCTGGCCCCGCTGCTGAACAGGCTCCTGGCGCTTGAAGACCCCGCTGATGGCGACGCCGCACGGGTGGCCATCCTCGCGGAGGCTGAAGCCCGCCTGGGGCACACGGCGCTGGTGGCCGTGCTGGACGCGCCGGAATTTCAGGCCGATGTGCGCCGCCTTTTTGGCTGGGTCCAGGACGCAGCCGAAACGCCCACCTGCGATCCTGCCCGTTTTGCAGACTGGTGGGCAGCATTCCTTCAGGCCTCTGTCCCGGAAGTACGCTGATGCCCGCCCCGGAGCCCGCCGGACTGTTCCGGCTTGACGAACTGGCCCACACGGCCGTCAGCCGCGCTGTCCGAGCTCTGCCGGACGGGATCAGCCCTGTGCTGCTCGACGCCACAGCCGGCAACGGCTATGACACGCTGTTTCTTGCCGGGCTGGTCAGTCAGGGCTTCCTGTATGCCTTCGACGTACAGGAAATCGCGCTGGAGGCAACCCGCACGCGTCTTCAGGCCCTGCAGCAGCCCCATCCTGACGTCCGGCTCATCCTCGATTCCCACGCTCACCTTGCACAGCACCTCTCCGGGCCCGTCCACGCCGCATTGTTCAATCTCGGCTTCCTGCCCGGCAGTGACAAATCCGTCGTTACCGGACGCGCCTCCACCCTTGCTGCACTGAACGCCCTGGCGCCGCTCATGGCCCGGGGCGGGCTGATTTCCGCACATCTCTACACCGGCCATGCCGGCGGACTTGACGAGGCCTGCGCCGTGCTTGACTGGGCTGCCGCGCTGCCCCGCAGCGTCTGGCATGTTCTGCACACAGTCCAGCTGAACAAGCCTGGCAATCCCGAGCATCTCCTGCTCATGGCCCGCCGCTGATCCACTGCGCGCCGCGCATCTCGTGCGGCATACAGAAAAACAGCTCCTGACAGCTACACACCGCTTTCCCCGATATTCCCCCAGTCCGGACAGCACCTCCCGTGCCCGGTACGCGCCAGGACGGCTGCCCTCTGGCGTCTGCCTGCGAAAATGGCCGCGCGACAGACGCTCCACCTGCGGGAGACCACCGGTCAGAACCGACAATCACGCCTTGTGACCGGCGCAGGCGCCGCCTGCCATGATTCATCCGGTGACACGGCAGATGCCCGAAGATCCCCTGCAAAGGGAGCCAGGGCAAGTCGCCTGTCCGAAGGGTTGGAAAAAGCCGGCAGCACCGGCCCGGATCGGGCCGGCACTGCCGGCTGGCTCTCTGAAGACTGCATTCGGCTTCCAGCACTGTTGCAGTACACTTGAACCCACAGAAGCAACTGACAGCCCTGCCAGCAAACACGATGCGGCCGGGTTCCTGCCGTGTTACCGCCTAGACGCGCGCCGCTGTACGGAGATCAGCCGTGGCGTCCGTCTTTTCCCAGGTAAATTCAGGAAGTTCGCGTCCAAAATGCCCATAGCAGGATGTTTTGCTGTAAATGGGACGGAGCAGATCAAGACGCTTGATAATATGGTAGGGGCGCAGATCAAACACTTCCTGCACAGCCTTGGTCAGCACTTCGTCAGGGATTTCGCTGGTCCCCAGAGAAGAGACCAGGACAGAAACCGGCCGGGCCACACCGATGCAGTAGGCAATCTGCACTTCGCAGCGCGGGGCAAGACCGGCAGCGACCACATTCTTGGCCACATAGCGGGCCATATACGCCGCAGAACGGTCAACCTTGGACGGGTCCTTGCCGGAAAAAGCGCCGCCGCCATGATAGCCCGCGCCACCATAGGTGTCCTGAATGATTTTGCGGCCGGTCAGACCGCAGTCGCCCATGGGGCCGCCGATCACGAACTTGCCCGTGGTGTTGATGAAGATTTCGCACGCTTTTTCATCAAAAAAGCCGGTGGGTTCGAGCACAGGACGGATAACCTTGCTCTTCACGGCCTCGATGACGTCATCCTGACTGGCGGATTCGGCATGCTGGATGGCAACAACCACATTGTTGATGCGCTGGGGTCTGCCATCCACATATTCAAAGGAAACCTGCGTCTTGCCGTCGGGACGGAAGAAAGGTACTTCGCCGGACTTGCGCACGTCAGTCAGCCGTTTGGACAGCTTGTGAGCCCAGTAAATGGGGGCAGGCATCAGCGTGTCGGTTTCGTCGCAGGCAAAACCGAACATCATCCCCTGGTCTCCGGCCCCCTGATCTTCGGGGTTGGCGCGATCCACGCCCTGGGCAATGTCAGGCGACTGCTTGTCGATGGTGGACATCACCGCGCAGGTTTGCCAGTCAAAACCCATGTCAGAGCCGGAATAGCCGATTTCCTTTACCGTGCGGCGCGCCACGGCAGGCAGATCTGCGTAGCCCTTGGTGGCGATTTCCCCGGCAATCACCACAAGACCGGTCGTCACCAGCGTTTCGCAGGCCACATGCGCGGCGGGATCCTGGGCAAGCAGCGTATCAAGGACGGCATCGGAAATCTGGTCGGCGATTTTGTCCGGGTGGCCTTCAGTTACAGACTCCGAAGTAAACATGTACGAACCCTTGCGGGGGGTGATGCTCATTGCAGATGCTCCTGTCAAAGAGGTAGAGGATGACAGCCGGACACCGTGGCTGGTTGCTGCCAGCCAGGCCGGAGACAGACTATATCAAACTATCCGCATATTGTGTTATATTGCAGAATACCATGCCGTCAGTTCCTTGTCCAGCCTTTTGAAGACGTTCCCCACACCCTTAGAAGGACTCCTGGCGCGCCAGATCCGAAGAGAGGAGGGGCAGTTCCCAGGCTCTGACCGGCCTGCCTACTGCCGATTTGCCCTTCTGGTTGTTTTCCGAGCAGAGGAACCGGCAGAGTCTTATGGGAATCGATATGGGGCCGAAGCAGGCCCTGCCAGGTCAGCTCACACCTGCCACAGGGAGACGCCTTTCCTGGTACTCTCCGCCCTTCAGGCATAGTGGCTTTCATGCCTGCCCTGCCACTGTCCGGCACCCGGATCAGGCCAGTCTGACGCCGGTTCTGCCATGGCAGAACGGCTGTGCCGGAGCCAGGCTGGAAACGTCCAGTCCAATCCATCTCCACGGCCCTGAAACGGACTGCGCTGCCTTGACTAAGTCCGTAAATTGTCATAACTCCTTTTCGATGCAAACCGCAGCAAATCCGTTTCCGGGCTGACGTTTAGGCCCGGAAACGGCCTTTTTCCTTTGGCTCCTGAGCCTTTGAGAAAAGGAAACGGAAAACGATCCCGAGGGAGAATTTATTTTGGACACCCAGCAAAAAGCAAAGAGCAAGTCCATCAAGCTTGCCACGAAGTCGTCTCACGCCTCTTATTTCACCCCCATGCTCCAGAGCCTTGCCGCCAAGGACGAGCTCAACGAGGTGGTCAAAAACTGCGTGGTCAAATCCTGCGAGCTGCTGGATGCTGGTGTGCCGCTTTACCCCAACGACTTCGTCAAGGAAGACGACGCGGGCGCGCTGCGCGCCGAGTATGAAGCGCTGTCGGCCGAAGAACTGGAAGCGCTGGACGAAACCTTCCGCTGTGCCGGTCGCATTGTGTCTCACCGGTCGTTCGGCAAGGTGGCCTTTTTCCATCTGGCCGACCGGAGCGGGCGCATCCAGTGCTATGCCTCTCAGGAACATATGGGCCATGAGGCCTACAGAATTTTCCGCAAGCTGGACGTGGGCGACATCGTCGGGATTGTCGGGCGGCTGTTCCGCACCAAGACGGGCGAACTGACCCTGCAGTGCGACAGCGTGCGCCTGCTTTCCAAGTCTTTCCGTTCCCTGCCTGAAAAGTACAAAGGCCTGACCAACGTCGAGCTGCGTTACCGCCAGCGCTATGTGGACCTCATCGTCAATCCCAAGGTCCGCGATATTTTCCGCAAGCGCAGCAAGATCGTCCATGAAGTGCGCAACTTCCTTGAAGAGCGCGGCTTTGTGGAAGTCGAAACGCCCATGATGCATCCCATTGCCGGCGGGGCGGCAGCCACGCCGTTCGTCACCCACCACAATGCGCTGGACATCGATCTGTACATGCGCATTGCCCCGGAGCTGTATCTCAAGCGACTGCTTGTGGGCGGTTTTGAACGCGTTTTTGAACTCAACCGCAATTTCCGCAACGAGGGCACCAGCACGCGGCACAATCCCGAATTCACCATGTGCGAATTCTACTGGGCCTATGCCACGTTCTATGATCTGATGGATCTGACCGAGGAACTTTTCTCGCATCTGGCCCAGGAAGTCTGTGGTTCGACAGTCATCACATACCAGGGAGAGACCATCGATCTGACTCCCGGGAAGTGGCAGCGCATCACATTCTATGAGGCACTGGAAAAGATTGGGGGCCATTCGCCTGAATTCTATAACGACTTTGATCGCGTCAAGACCTATGTACAGGAACACGGCGAAAAGGTGCTGACCACTGACAGACTGGGCAAGCTCCAGTCCAAGCTGTTTGAGCTTGATGTGGAAAGCAAGCTGATTCAGCCCACGTTTGTCTACCACTATCCCATTGACGTTTCGCCGCTTTCGCGCCGCAACAGGGAAAATCCTGAACTGACCGACCGATTCGAACTGTTCATCACCGGTCGCGAGCTGTCCAACGCCTTTTCCGAACTCAACGACCCTATCGACCAGCGCATGCGCTTTGAAGAGCAGGTCCGTGAAAAGGAAGCCGGTGATGAGGAAGCCTGTTCCATGGACGAAGATTACCTGCGGGCGCTGGAATACGGCATGCCGCCTGCGGCAGGGCAGGGCATCGGCATTGACCGGCTGGTCATGCTGCTGACCGACTCTCCCTCCATCCGCGAGGTTCTTCTCTTCCCGCTCTTAAAACCGGAAGCCTAATGCGATTTGAGCTGTTTATTGCCACGAGGTACCTGCATGCCAAGCGCAAGCAGGCCTTCATTACGGTCATTTCCGTCATGTCCGTGCTTGGCGTGGCACTGGGCGTCGCCGCGCTGGTCATCGTGCTGGGGGTATACAACGGCTTCACCACGGACATCCGCGACAAAATCCTGAGTGCCAACGCCCACATCATTGTCAGCGGCGTCTATCACTCGCTGCCTGCCCGGGAACATCCGGACGCGCCGCTGGACAGTGTCCTGGATGCCGTTCTGGCCGTTCAGGATGTTGAAGGCGCCACGCCCTTCCTTTATGCCGAGGGCATGATTTCTTCCCCCCGCGGGGTCAAGGGGCTGGTCATGCGCGGCATTGATCCGGCCACAGCCCCCACAACCATCAGCATGCTGCGCAATCTTGCCGAAGGCAGCGTCGACGGGCTGGTGCCGGAAAGCGGCCCTCCGGGAGTGATTGTGGGCAAGGAGCTGGCCTCCCGCCTGAATCTTTCCGTGGGCAGCCGGGTAAACCTCCTTTCGCCCGCAGGACAGCGCTCGTCCGCAGGCTTCCAGCCCAAAATCCGCCCGTTCCGCGTTGCCGGGATTTTTCATTCCGGCATGTTTGAGTATGATTCGTCTCTGGCCTATGTCTCTCTTCAGGCCGGCCGGGAACTGATGGGACTGTCTGACACGACGCTGACGGGCGTTGAAGTGGCCGTGGCCGATATGGACAAGGCCGACGTCGTGGCTGAACGCCTGCAAACGGCGCTTGGCAGCGGCGTCCAGGTCCGCACCTGGATGGACATGAACGCTAATCTGTTCGCGGCCCTCAAGCTTGAACGCATCGGCATGTTCATTGTGCTTGCCATGGTCGTGCTGGTTGGCTCCTTTTCCATTGTGACCACGCTTGTCATGCTGGTTATGGAAAAAACACGCGACATTGCCATTCTCATGTCCATGGGAGCCACCCGCGGCATGATCCGGCGCATCTTCATGCTGCAGGGCACAATCATCGGCTTTGTAGGCACACTGATCGGCTATGCGCTGGGCATAGGCCTGGGCGAACTGCTGCAGCGCTATCAGTTCATCAAGCTGCCGCCCGGGGTATATACTCTGGATCATCTGCCCGTACTGCTGCAGGCCAGCGATATCGCGCTTGTAGGCGCCTCAGCCATGATCCTGTGTTTCCTCGCAACCCTCTATCCGGCACGGCAGGCCGCTTCGCTTGAGCCTGCAGAAGCTTTGCGCTATGAATGATTCCCCGGTGACGATCGCCTCCAACGGCGTGCCCCAGTACAGTCTGGAACAGGTCTGGAAACGCTGCGAAGGTCCTACAGAAACCGTAACTATCCTCCAGGGGGTGGATCTGACGGTGTCGGCAGGCGAGCAGATTGCCATTACCGGCGCATCCGGATCCGGCAAATCCACACTGCTGCACCTGATGGGCGCACTCGATACGCCGTCAAGCGGCAAGGTCCTCTTTGAGGGGCAGGATCTCGCTGCGATGAGCGCCAACGAAAAAGCGCACTGGCGCAACCGGCGCATTGGCTTTGTCTTCCAGTTCCATCATCTGCTGCCGGAGTTCACCACGCAGGAAAATGTGGCTATGCAGGCGCTGATTGGCGGTATGTCCCGCGCCGAAGCCATGGCCCGGGCTGAAGTGGCGCTGGGGAAAGTCGGCCTGCACAACCGCGTTTCGCACAGAGTAACGACACTGTCAGGCGGCGAACGTCAGCGCGCCGCCATCGCACGGGCCATTCTGCTGGAGCCTGCGGTGCTGCTGGCTGACGAACCTACCGGCAATCTGGATCAAAAAACTGGCGAAGCTATCGCCGAACTGCTCCATCACCTCAACCAGACGCTGGCCATGACCCTTGTGGTGGTCACCCACAATCTCGACATGGCTCTGGCCATGCGCCGTTGCCTGGAATTGCGGACGGGAGTCCTTTATGAAAAGAATCGTTGATCGCATCCTCCTGCTGAGCGTATTCCTTCTTGCCCTGTGCACCGCTGTCCCGGCGGGCGTATCAGCGGCGCCATCAGGAAACGTCAGCCTCATCGTTCTGCCCTTCCAGGTACGCGGCGACAGCGCGGATGCGGGCAATCTGTCAACGGAAATCCCCAAGCTTTTCGCCCGGTCGCTGCAGGAGCAGGGCTTCAAGGTGATCGCGCCCGAACAGACCATGCGCCTGCTGCGCCGTCAGAAAGTCAGCGATCTGAACGTGGCGGCCGTGCGCAACCTGGCCAACCAGTCCCGCGTGTCCTATGCCGTCTATGGCAGCTGCACGCTCATGCCGGGGCAGGGCTTCAGCATTGACGCGCGCCTGGTCTCGGCCGCAGCAGGACAGAACGCCTCGGCGCGCCCCTACTTTGTCCAGCGGGGGAGCCTGCTTGAGCTGTACCCGGCCATCAGCGAACTGAGCGCCTCCATGGCCGGCGACGCCGTCGAAAAGGGCGCTCTTGCCGGCGTGCAGATCCGCGGTCTTAAAATCCTTGATCCCGACGCCATCCTGATGCGCCTTTCCGTAAGCAAGGGCGATACGGTCGATCCGGTCATCCTCAACAGAGAGCTCAAGCGCCTGTGGGATACCGGCTATTTCAGCGATGCATCCGTTTCCCTTGAAAATACGGGGGAAGGACGCATGCTTGTGTTCACCGTAGTCGAAAAGCCGCGCATCGAAGACGTCCAGGTCAACGGTTCTGACGCCGTCAGCAAAGACGACATTATTGCCGCCATGAGCTCCAAGACCGGATCCGTCCTCAACGACAAGCTCATTGTCCAGGACCTGCAGAAAATCACTGACCTTTACCGCCAGAAGGGCTATTACCTCGCCGAGGTCACCTATCGCGTGGAGGAACGCCAGAACGGCGCTTCGGCCGTACTTGTCTTTGACGTCAAGGAAGGCAACAAGCTCTACATCAAAACCGTCTCCGTCTCTGGCCTCGAAACCCTCTCCGAAGACGACGTCAAGGGTGAACTGTCCCTGAAGGAACGTGGCCTGCTGTCATTCATCACCAAGACAGGCGTGCTGCGCGAGGAATATCTGGAGCGCGACTCATCGGCCATTACGGCCTATGGCCTCAATCATGGCTATG
>CALUZP010000104.1 GCA_944325325.1 uncultured Desulfovibrionaceae bacterium
ACGCGTTGTTGTGTTGCGGCACGCCGGTGCGTGCAGGAACGAAAGTCAAAAGGATGGAACATGAACTGGAAGGCACTGTTGAAACAGGAGCAGATACATAAGCTGCTGTATTGCTGCGGCATTGACGCGGTGGTGGTTGTTGCGGGCGTGGTTCTGCTGTCGGATCACAAGCACATGGTGGCCCTGACGTTGACGCTGCTGCTGGCGTTATGGATTCTGTCGCTGTTTTTTGTTCTGAAAAAGACGCTGTATTTCCCGCTGATATGGAAATTGTACCTCGAGAAGGAAACCGAACGGTGGGCCTATGGGCTGCTTTGCGAGCGGCACCCGCCCGTGGTTGCGGTGGATCCGTCCTGCGGGTACGAGGCGTATTGCAGGGCGGTATGCGGTCAGGAAGGCATGGACAGTCAGGGCAGGGTTGCGGCCGCTGCGCTTGGCGGTTTTTTTGCGGGCAGGCTGGACAGCATGCTGCCGCGGGAACGGCAGTATTTTCAGCGCGCCATTGACACGGCGCTTGCCAGTTACCTGCGCGAACGGCAGTAGCTGTACGGTGCGGGGCAGGCCGGGCCGTGAGGGCCTTGCGGCCCGAAACCGGAGACATGGGAGGGGTCATGAAAAGACTGTGGGGAGCGCTGCTGGCCGTGCTGCTGCTTGCACCGGCGGCCAGAGGTGAAATGATCGGTGTGCAGAATCACAGGCAGTGGCAGTCGTTTATCGTCCAGGAAGGCTCGACGGCCGTCGGCAGGATGATGACCATGGACAGTTCGGAAGAAGTCGTGCTGGTTGTGGATTTTGTCCCGTCGCAGTGCGGCGGCATCCCGCGGTTCATCGTGCCGGCCAAGGGCACTGTCCCGGAGCAGAAGACCTCCAGACTGCGCGGCAAATTCCGAATCGACACACAGCCGATCCACGACGTCACTTACATGCTGTATCCCTCAACGGATGCATATGTTATCGAAATCGAGGGAGCCTACGGCAATCAGATTTTCCAGGAGGCTGTCCGGGGGACGACCGTACGGTTCCGTTTCGAGTCTCCCAGAGCCTCCCAGAAGGATGTTTACATCCGGTTTTCCCTGATGGGGTTTACGGCAGCCTGGCAGCGGGCTTCCTCCCTGTGCCGTCAGATTGACGCCAGCCGCCTGTACGAGCCGGATGACGAACAGTATTTCCGCGAAGTCCCCAAACCCCGGCAGCTGCCGGACACCGCCTATTTTTAGCGCCTTTTGCCTTTGAAAACGGCAGAACGCGAGGCGGCCGCACCGCGCCGCAAGGACAACCCTGAGCGTAACAACGGCATGTTTCCCGCGGAACAACAGCCCGGATGGTTTGAAGCGCAACGCCTTCCAGACTGAAAATGTTCCGGAGCCGGACGGCCCGCCTGAGGCCGGGAGGACGGCGCGTCCTGCATCAGCCCCGCACGGCCCCTTTTCTGACGGGGGCTTTACGGGGCTTTTTTGCGGCAGCCCGGCAGCAGGGCCTGCCGGGGCAACACCTGCCGCACGCGCGCTGCCCCGGCCGCGCCGCTTACAGCGCGCCGGAAAGAGGCTGCACACCACGCGGGGACGCACCGCCCGCCAGCGACGCCTGCAGGGCCTGGATGGCCTGGAGCATGGCGTCAAGCCGGGCCTGCACGTCCTGAGACTGTGCCCCGCCTGCGGCAGCGCGGGCCAACGCCCCGCCGCCTGCCGGATGCTGTCCGCCAGGCAGGGAGAGCGCGCTGTCAGAGAGCGCGGGCAGGGCGGTCAGTGACGGCACCCCCTGCGCCGGTTGCGGGCTGTACGCAGCCGCTGGCGTTCCTGCCGGAAACCCCCGGGCTGCGCCGGAAAAGGCGGCGTTCGTGCCGCTGCCGCTCATGCCCATGCTGCCGCCTTCCATGCCGCCTTCCATGCCGCCGCGCATGAGCGCGCCGTCAGGCAGGTACGGGCTGCGGGGCTGGTACGGGCCGGACGGCTCCCGGAGGGCGTTGCCCGCGGCGGCCAGGGATCCTGCGTCCTGCGCGGCTGTGCGGCCTTCTGTGTCCTGCCCTGCTGCGGACACGGCAGCGCGCTGTGCGCCGGACGGGCCTGCGCCAGACGGCTGGCTGCGAAGGGTGTGCCGGGCGCCGGACTCTGCCTGCCCTCTGTTTTCCCTGTCTCCGGCCAGCAGCAGCTGCTGGCGCTGCCGGGCGCGCTGTTCTGCCGCCAGAGCGTTCGCGCCAGCCAGGGCGTCTGCGCCCGCCTGACCCACAAGCTGGCCAACGCTGCGTTGTCCGTTGTTGTTGGCAAGCATGGAAAGCCCGGCGAGGAGCGCAGCCGCGCCGGGGTCGTTTCGCAGCACGTTCCAGGCGGCATCCCTGTCGCTGGCCTGACGCTGCGTTTCTGCAAACGGTGAAGTCCATCCCTCAAACATGATCTGCCTTCCTTTGGTTGGTGTGGCCTGTCCGGTTCAGCTGAACCGGACAGAAAACGGCTGCGCCTCCGGCATGGTGCGCGGCCGGGGACTGGCCGTCTGCCTGTTCCCGGTTGTTCCGGCAGAGGCCCTGATAACGGTTTTGGGAAGGTGGAAGGGGGGTGCGGGGGGGAAGGAGGGTAACCCTTTTGCCGAAAAGGGTTCCCTCCTTCCCCCCGGCTTCCATACCCTCCTGCCGTTTTCGTACACGCCCCACACCACCATGCCCACCGTGACCCCGCTTCCGTACCCCCCTGCTGTTTTCCGTCCTTCCCTCCTTCTTCTTTGTGCGGGTGTGGCCGGGGTTCAGGGGTATCAGAACAGGCCGAGCAGGCCGCCGGCCAGGGCGGCTCCGCCGATGACAGGGTTGCTGGCTTCCAGCATGTAGGCCAGGCCGCCGCCGGCCAGCGCGCCGCCGAGCGCGTTGCCCAGGGTGCTGCCGCTGGTATCCTGCTGGCCGGTGGTGGTTGTGGTGCCGCCGTAGCTGCCCTGGATGAGGTTGTTGTAGTTTTGCAGGGCTGTCAGGGCCTGGTTCTGCTCGTAGTTGTAGCGGTCGATGTCGGCGTTGATGCGCTGCTGGTTGTAGTCGTCCATGACGCCGCCGGCTTCGGACAGGGCTGCGGCGTCGGTATAGGCCTGGTTGGCGAGCTGCTGGCTGGCCTGTCCGGCCACGATCTGCTGGCCTATGCCGCTGTTGTAGAGCTGTCCGGCAGAGCTGGCCGCCTGGGCGCGTTTGTCCCAGAGGCTGGAATACATCTGCGTGGCGAGGTTATTGGCCGCGTCGGCTGCGGCCGCCTCGTGGGCTCCGGAGCCGTAGCGCCCGGCGCGGTTGAAATTGCTGTCCAGACTGGCCTGCACCTGGCTGTTGGCGCGGTTGAACAGTTCGTCGGTGTAGGGGTTGTCTTCGCCGGCGAGCTGGTTCAGCGTGTTCAGTCCCTGATTGCCTGCCAGCGCGCTGCCGGTGGTGATGGCGTTCATGGCGTCTGAGGCGTTGTCGATGAGCGGGCTGCCGTTCTGGGCCCGGTCGGCCTGCATCTGCAGTGCGTCCTGCGTCCACTGGGACTGTTCGGCCACGGTCTGCCCCGGATAGTAGTCCGGAGCCAGCTGGCCGTTCATGTAAAGTTTGGCCGCCTCGGAAAACACTCCGGGGACGGTTGTCCCGGAGGTTGTGTTGATCGTGTAGCCGACAAGGTTGCCGTCTGCATCGTACTGCGGCGTTTTGGTTGTTGAAGCCCCGACAGTGCCGCCCGTCAGATACGGCTGCTGCCCTTCCCACGGATCGGCCTTCTGCACGGTGGTTGTGGAGCCGCCTCCGCCTTTGCCTCCTCCCATAGTTCCTCCTTGAAGGTTGTGTGTGCGTCCCCGGGGCATGGCATTGCCGCCGGAGACATGGGCCTGCTGTGCACCGCGGCGGACTGACCGTCCCTGCCGGTTCTGCTGCACCGGATTGCGGATGCCTCTGCCGGTTCTGCCGCCGGATGTCCGGGCCTGCTGTGCGTCGCGGCGGGCATCGCTGGCGGCTGCCGGAAAACGCGGCACAGGCGTGCGGCGTCAGCCTGCACACACTCCGGCAGGCTGCAACCGCCGTGCGCCCGAAACTGCCTGTGGATCCGCGGCGCGGGTCTCCTTGGCCGGTTGCGGATCCGCGGGCTGGCAGACGCTCCGGAAAGCGGCCTTTGCCGTGCGCCCGGGGCTGACGATGACGGCGTCTACAAAATCGGCGCCGCGATCGTGCGTCTTCCGGGCGTCCGGGGCTGTCCGGCGCGGCACGGGTGTTCCGGCCGGGAGGGGCGCGAGTCCTCTCCATAGTGGCCAGCTTGCCCGGCACGGTGTGCACGTCCCGGCCTCCGGGGTGCCGCTCTGCCAGAGCGGAAAGAGCATCCCGCGTTCCTGCGGGCGTCCTTAAGCATGCTCTCCTGCCCGGGGCTCTGTCTGCGCACGTCCCGGCCTCCGGGGTGCCGCCGGCCCTGTGCAGTTAGATATTCAGATAGCGCGCAGCCACGGTGTCCCGCGTGTACAGGGTCAGCAGGCCGTCGGCATTTTCCTCTGTTGCCCAGTTCCAGCACGCCCCGGGCAGCACGGTCAGATCCATGGCCCCAAGGCGGTGGATGAACTTGACCGCCTCCCGGTTGAACAGCGGCGTCACCCCGTAGCAGCGGTCCAGCAGGTAGGCCGCGTCCGCATCCTGCGCATGCAGCACGCTGGCCAGCGCATACAGGCCAAAGCCCACCACCACAGGCAGCTTGTCCTTTGTGCGCCGCGCGCCCTGAGGCAGCGTGGCAAAGTGGATTTTGGCCGTCTTGCCCTGCTGTTCGGTCAGCCAGACCATGCCGCACGGCGCCTCCCTGAACAGCACAATCCACAGATGCACGTCGGGCGAACGGGCCCAGCGGGCAAACGCGCGCTCATCCATGGGCGCAATGTTGTAAAAGGTGATGCCGTCCCGGCCGCCAGCCTTGAGCTGACCGAAAAACGCCATCAGCTGGCGGTCGGAAAGATCCGTTTTGTAGATTCTGGAAAATTCGCCCATCGCTTCTCCCTTGTGCCTGCTCAGTTTGAAACACAACGCGTTTCAAATCCTGCGGCCTGCCATTTTGTGGAAAAACCACGGTCGTTCCGCTCAGTACCGGCCTGGCGGCGCTGTGCTGCCCTCTCGCGTGCTGCTTTCTTCAAGGGCAGAACGCTCTAGCCGCTGAAGGAACCCATAAGGCCGTTCAGCCAGCCCGGCATGGACGTCAGAGACCGGGCCGTCCCGGACATGCCGGACAGCGCGCCGGGCAGGCCGCCCGAAACCCCGTTCTCCGTCATTGCGCCGGACAGCACGCTGCCCGCCGCGGAAGTTGTGCCGGCCCCGCCGGAAAGACCGGACAGGACACTGCCCGCCACGCCTCCCGCGCCGCCCGCAGCACTGCCTGCCATGGACAGGCCCGCGCCCGGAGCTGTCCCTGCGGCCGGGCCGCCCGTCTGGACGCCCGCCCCCGCCGTCCCCCGGGACGAGCCCGCCGCCACCGGCAGACCCGGGCCAAACGATCCCGCGCTGAGGCCGCCTTGCGCGGCATAAGGGTTGATCGCGCCGTTCTGGCCAATCTGGCCGCTGCTCCAGGCCCCCTGCGTCTGCGCCAGCGGACTGGCCGAAACCGCTGTGGTGTTCGTGCCTGTGGCGTTCGTGCCTGTGGCACCTGCGCCTGTGGCACCTGCGCCTGTGGCACCTGCGCCGGAAGCGCCCGCCGCACTGTTGCGCAGCATCCCCAGCAGCCCGCCAAGCTGGCGCACGTCCAGTGCCTGCCCCTGCGTCCGCGGCATGCTCACCGCCCCGCCGCGCGGAATGCCCCCGGCCGCGCCCCGCGACGCCGTTGCCGTCATGGCCGGCGTGTCCGCCGACGCCGGAGTCACATTGCGCTGATACAATCCTGCCATACTCCCTCCAGTGAATTGCGGGCGCCCCGCCAGCTCCTGCCCGGCGCGCCCAGGTCAATACCTCGTTGAACCAGCAATACGCTGCCGCCCTCATGCCACCCCGATGCCATCGGAATGCCAGGGGACATCATCGGAATGCCGGGGGGAAGGGGGAAACCCTTTTCGGCAAAAGGGTTCTCCCCCTTCCCCCCGGGCCCCCCATCCGCCTTCCCAAAACCTGTAGCGGGGCAGGGTGTGGGGGCTGGCGTGGCCGACCTTTGCGCAACGGGGGGACGGCGGGTAAACCCGGCGTACACCCGCATCCGGCCCTGCCTTACGCGCCGCCGTCGCCAATGAGCGCCCAGCCAAAACTGCACGGGCCCGGCGCGGCCGCAAAGTGAAAGGTCATGCTGTCGCGCGTCATGTCGCCAAGCCACCACACGGCCGAAGCTGCCGCCGCGTCCAGCGGAATGAGCAGCGCCAGGCGTCCTGCCCGGCAGCGTTTGTCATGCACGGTAACCGAAGTTTCTCCCGCGGCACAGTCCACGCGCCC
>CALUZP010000105.1 GCA_944325325.1 uncultured Desulfovibrionaceae bacterium
AGCGTTGAGACAACGAGCAGAGTCAGCAGGATAGTCAGGCGTTTCATGCTTTTCCCCAGAGGTTTTTCCATTCCACCAGTCGGTTGAGCGCCTCGATGGGTGTCAGGGTTTCGGGATTGAGATCGCGCAGGGCCACAAGCAGGGGGTGTTCGACCGGTTCCGGCGGAGCCGGCGGCTGTGCAGGCTGTGCGGCCTGAAGCCCCGGCAGCAGGGCAGGGATGGCCTTGCGCACGGGGCTGGAGCCGTCTTTTTTCTGTTCGAGCTGAGCAAGGATTTCTCTGGCACGCTGCACCACAGGCTGGGGCACGCCGGCCAGGCGGGCGACTTCAATGCCGTAGCTGCGATCCGACGGGCCCGGCACGAGCCTGCGCAGAAAGACAATATCGTCCCCCCGTTCCTGGATGGCGATGTTCATGGTGTGTACGCCGGGGATTTTGCCTTCGAGGCCTGTCAGCTCGTGGTAATGGGTTGCAAACAGGGTGCGGATGTCGCCGCCAGCCCGCCGGGCCAGATCCTCGACCACGGCCCAGGCCAGGGCCAGGCCGTCGAACGTGCTGGTGCCGCGCCCGATTTCGTCCAGGATGACCAGACTCCGTTTGGTGGCCTGCCGGAGAATGCGGGCGGTTTCCATCATTTCGACCATGAAGGTACTCTGTCCCTGGGCGAGATTGTCAGAAGCGCCTACGCGGGAGAAAATGCGATCGCACAGGCCAAGGCGCGCCTCACGGGCCGGCACGAACGATCCCATTTGTGCAAGCAGGCAGATCAGCGCTGTCTGCCGCAGCACGGTGGACTTGCCGGCCATGTTGGGGCCTGTGATGAGCAGCAGCCGGCGTTTGTCGTCCATGTGCAGATCGTTGGGGATGAAGGCTGTTTCACCGATGATGGATTCAACAACCGGGTGCCTGCCCTCGACGATGTGCAGTTCTCTGGAGTTGTCGAGCTGGGGACGGACCCAGTGATGCCGGGCGGCGGTTTCGGCCAGGGCCTGCCAGAAGTCCAGCTGTGCCAGGAGCCTGGCCATGAGCATGAGCCGTGGCCGTTCCCTGGCCACGGTTTCGCGAAGCTGCTGGAACAGCTTGTATTCCAGCCTCTTGCGCTGATCGGCTGCGGAAGCGAGTTTCTGCTCCAGGGCGCTGAGCTCCGGCGTGGTGAACCGTTCACCGTTGGCCAGGGTCTGGCGGCGCACGAAATGCGCCGGCACAGTGCCGCCGGCCGCCTTGGACAGTTCAAAATAGTAGCCGAACACCCGGTTGCAGCCCAGCTTGAGCTTGGGCAGGGTGCGCCGTTCTTCGGCAAGCAGATCGTTGAGGCGGTTTTCGCCGTGCTCCACGAGATCGAGCAGCTCGTCAAGCTCGGTGTTGTATCCGTTGCGGAACAGGCCGCCTTCGGTAATCTGCGGCGGGGGGGTATCAACCAGCGCCCTGTCAAGCAGGCCGGCCAGATCGTCGAGGCTGTCCCAGGCTTTCAGCAGCCGGTGTACGACAAGGGGCACCGCGCCCAGCTCCAGGTTTTCGGCAGCGGGAAGCGCTCCTTCAGAAGGGCCGGACAGCGCGGCATGGACGGCCGGCAGTGCGGCAAGGCTCAGCCTGAGGGCACAGAAATCCTGTGGCGTCGCTCTGTTGAGTGAAACCCGCGTGGAAAGGCGCTCCATATCATACACGGCATGCAGAGCCGTGGCCAGGCGTTCGCGCGTGGCCTCGTCGGCCACAAGCCAGGCAACGGCGTCCTGTGTGGCGGTGATGAGCGGCAGATCCCGCCAGGGATTGCGCAGGCGCTCTTCAAGAAGCCGGCCGCCCATGGGCGTGCTGGTGTGATCCAGGACCTGGCGCAGGGTTCCCGTGCCCCGGCGTCCATCCAGGCGGCGGAACAGCTCGAGGTTGCGCTCCGTAATCTCGTCAATGATGAGGAAGTGTCCGGTATCCATGGGCGCAAACGGTGCAAGGTGCCTTGAGGCCTGCATCTGTGTCTGCTCCAGATAGGCGAGCAGAGCCCCGCAGGCGCGCAGCAGCTCGGGGCGCTTGTCAAGGCCGAGTGCGGCAAGTTCCTGGACGCCCTGGGCGGCCAGCAGGCGCTGTTCGGCGCGCCTGGCGTCAAAATGCGTCTTTGCAGGCAGCCGTACAAGCTGGATTTCGTCGTCGCGTTCCAGCGTCTTGGGCAGGGCCAGCCCTTCAGGTGCAAGCAGTTCGCGCGGCGCCATCTTGAGTGTCCACTGCCACAGCTCCGCCGGCTTTCTGGTCTGGATGCCCGACCATTCGCCGGTGGAGACGTCAGCCCAGGCCACAGCGCCGACCTGGGTTTCGGGGGCAAGCCAGATTGCGGCCAGATACGAATGTCCCTTGGCTTCCAGACTCCCGTCTTCAATGGTTGTCCCGGCCGTGACCACCCGGGTGACGGCCCGTTCCACCAGGCCCTTGGCCTCCCTGGGATCCTGCATCTGATCGCAGAAGGCCACGGCGTAACCTTTGTTGACCAGCTGGTTGGCGTAGCTCTGTGCCGCGTGCCAGGGCACACCGCACATGGCCGTGGGCTGGGCTGCGTGCGGATTGCGGGAGGTCAGCGTAAGCTGCAGTTCCCGCGACGCAATTTCAGCGTCTTCAAAGAACAGTTCATAAAAGTCCCCCATGCGGAAAAACAGCAGCGCGCCGGGATAGTCCTTCTTGATGCGCAGGTACTGTTCCAGCATGGGAGTCAGCTTGAGATCTCCCCCGTTGTCGGGGGCCCCTTCAGAGAGTTGCGGTGCGTCGGAAGCAGGCAGCAGGCTGGTCATCACGTTTTCCATGCAAAACAGGGAAGGGCACAGGGCCTCCCTTTACGACTGAAAAGAGACAGCGGACGGCACGCTCAAGGCGATGTCCTTCCGCTGTCCGGTCATAGCAATCAACGCCGGGCAATCTCTGCACAAGGTCTCGAGCCGGTGCTGCACCGCAATGTATCCGCTTCCGCGGAGCCGCCCGCGCCGGAAGCAGGGTGGCAGGCATCCCCGTCACGCGGGGTGCGCCGTCCGCTGCGGGCAGAGGCAGGGGGTGCCGACGTCTTCCCGTCAGGCAGTCTCAGGCGTTTCTGGCGTTTGCCTGTTCGGCCTGGGCCAGACGTGCTTCCGTTTCCCTGAGGGTGTTTTTGAGGGTGGCAATCTCTTCGTTCAGT
The DNA here is from genome assembly GCA_944325325.1 of uncultured Desulfovibrionaceae bacterium. Taxonomy (GTDB): domain Bacteria; phylum Desulfobacterota; class Desulfovibrionia; order Desulfovibrionales; family Desulfovibrionaceae; genus Avidesulfovibrio. The sequence continues at coordinate 3,148 of CALUZP010000105.1, forward strand.
TCGGCGATCCTGTCGTTCAGCTCCTTGCTCTTCTGGGAGCCTGTGTTCTGCGTCTTGCGGATGCGGGTCAGATCCTTTTCAAGCCCGTTGGCGCGGATGCGGCACAGGCTGAGCCGCGTGGAAAGCGAAAGCCTGTCCCACACGAGCATGACCAGCGTGAAGATCGAGCCCAGCAGGAAGCAGCCCAGCAGCAGGAAGTAGCACGGAATGGGCTGTTCTGTGGAAATGGCCGGCAGGATCCGCAAGTCCAGCGTCAGGGGCAGCTTGTAGGTGAAGGCGGCCAGGTTGTCCATGAAAAACAGCGTAAGCAGGAAAAACAACAGGATCATCAGCAGGACTTTCAGATAGCGCATGGACGACTCCTTCAACAATGTTTTACTGACGGCTTTGATGCGGCGGCAAATTTTGATACGGGCGCGGCAGCGCTCCTGCAGTCTCAGGACGGGCTGCGGCCACTAGGCACTGTGTCTTTCTTAGTACACGGCCAGCGTTCGGGATGCAAGTCCTCTGACGGTTAAGGGGCAGCGCCTTCGGAGCCGGTCTGGCCGGCGTGCCGGAGGGCCAGGCGTGCGAGCTCGTCCCGATCCCGGACACTGCCGTCCAGCCATGCCTTATGCAGGATGCGCAGGATCCGGCCGCAGGCAACCCCGGAAGGAATGCCCATGGCCAGCAGATCTCGGCCGGAAAAAGGCATGGATCTGCCGCGAGCCAGAGCCTCTTCCAGCAGCCTGCGGCCGGCTTCGCCGCCTGCCGCCGCCAGCAGGCACAGGCCTTCTGGCGGCAGGGGGGTGATGAGCGCATACAGGGCGCTCAGGCGGGGCTCAAGCAGCGTCTGCTGTACGGCCAGTTCCGCCGTGCAGGCATCCAGTGCCCCGGTCGTCGTATAAAGTCCCTTTAGTTCCGGGGCGGACAGGCCAAGCCTGTATGTGGCGCCGGACAGCACTCCGGACGGGGAGCCATACAGCAGCGCATAGACGGCCAGCAGGAAGGGATCAGCCGCAGACTGCCAGGAGGGGGGGCAGAGCGGCGCAAGGAGCCGGCCTGCAAGCTGCAGCCGTGCAGCGTCAGGCGGCAGTGCCGGATGCAGCGCAGCAAGGACCCCCCACGCGCCAAGGCGGGCAAGAACCGCAGCCGGATCGCGTTCTGCAACGACGAGTTCAAGCTCGTGGCGGATCCGTGTGTTGGACACACAGGCCAGCGCCGGCAGCGCCCCCACGAGCTGTGTAGCCGATCGCGTGTCCAGCGTCAGATCGTAGCGGGCGGCAAAGCGCGCGGCACGGAACATCCTGGTAGGGTCGTCTTCAAAGCTGCGATCATGCAGCACGCGGAGCCGGCATGCCGCCAGGTCGTCCCGGCCGGCAAACGGATCGAGTAGCTGCCCGGCGCATGGTGGATCAAGCCGGATCGCCATGGCGTTGATCGTGAAGTCGCGCCGGGCCAGATCCTGTTCCAGCGAGGCCGGGCTGACAAGCGGCAGCGCGCCCGGCGACGTGTAGCTCTCCGTGCGCGCGGTGGCCACGTCCATGTGCCGCCCTGTGCCGTCAGGCGCAGTCCAGTCGACGCGCGCTGTCAGAAATGCAGGATGTTTGTGCAGGTCGCCATGCAGGGCCTGGGCCAGCTGTCCGGCAAAGGCAGGGCCGTCCCCCTCGACAAGTACGTCAAGTTCGGCGTCCGGGGCCAGCGGGGTGCCGTGCATCAGATCCCGTACCACGCCTCCGACGAGGGCCACACGCAGGCGGTACTGTCCGGCCAGCGTACTGAGGGTGTCTGTCAGCTGCCGGAGCGGGGCCGGCAGCCCTTCCAGAACGGAAAACGCCGGCACGGTCAGGCAGAGTGGCTCTGAGCCTGTTTCAGCGCGTCAAAGGCTTCGGCGGCCAGCTGACGGCAGGTTGCATCGGGGTCGTTGTCCATGCCCAGGCGCAGGGCCCGGTAGGCCAGCCCGCCCAGCGACGCCACTTCCGGCAGATCCGGCCAGGCCTCGATCAGCTTGCGGACGGCCCGGTAGCAGGAGCGGCGGAGCGGTGCGTGATCGCAGAAGTTGTCGTTGTGCCCCGTGTCCAGAACGTAGGAGATGAGCACCCGTCCGTATGTCTCCGCCAGGCCGCGGTGTGCGGCGAGGATCGCGCCGAAGGCCTCGGGAATCCCCCAGCCGATGTTGCCTGACTCTTCGTTCATGTGCCACATGAGCCGGCGCATGAACGTTTTGGCTGTTTCTTCCCCGCCGGGGGTGTTCATCAGCCGGCTGACGTGCCGCCCCAGAAGCTCGGCCGCGCGGGAAGTGACAGGCTCGCCCAGAGGCAGGCAGGCCAGCAGCGGGTTGATGACGGTTTCTGGAGGCAGGGCGTCAAGCGCCGCACAGCGCTGCCGCCAGTCATCCTGGTGAAGCCATTCGCGAAGTTGCAGTTTGGTTTGACGAAATCTGGCCATGGCGGTTGACCTCATGCTTGAAGTGCAATTCCCCTGCGCCCTTGCCGTCTGCAGAGATGGGGCCGTCTGCCGGTTCGTGCTGGCAGAGGCCGGGCTGCGGGGCTTAACCGGATACAGAGTCCGGGCGTCAGGGCAGAGTGCCTCCGATCGTGTTTTTGCGCAAGGGGAGTGCAGGGCTGCCTTGCGGACCTGCGGATTCTGCCGTGTTACAGATTCTGTCGTGCGGCCGGACACCTCCGGTGGCCGGATCCGTCCCGATCCGGGGGCTCGTGGAGCATACCGCGTGATGTGGCGGATCAGTCTCTGCCGGCAGGCGCTTCCTGGTGGCAGACGGCCAGTGCCCGCGGGAGCTGATCGGCAATGTCCAGAGCCGTGTTGCCGCGCAGGGCAAAACGCTCGCGCAGGAGCCTGCCGGCCGTGGCGTGCAGGCATACGGCAGCACAGGCCGCCGCAAGGGGTTCTGCTCCCTGAGCAAGCAGTGCACCAACGCAGCCGGCCAGCACGTCTCCGGAGCCGCCGACGGCCAGGTTTGGCTCATTCCATGCGGACACATGGATGGGGCTCCCGGCGCGGGCAACAAGCGTCCCTACGCCTTTCAGGATCCAGAC
>CALUZP010000106.1 GCA_944325325.1 uncultured Desulfovibrionaceae bacterium
CCACCTTCCTAAAACCTTATATGGGCTGTCCGGCCGCAGCAGGCTGGCAACAACGGAAACGAGCTCCGCTGAAATACGCCGGGCTGTCCCAGCTCCCGCACAGGCCCGCACCATGCCGGCAGCACACCAGCAAACCCGAAAGGATAGAACGACCAAGGTGATAAGGCAGAGAGCTTGTCGGTAGTGAGTTTTTTTAAGTAGGGATTTTTTATATAAATAAGGTAGAGAAGGTTCCAGGCACAGCAGCAGAAAAGAACAGGATACGGACAGGATGCTGTGGCAACAGAGCCCAGGTGCGGGGCAGATTGCGCTCAGTCCGTGCAACGGGTATCATGCCTGCGGGAGAAAAGCATGCGCATTGTTTTGCTGGATATGGGGACAGCCTGCACCGGCCGTCAGGACTATCTTTTCACGCTGGCCCGCCTGTTGCAGCGGCAACCCGAGACAGAAATTCTGTTTTTGTGCCCTCGGGACTCCGCTTTGGCCGAACGGCTCAAAAGCGAACGCTTTCCCTTTGCCCTGCTGCCGGGCGGCGCCTGGTACAATCCCTTTGCCGTCCGCGCCCTGCGCAGGGAGCTTGACGCCTTTGGCCCGACCTGTGTCCATGCGTTTGGCGGCCGGGCGGCGCGGCTTGCCGGCCAGGGACTTGCCTTCTGCGATCCGTCCATGACACGCCTTGTCGTCTCGCTCCCGCCCAGGCCGTTCCGCGAACCGGATTCGCCCCTGACACGGCCGGAACAGATTCCCGGGCCGGCCGGGCGGTCAGCGCTGGCGGCCATCCTCTGCCCCAGCGCGCTGAGCGCGGACACGCTGCGCAAGGCCGGCTTTCCTTCAACACTGCTCCACGTCGTGCTGCCTGCTCTGCCCCGCGGCAACGCCGCCCCGCTGCGGCTGACGACCGCACCCGGTTCGCGCTGTGTATTTCTGACGGTATGGCAGGGCGCTTCAAGGCAGATCCTGAGTACCCTGCTGGAGGCCATGACCTATCTGCGGGACCGCACAGACCTGCCTCCCTGGGAAATGCGCATACTCTGCCAGCCCCACCAGATCGGCCTGATCCGCGCCAGAGCGCGGGCCAGAGAGCTGGAGGCAAACCTTACCCTGCTGGGCGAACAGACCCTGGACAGCCAGATGCCCCTGTGTGACATCGCCGTGACCGCCGATCCGGATCCGGACGAGCACCACCTGTTCCCGCTCCATGCCTGGCGGGCGGCGCGGCCGCTCATCTGCCCTGCAACAGTCCCGTTTGTTGAAATTGCCGGTGACGAGCGCACGGCGCTGTTCTATAAGCCCGGCAACGCCGCCGCGCTGGCTTCGGACATGCTGCGCTGCATGATTGATCCCAATCTCTACCGGCGGCTGCGCCGCCTGGGCCTGCGCCGCTTTGCGGGCAGAACACTGGAGGCTGTGGCCTGGCAGATCCTGGGGATCTATCAGCACATCCGCTGCTGAGGCGTCAGGCAACGCCCAGCTCGTGCCTGAGCCAGTCCTTGATGGCCTCAGACGGCTCAAAAACGCCACGCAGGCTGCCATACTCCTCCTTGAACTGCGACAGCAGCGGCTCTGGAAGAGGAAAGACTGCCAGATCCTCGGCCTGCTCCGAATTGCGGCGTACCAGGCGGACAGTGATCGGATCCGTCCAGGTATCCACCACAAAATAGGTTGAGACATCCTGCGGGGAACGCACGGGCGGATGCTCTGCGTGCCAGTCGTTGTTGCCCCATTCCAGATACAGAACCACCGCCGTTTCCGGCGACAGATCCCAGTCGATGTCATGCGCGTAAGGCGCAAGCTCCCGGGGGGATGTGATCATCTCAGTCCTCCGTATAGCCGTAGCGGCGCAGTTTGTTGTGGAGCGTGGCGCGGGTGATGCCCAGGCGTCTTGCAGCCTCGCTTTTGTTGTCGTCCACAGCGCGCAGGGTGGCCAGGATGGTCTGCCGCTCCACTTCGTCCAGGGGAAGCAGCGCGGCGTCCGGCGCCGCTTCCTGCCCGCCCTCGCGGACCGCCAGCGGCAGCTCGTTCTCGCCGATGAAACCACCGGAGCACAGGATGACAGCCCGCTCCACAGCGTTTTCCAGCTCACGCACGTTGCCGGGCCAGCTGTACCGGTTCAGCAGGGCCATGGCCTGGGGGGTAAATCCCTTGATCTCCTTGCGGTTGGCCTGGGCAAAACGCTTCAGGAAAGCCCCGGCCAGCAGGGGGATGTCTTCCTTGCGGCGGCGCAGGGGCGGCACTTCAAGGCCGATGACGTTCAGGCGGTAATACAGATCTTCGCGAAACCGCCCCTCAGCCACTTCCTGGCGCAAATCTCTGTTGGTTGCCGCAATGACCCGCACGTCCACCACAAACGGCGTGTCACTCCCCACACGCTGGATTTCGCCCTGCTGCAGGGCCCGCAGCAGCTTGGCCTGCAGCTGCAGCGGCAGCTCGCCGATTTCATCCAGGAACAGCGTGCCGCCGTCCGCCTGGGCAAAGCGCCCGTCGCGCCGCCGGTCCGCGCCGGTGAACGCGCCCTTTTCATGCCCGAACAGCTCCGACTCCAGAAGCGACTCGCTGATGGCCGCGCAGTTGATGGTCACAAACGGCTTGTCGTGCCGGCTGCCCGCATGCTGGATGGCCCGGGCAACCAGCTCCTTGCCTGTCCCCGACTCGCCCGTGATCAGCACTGTCGCGTCAGAGGGTGCCACAGTTGCAATAAGCGTCGCCAGCTCCTGCATGGCCGGGCTGCGCCCGAGAATGCAGCTTTCCTCCAGCCCCTCGCGCCCGGCTCCGGCGTCCCCGTGACGGGTATGCGCAAGCGCCCGGGTAAGCGTCTGCTTGAGCTGATCAAAATCAAGCGGCTTCATCAGATAGTCATAGGCACCGAAACGCAGCGCCTCAACCGCCGTTTCCACCGACGAATAGCCCGTCATCATGATCACGGGGATGGCAGGATTGGCCGCAAGGATGGCGCGCATGGAACGAATGCCGTCATCCTTTTCCGCCATGCGGATGTCGGACAAAATGGCGTCATAGGCCTTTTCCCGGCACAGCGCCTCGGCGGCCGCGCCGCTGTCGGCCTCTTCAACCACATATCCCCAGCGGCGCAGCAGCGTGCGCAGCATGCCGCGGTGGCTTTCATCGTCGTCAACAACAAGTACAACAGGTTTCATCACACGGCCTGCCTCTCCGCCCCCTGCGGGCGGGATTCATTCGTCGGCCCAGAAGGCGACAGGGAAAATACCAGCCGGAAACAACTCCCCTGGCCGGGCGTCGATGTGACCTGGACACTCCCGCCATGGGCTTCCATAATCTTGTGCACTGTGGCCAGGCCCAGCCCCGTGCCATGCCCCTTGGTCGTAAAGTACGGGTCAAACACATGGGCGAGATCCTCGGGCGGGATGCCCGTCCCCGTGTCCCTGACATCCAGGACGACCTTGTCCGGCAGCGCCGGATCCTCAAACAGCGACAGCGTCAGGGTTCCACCCCTGGGCATGGCGTCCAGCGCGTTGATGCAGACGTTGAGCACCACCTGCCGGATGCGATCCGGATCAAGATCCAGCATGGGCACCTCCCCGGCATGAAACTCGATGTCCACACCGTGCTTGTCGGCATCCTGACGGATAAGCCTGAGCACATCGCCCACAATGTCACCCAGCGACGCCCGTGTGGCGTGGATGTCCGTCGGCCTGGCCAGCCCGATGAGCTCGGTGATCGTCCTGTTGAGCCGGTCGGCCTCGTGCATCATCACCTGCGCGGCGGCGCGCTCCTCACTGCCCTCAGGGAAAATTTCGCCAAAATACGCGGCATAGCCCTTGATGGAGCTGAGCGGATTGCGCAGCTCGTGCGCCACGCCGGCAGCCAGGTTGCCCACGGCAGCCAGCTTCTCGCGCCGGCGCACTTCCGCCTCAAGCCGGCGCACCTCGCTGACGTCGCGCAGCAGCACCAGAAAGCCCAGGTGCCCTTCACGGCTGTTGCCAACCCTGCCCCCGCGCACACTGAGATAGGTCGTGCGGTCGCCGTAGTCCAGTCTGACTTCCGTATCGGCCAGAACCCCTTCCTTCCGCAGCCGCTCCAGCTGCTCGGTCAAAGCCCCCGGCAGCGCCCCCGCCTTGTCACTGGCCTTGTCACTGGCGGCCTGCTCTCCCCTGGACGGCTTGATGTGCAGCAGCGTCCGCGCCGAATCGTTCATGCCGCGCAGCCGCCCCTTGGCATCCAGCAGGACAAGCCCGTCCGGCAGCGTCAGGGCCAGTTCGTCCATCAGCGCCTCGGCCTCGCGCTGCCTGCGGCGCGACAGACTCAGCCGCTCGAACGCATACACACAGGCCACCACACACAATCCAAAGGCCAGCACGCTGCCGCCATACAGCAGCGCACGCCGCCTGTCGTGGTCACGGGCCCTGCTCAACGGCGCCGTATCCATGCCAAGAAACATGTACCGCGGGCCCTGGGGATCGACCATCCCCCGGTGATGGCGGATCCCGGGACTCATCATCCGGTAGACAACAAAGGAATGGCGATCCTCCATCTCGGTAATGATCCAGTGCGGACGCCGCCCGGGCGTCATCTCCGCCAGCATGTTTGACAGCACCCCGACACTGTCCTCCACCTGCAGCCGCTTGCCAACCCGTGTGGGATCAGAGTGCGCCAGAATGATGCCGTTGGCTGTCGTCACGGCAAAAAACTGCACCGTGTCCCGGGACATCAGCTCGTCAAGCAAAAACTGAAACGGCATGCTGCCGGGCGAACGCCGGCCGCCGCGCAGGCCGCCGTCCATGGCCATGAGCAGCACATTGCCCGTTTCAGCCATGGCGTTTTCCACCATCTCGCGCGAGCGATCCCAGTACTGCCAGGTAATCAGGCTTGCTACAAACACCGTGGTCAGCAACAGCCACACAAACACGAACGACGCGCCCGTGTCGCGGGGCGGCGACGGAGCCAGCGCCCCGGTGTCAGCGTCTGCCCTGGAGGCCGTGAGGGTAAACCGTTCCGGCATGGGCCATCCTCCAAAAAAAATCTGTGACATGCGGGCGGCCGGACAAACAGCCGGCAGGCAGCCCGCTTGCCTTAAAGCATTTTTAGTCTGAAACGCAAAGCGTTGCAAAT
>CALUZP010000107.1 GCA_944325325.1 uncultured Desulfovibrionaceae bacterium
CAACAGCCATCCTGGCCAGCTTGGCAATGTTGTCGTCCTTGTACACTTCCCAGCCCGCGGCCAGGCACATGTCGTCCACTTGTTCCTGCGTATAGTCGTTGATGGCGGCCTGCGCCTTGCGGGCCAGCTCCATTTGTTCCTGAATGGTCTTCATGACAACATCCTCCAAAAGAAAGTTAAGATAAATTTATTGTTGCACCAGGCGGCGTTACACCCAGATGTTCATGCCGGCGAAGCGTCCGAACACGGAGACCGAAAACGTGACGCACAGGATGGCAATGATAGTGATGACCACACCGACCTTGGCAAATTCAGAAATTCTGAAGTAGCCGGAAGAATAGGGAATGACGTTGGTGGGGCTGGACGTGACCATGATGAAGGCCAGGCTGGAGGCAATGCCAGCCGGACCAGCCAACACCCAAGGATTCATGCCAATATTCATGGCCAGGGCAATGATGAGCGGCATGACCACGGCGCCAGTGACACTGTTGCTGGAGAAGAAGATTTTGAGCAATTCAACGAGGGTGATTACCGCCAGGACGCGCAGCACAGGATGCAGGCTGCCCACTTCAGACAGGGCACCCCAGGCAATCCAGCGGGCCGCGCCGGTGCTGGCCAGAAGCATACCGGCCGAAATACCACCGGCAATCAGGATGAGACCGCCCCAGTCGATGCTGCGTGAGGCGTCTTTCCAGTTTTCAAAGACGCGCAGGCCGGGCATGAAGAGCAGAACAAAACCCAGCAGAGCCACAAAGGCTTCCGGAGCCTTGAACCCGAGGACAGACTCCACATGAGAGCCGCCGAGCCACAGGACAACCATGACCACAAACACGATGAGGGTGCGGATTTCCTTGATCTTGAGGCTGCCAAGCGAGCGCAGTTCGTCACGGATCGTGTCAAGCGCAATGGGAATTTCCTTGAATTCCGGAGGGAAAGCCTTGACTAGGAAGAACCAGCCCAGCGGAACCATCAGCAGCGCACCAGGAACCCCCACCATCATCCACTGAGCGAAGGACACGTCCAGATGAGCAATGTCGCGCACATACTGCATGGCGAGCACGTTGGCCCCGCAACCAGCCGGACTGGCTGTCCCGCCGATGAGCGCGCCCCAGACAATGGCAATCATCAATGCGCGGCCGAAATTGCTTTCCAGCGGCTTGCACCCGCTGCCCTGCAGGATGCTCACGCCGAGCGGCACAAGCATGGCTGCCACGGCCATATCTGTAACCCACATGGAAGTCAGCATACCTACCAGCATGAAGGCCAGCACAATGCGATCGGTGCGCCGCCCCACCTTGGTGAGCATCCACAGCATGAAGCGACGGGCCAGGCCGGATTCCGTCATGGCGGCCGACAGCCCCATGGCCCCCATGAGGAACATGATGGACTGGTTGCCAACGCCTGACTTGACCAGATTGCCGAAGGAATCAATATTCATGATGTGCAGCAGCACAATCAGACCAAGGGATGTCGCGGGGAAGGGAATGGCTTCCGTCATCCACATGATGACTGCAAAACACAAGGTCCCCATAACGACCTTGGCGTTCTGCGTCAGCGGGATGGCTTCCTCGCCTTTGTAGAAAGGCGGTGGCGTGGGCAGGGCAATGACCACACCAGCATAATGGCAATGCCCAGCAAAAAGAAAAACGTCTTGCGTGCCGTCTCAAGCGGCACCCTGTCCCCGCACAGGCGTGTCAGGCAGGTATCCAAACAGCTCATGACAATATCTCCATTCTGTAACGGTATCCTCAAATGCACTACTTGTTCCTTTTAGTGCAAAAGGCGATCCATTTCTGGAGATGGCGCATCAATTATACTCATTATCTGTTTTATAATGCATAGTTAGATATAAGAAAAAAGCTTGTGTCTTTTTTATCCATACGCCTTGCATACTGTCTGAATTTACACACACTCCTTACAGAACGTCTGTATTTTGATACAAACACCAACACTCAGACATGCGTCCGGACACAAGGTGCAACGGCTGAAAAAATAACCGATATTATATTGTAATATATTATTTTTAATCAATAGAATCCAACATCATCCAATTGGAAGGCAAGATTTTGCGCCTGTCTTCTCAAGCTGACCTGTCAGTGCTTGCTGCATATGGCGCAAACTGGCTTTTGCATGCGTCCGGCAGGCAGAAAAACCAACGGACTTTGTCACGTCAGACCCATACAGACGTTGCCAATCTGTACAGGCAAGCATCCGCCAGGATTATCCGGCTTTTGTGCGCTGCTGCGCAGCCGGCTTGCCAGCAGGACGGCTTTTGACGCGTTTTTGAACTGGTGAGCTGCGCAGTGCAGCCGACCACAAACCGAAAAATCCGCCCGGCGACAGACGTGCCTGCTTGTGATAGCGATCGCCCTCTTCAAAAAAAGACAGCCCGCACTGTCTTCAAAAGAAAAACAGCACGGGCTGCCACAGCAGGACGGATCTGCTGCTCTTGTGCATTGGTATGGTTACACTGATGCGTCTTTTTCCTGAAGAGCAACACCCGGTCAGAAAGCAGGTTTGCACTGCCCGAAACAGCCCGCAGCGGGCTGCCTGGACGGTTTTGGGCAAAGCTATCTGGTCACTAAGGACCTCTGCTGCCAGACGTCTTCTTACTTGGCGGCCAAGGCCTTGAGGTACCGATCTGTCACGTCGTCAAGCCGGTTTTTGCCTCCTGCAAACACTGTCAGCTCACGCAGCCAGCCCTGCAGGCGATGATCCTGACCAGAGAAAAGCGCCAGCTGTCCGTCCAGACTGAAAACAGGATGGCGCGCCAGTTCCCAGGCGGCGTCCTGCGGGGGCAGGTGCTTGCCCGTCCAGGCTTTGTAGAAGGCGGCATAGGCGTCAAGGAGCTGCTCACGCGGGGTTTCCTGCAACGCGACAATCCCTCTGAAATACATGGCAAGGAAGGCGGTAACGCGCTCAGGGTGCCGGCTGGCAAAAGCCTTGTCCGCCATGATGAGCGTAGGCTGGCTGGCGGCACACTGACCGGACAGCGTGACAGGCTCCAGACCTTTATACTCTGCTTCCAGAGTGAGGGGGGGCCCAGAGCGCTACGGCGTCTCCCTGACCGGCAAGAAACGCCGGCAGAGCCTGACTTGAAGGCATGTCCTTAAGGATAACGTCCTGTTCGGTCAGGCCAAGCGCCGCGAGCCATTTATGCACAGTGTAATGAGCAGCGGATCCTACCGTGCAGAGGATCGTCTTGCCGCGCACGGTGCCGGCGGTGCCCGCCATGTCCGGATACAGTGCGTTGTACCCGGTATGCCCCTGCATCGGGCTGTTTTTGCGGGTATAAATGCCGGTGGCGAACGACTCGTCATCACCAATAGCCACAATTTCCACCTCATTTTCCAGCGAGGCGGTCAGGGCCGGCAGGGCCCCGCAGGCAGCCATTTCCCACGGCCCGCTGTGCATGGCAGCCATCAGCTCCTTGCCTGTGCTGTAGCATGTCATTTCCAGCTGAAATCCCTCTTCCTTATCCCAACCCTGCTGCTGGGCATACCAGGCGACAAAGGCTTCGTGCTCAGCCAGCCACGCAGTCTTGAGCGTATACGCCGCTTCGCAGCGTCCGGACTGCGGCAGGACTGCCAGCAACAAAAAAGGCAAACACGGCAGAAAGTACGGTTCGCATAACATAACCTCCTGAACAGAAACTTGGCTTGTTCCGGGGAATTTTGCGTTATTGGACGCATACAAGAAAGAGGCGGCACTGATGCGGCGGATATCCTGTCTCAGGTCTGCCACTTCGTTCCGAATCCTTTGACCCGGGAAGTTGCACGCCTGCATCCGCCACAGCAACGCAGCCAGAAGCACAAAAACGCAATCCCTGGATACTGGCACGCAGGCTTGCCTCCGCTGCCCCGGATCGCCCCGCGCCACCAGCACAAACCGGAATGCTTTGCGCGACAAACGTATTAGCAAAATACATGCCGATTTTTATTTTTAGTGCATAGGCAATAAAAAACTCGAAGAAACAGCAGGATAACCAGCACTGCCACATAAAACCGTCTTGAATGCATGACGGACTGGACAGAAATGTCTGATTATCCGGACACTACCAGTCCCCGCGGTCTGAATCTGCCCTGACTTCATCCAGTCAGATACCTGCCGACGGCCCTGGCAGCGCCGTACCCGCCACGCCTGAATCGAACGCCTCAGCCAGGCTGTGCCGCACAGGGATGCAGCAGTCTGGCACCCTTTTGAAACAGGCCGTCATCACACCATCAACGGCGCGCTCCAGGGCCGCTTCCAGCAACTGGTGCGGGAACGTAGGAACATGGCCGTCAGGCGGAATACCCCTTTTTTTCCAGAAAGCGTTTTCCGACTCCTTCCCCGTTCCTCTCCCCTCCTTCTTCCCGAAACGTGTCGCCGGACGAAATCAGAAACCTGAACGCAGCCTGTGCTGCCCCCTCCGTGAAACACCGTTGCCGAAAAGAAACTGACCACCAGCTCCCCACAGGCTCTGAGCGTTGGCAGATAAACTTTTCTTGATGAGGCTCACCGGATTCCCCAGCGTGCCGGGACTGCAGCCGCGTGCCACAACCTGCCGGCAGTGCGGCGCTGTTCCTTGACGCGCAGAGGCCATAAGGCGCCTGCCGGCACACCGCACGAAACGCGCCGGCAACCTTCTCGGCCCCGGGAGGAGAGAGCCGTTTTCCTTTCTGCCGCCGGAACGGGCTTTAAAAAACACGTTGAAAGCAAGGAGACGGCATTCCAGAGAAGGAGCCTTCGGGAGCACGAAGGCGAAGCCTGGAGCCCACCAAAAAGAAAACGTGCCGTCAAACATGACGGCACGCGGTTTTGCATGATCCAGGCGGGGTCAGTCCCCCGCGGAGGTATTCTGACTAGAGGCAGGGATGGAAGCCCTGATTGCAAGAACGCAGCTGCAATTCAAGCACAATCAGGCGTTCATAATCCTGGCTGCCCACAGCCTGCGGATACTCCTGCTGCATCATGCCTTCGATCTGTTGCGTCTCTGCCCAGAAATCCAGAAGTTCCTCGTTCGCCAGGTTCTTCAGCTGCATGGCGAACGAAAGTTCATCAGTCATGGGAATGCGATGAGCCATGTTCACTCCTCTTGATACACGGACATGTATATCCTTCTCGATAAAGCCCTGTCCGATCCGTCTTGCCTTCATACGTGGAAAAGATAAGAATGGCAACATGAAAGGCAAGTCCTGACCAAAGATTTATCATATTGGTTTCATTTGTGATTTTTAAGACAAAAAATTTTCTTTCAACGAAAACCGCTTGACAAAACATGGGGTTGCGGCCATTGAACAGGGCATTGGGCCGGCATGTCGTCTGGCCCGTGACTTTATTGAAATTTGCTCACCCCTCAGGGAGAAACCGGTCATGTCACAAAAAAAGACTCCTGTTGTTGCTGTTGTCGGAGCCACTGGCGCCGTAGGACGCGAAATGCTCAGTACGCTTCATGCGCGTAACTTTCCGGCTGCCAAAGTCATTCCTTTCGCCTCTGCCCGTTCCGCAGGGACAAAAGTGCCTTTCGGCGATCAGGAACTGACTGTCCGCGAGCTCAAGGAAGACGTCTTTGAAGGCATTGATCTGGCCCTGTTCTCGGCCGGCGGATCCACCTCGGAAAAATTTGCTCCCCATGCCGCCGCCGCTGGCTGCGTAGTGGTTGACAACTCCAGCGCATGGCGCATGGACGATCGCTGCCCGCTGGTTGTGCCCGAAGTCAACCCCGATGCGCTTGAAGGCCATAACGGCATCATCGCCAACCCCAACTGCTCCACCATTCAGATGCTGGT
>CALUZP010000108.1 GCA_944325325.1 uncultured Desulfovibrionaceae bacterium
CCCTCTTCAAAGTGCACGGGAATGCCCGCCACTTCGTGACGCTGCTTGACGTCTTCGCGGGCATAGATTTCCTTGAGGCCGGCCGTCAGGCGTTCGCGGACTTCAACAGGCAGGCCCTTGGGCGCGATCCACACACGGGCGAAGACCGACACGATGTCATAGCCCTTGTCCTTGAAGGTCGGCACGCCAGGCAGGAGCGGTTCGGGGCCATCGCTCGCCACAGCAAGGAAGTTCAGCTTGCTGGCCGAGTTGAGCGAAGCACCGGTCACGGCGAGCAGTGCGTCGATATGACCGCCAAGCACAGCCACCATGGCCTTGGAGCCGCCGGCATGAGGCACGATGTTCATGGGCACGCCCTGCTGCTGCAGCTTCAGTGCCGTAATGTGCGTGGGTCCGAGGATTTCAACGACGCCCACACGCATCTTGCCGGGTTCGGCCTTCGCCTTGGCGACAAAGTCTTCAAAGCTCTTGATGGGGCTGTCCTTGGGCACAACCAGCACGGCCACGTCCTTGCACGAAATGCCAAGAAAATCGAAGCTGTCCGGGGTATATCTGCCCTTGCCGAGCAGAGGTCCCATGACCATCAGCGGGAAGGCATACACACCGATGGTGTAGCCGTCCGGACGGGAGTTGGCCAGTTCCGTCGCACCGATGGCGCCGTCAGCGCCCGGCTTGTACACGAAGTTGAGCGGCTGCCCGAAAACTTCCTTAAATTCCTTTTCCACAAGACGTCCCTGCTGATCCGTACCTGCCCCGGGGTTGAAAGGCACAATGAGCCGGATGGAACGATCCGGCCAGGCCGCAGCCGCAGGCGAGGCAACCACGCCCAGCGCAAACAGCGCTGCGCATAACAGGGTGAACATTTTCCGCATACCAGGACTCCATCAAAAAAATAAGGGTTGTTACATCTGCCGGTTCGCCTGCGCCAGCCTGACATCTTACGATTTCAGAAGCGTCGAGCGACCCAGCGCCTTTTCCAGATTGGCGCGAATGGTCCGCAAATGATCCAGAAGATTTTTGCGGGCGCCTTCGCGATCCCGTTTCAACAGCATTTCAATGATCGCCATGTGCTCGTTGTGCACGGCCTTCTTGCGCTGAGGCGTGGAAGACAGAGCCAGCATGGCCAGCCGGATGTTCTCCAGATGCATGCGCTTCCACAAGCCCACAATGAGCGAATTGTGATCAATGGTGCTCAGGTAGGCATGGAATTTCTGATTGACCAAAATGTAATTGAAATCATCCACATGCATATTGACCATGGTGTCATGCACCAGCGTCAGGTTGACAAACGCCGCGTGGATGGCATCATCGGAAATCACCCGATCCACCCCCCGCAGCTCCAGCATCTCCCGAACCTCAAAAACTTCGCGGACTGTCGTGAGGTTGACAGGCCTGACCACAATATTCCGGCGCGAATTGATGGTAAGCCAGGACTCATGACACAAACGTGTCAAGGCCTCGCGCAGGGGCGTCCGACTCATATTCAACGATTCCGCCAGCTGCCTTTCCTGCAAATGCGCTCCAGGGAATATTTCTAAAGAAATAAACATGTTAATAAGTTTATTATAAGCGGTCGTCGCGAGCGTCGTCTCCTTTTCTTCAATCTCTTCAGGCGCCCAGCCAACTTCTGACCAATACAATTCAGGCATACCAACCTCCAACTGGTATACCAACTACGCGCAAAAAATAAGAGCGTCAACCCCCTGTTATAAAAAAAAGACGGTCTGTTAGCGAACCTGGCCTGTTTTATCTTACAGACAGGAGGTGTTCCCATGCGTTCAAGCACGCACAAAGGATACGCCAGGCCCTGCCTGTACCGTTTCAGCCTCACCGAATGGCATCCCCGCCGGCCTGGCCCCTGAAATACGGCTGCAAGGCGGGAACAGGCCGGTCCCCCCTGTCCCGGCAGGCCGCCTTCCTCTTTGCCGAGCAGACAAAAAAAGCCGGATCCATGATGGATCCGGCCATGGCCGCCTGCACGGGCAGGCTGCTAGATGACGGATTTTCTCGGGTATCTTGAGCCGGATACGTAGAAGGAGCTTTCCACAATGAACAGGGCGTGCGTGTCGATTTCGTAGACCAGATTTTCCAGCTTGCGCAGCAGGATGTTGTTGGTGACCGTCAGAATGATCTCGCGGGGGTCGCCGCTGTAGGCGCCGCGGCCCTTGAGCACCGTGGCTCCGGCATACCCTTCGGCCAGAATGGCCTCGCACAGCTCCTCTCCACGCTCGGTGATGATGTAGACAAGCTTGCGCTGGTTGAACATGCGCAGCACATGCTCCATGGTATACGCCGCAATGAAGACCTGAATAAAGGAAATGATGACCATGTCGAGCGAGATGGTCCAGCCGGCCAGGATGAACTGTACGGTATTGTAGCAGACCGAAAAACGCCCGACTCCGATGTTCCACTTGCGGTTGAGAATGACCCCCACGACGTCAAGGCCGCCGCCGCTGCCCAGCGTGCGCAGCTGGATCCCCGTGCCGATGCCACAGACAATGCCAGCAGCGATGGCCGCATACAGCGGATCGTTGACCGGCAGCTGCACGGTGATGAATTCACTGAACACGGTCGTTGCCGTGGCTGCATAGAGGCTGTACAGGAGGAACTTGCGCCCCACATGCACCCAGGACAGAATAAACAGCGGGATGTTGATGATGGCATACCAGATGGACGGCGACAGACAGTCCGACGCATACCAGATGAGCAGCGCGCTCCCGAACACGCCGCCGGTAAGAAATCCATGACTTGCGGCAATCCCCTGTGCGCCAAAGGCGAACAAAAAACTGCCGATGGTGAGCAGCAGGAGGTTCCAAGCTGGAGACTGAGCCAGTTTCTGCTGGGAAGCCAGCGACAGCGCCATAAACTATCTCCTGAACGGCTAAAAGGTTATGCAGCAGGCAGCGCCTCCCTGTGCTGCAAGACAGCCAGAGCCTCCGGACGGCGTCAGCGGGGCTGCCGTATCGATGTCTGGCGGGCAAGGCAGCTGCCTTGCCGCAAAGCAGGCGGCACGAACAGTGCGGGACCGGAGTCCGGTCATGCCCGGACAGCCGGGCCGGACCGCGTTCCTTGTCCCATTCGCCGTCATGGCGCGTCAGAACGGCGGTTCCTGTAGGCAACACGGGCAACAGTCTGAACAGACGCCATGCGGCAGGCATTCACAAAAAAACGGATACCGCAGTGCCGGATGTGACACCGCCACGGCGCAAGCCGGCTCCGGGCACCGCTGCGCACTCTGCGGCACGAACTGCAGAGCGGACATCCAGGAAAGCCTGTACGCGGCCCCCTTCCGGCCAGCCCTGTCTTTCTGCACAGGACGGACTCTGGCAGACGCTCTTCAACCGGGCAGCACCAGAGCACCTGCCTGTTTGCGGCTGCAAGGCTGCACCGGCAAGCGCCGCGCGGCCCCACACAAAACAACGGCCGCAGCAGCCTGCCGTAGAGGAAGCCGGCAACACCAGGGGGCACGGGAATACAGACGGGCCCTAGGCTTCCCGGCGCAGGGCCCCCTGTTCCATGACAAACAGCGCGGCTGCGGGCATACGCTCGCGCAGCAGGCTGGCAATATGCGGGTGACAGGTAAAAAAGAGCACCTGATGCCCTTCTACGCCTTCAGAAGGCGTGACCATCTCCTCCAGGACACCAGCCGTCCGGGCCGCACGCTCCGGATCGAAATTGACAAGGATGTCATCCATGATCAACGGCAAAGCAACCCCGCCCAGCCGGGCCTGCTGGCGCACATGCGCCAGGCGCAGCGCCAGGTACAGCTGTTCCTGCGTGCCACGGCTGAGTACTTCCGGCGTAACACCTTCGCCGACAGGAGGCAAGACAGTAAGCGCCCCCCCGTCCAGCGCCATGCTGACGGTATCCCATGCACCGCCGGTCATCACGCCCAAAAGCCGCGATGCCATCCGGATGACCTCCGGCTGGCGCTCACGCTCGAAACGCTCCTTGGCCTTTTCCAGCATGCGCCGGGCCAGGGCCAGCCGCGCCCACTCCAGCGCGCAGCGCCGCAGCTGGGCAGACGCCGCTTCCTGACGGCCATGCAGCACCGCCAGCTCGTCGGAGGTGGAAAGCTGGCGCAGCTCGTACGCCTGCGCGCGTACTGTTTCCTCATCCCGCTGCTGCTCCTCGCCAAGCAGGGCCAGCCGCTCGATTGTCTCCTGCAGGCGCGCTTCCAGGCTGTCGTGATCCTCCGTATTGAACCCTTCAAGGTAGCGTGAAAAGTCTTCTTCCGTAAACGGCCCGGCGTCCGGACGTTCCAGCCGCGCGGCATCGCTGCCGGCAACCCAGAGCTCGGCCCGCAGGGCTTCGCGCCGCCGGGTCAGCTCGAGCGTTTCGGTCCGGATTGCAGCGCGGCGCAGAAATTCCTCCGGATCGTCCGTTTCCGCCAGGCGCAGAAGCGCTGCCAGCTCAGTCTGCGCCTCATCACTGACGGCCCGGGCGGCGTGAAACTCCTTCTGCTGCTGGGCAAGCTGCGTCCGCAGGCGTCCGCGTTCAGTACAGGCGGCCACAGCGGCGCCAGCATCCTTGAGCAGCGCATCAAACAACGCCATGCCCTCGTCAGGCGTGGCAAACGGCGCACGGCCAAGCTTGTCCGCCAGCGCCCTCAACGGTTCCAGAAAGGCTTCCACCGCGGCCTG
>CALUZP010000109.1 GCA_944325325.1 uncultured Desulfovibrionaceae bacterium
CAGAGAGGCCGGGTGGCATGTCCCGGCCGCAACGCTCAGGATGGGCTTGTCAGGCTGAGTCCCACAATACCAAGCACAATGCAGGCAATGCAGGCCAGCCGCAGAGCGCTGGCCGGTTCGTTAAACAGCAGGATGCCCATCAGCGCCGTCCCCACAGCCCCTGTTCCTGTCCAGACGGCATAGGCTGTACCCAGGGGCAAGTGCTTCATGGCCACAGAGAGCAGAAAAAAGCTGAGACTCAGCAAGGCCAGTGTCAGCAGTGCGGGACCCGGACGGGTCATGCCCTGCGAGTATTTGAGCGTGACAGACCAGCCTATTTCAAGTAGGCCTGCGAGCAGAAGGACGATCCACGCCATCGTATATGCCTCCATACGGATTTGTGGGGTCGTCCCCATGGAGCAGAGTGGGCCAGGGTCGTCCCTTTGCCCGGCAGGGCCTGTGCCGTGCGGTATGAATACAGGTTTCCGGCACCCGGTAAAAGGTTTCGGGAGAAAAGCGACGAGCGGATCAGACTGCGTGGCTGCGCCTCAGAGGGCGTGGCCGGTGCGGGCAGCTGGCCTTAAGCCTTGGCCACGCACGCCTTTACGGCCTCAAGGGCCGCGTCGTAGTCCACTTCGTGGGTCACTTCGGGGACGATCTGTTCGTACGTGATGACGCCGTTGGCGTCGACAACCAGGACGGCGCGCGTCAGCAGGCGCAGTTCCTTGATGACCAGACCGTAATTCAGGCCAAAGGACAGATCGCGGTGATCCGACAGGGTTTCCAGCGCGTCCACGCCGGCCGCGCCGCACCAGCGGGCCTGGGCAAACGGCAGGTCGCAGCTGATGGTCAGGATTCTGACGCGGCTGTCAAGGGCGGCGGCTTCGGTATTGAAGCGGCGGGTCTGCATGTCGCAGACGCCGGTATCCAGCGAGGGCACCACGCTGATAAGCAGAATCTTGCCGCTGTAGTCCTTCAGGCTGCGGGGGGTCAGATCCTTGGCCAGCACGGTGAAGTCAGGGGCCTTGTCGCCCACGGCCACAGGGTTGCCGAGCAGCGTCAGGGGCGCGCCGCCAAACGTAATCATGTCGGGACGTTCGGTCATGGTAAAAACCTCCTGTTGGCGCTCTGTGGCGCACAACGATCTGTTAGAGGATCTCGTGCAGAAAACCGTCTTCCGGCGTGGGACAGTACCGGCCCCGTGCGGGGCGGCAGCCCGGCTTCCCCGCGTCGGCAAGGGACTGACGGGAAACGCTTCTGCACGGCCGTGTTACCGTTGACGCCGGGGACGCTTCCCCGGTATCCGGGAAACGCATGCCGCTTGTACCAGGGGCAGGCTGCATGCCGCAGTACCGGCCCCGTTGCGGGCAGCTGATGGGCCGCATATAGCGCATTTGCTGCCCTTTGTAAACAGGAATCATACCTGATAACTTGGAACGTTTTGCCAGTGAAGCAGGCAGAACGCAAGGCGGCAGCAGCGTGCCGCCCGGCCGGCACTGAGCGCAAAAACCGTGGTGTTTGCGCAAAGTGACAGGCCGTATGGTTTGAAACGCGTGGCGCTGCACGCTGAACATGCTCCGGGTTCTGCCGCGCGTCAGATGTACAGGTCCGGGTCGGTGGGGTTGCGGTTCCAGACGACCTTGCCGCGATCCTTGCGGAATTTGCGCAGCAGCACATAGAGGGAACCCGGCCCGCCGTCGACCTGCCTGGCCGTGCAGAAGGCCAGAATCACGCGGCGGAAGGGCTCCTGGGTAAACCACTCCTGTACCTTTTCGGGCAGGACACCGATGCCGGCCGGCGAGTTGCGGCCGCGTCCGGGCACGACAAGCACGACGCGCCGTCCGCACATGTAGGAATGGCGCATGAACCCTACCAGAGCCTGAAAGGCCTGTTCGGCATTGAGTCCGTGCAGGTCAAGGTGTGCCTCGGGACTGAGCTGGCCGGCCTGGAGGCGTCCCACGATGCTGAGGTCAAGCCCGATGACGTGACCTTCCACATACTCGTCGGTGGAGGCCAGCGAGAATTCGATCCGGCCTTCCATGAAATCCTGCAGCGGATTGCCTGCAGCCGCGGGCGCGGCGTGCGGCTGGGGCACTTCGGGCTGGATGGCGCGTCCCTTGCCGTCAAGGGGAGCAACATCGCGCATGGCGCTGGCAAAGGCTGCTTCGTCGTCTCCGGCAGAAGAGGGTGCCGGGTCTGGTGCAGGGGCCTGTCCGTCACGGGCGGCTGGCGACGGCCTGCGCCGGTCTGGAGGGAGCTGGCGCGCCGTACCGGTGCCCTGAGCGCCTGTATGCAGCGAGGCGGCCAGCAGCGCGGCAAAACAGTTGTCGTCCTTACCGGCCGTGTCTGCCGCCGGGCTGTGCGCCGCTGCGGGCTGCCCTGCTGTGCCGCCGGCTGCCGCGGGCCGGCTGCCTGATGCGGCCTTGCCGGCGCGGGATTTGTCCGCGGCAGGCTGCAGGGGCAGGGGGTTGGAAAACGTGTCGTCTGTCCGGCGTGCGTCGGGCGCGGCCGGGCTGTGAACCCGGGTCTGGCCCAGCGGCGTGGCGCTGCTGACCGCGTTCAGAAAAAGGGCCGTGTCCTCGTCGGGCTCGGGCCCGGGGACGGGCTGTTCCGGCCTGGTGTCACGCCGGCCGGTCCAGCGCACGATCTGACCGTGCGCCTTGCGCGCCGGGGGAAAGGCCTTTTTGTTCAGGCCGGCGAACGGGTTATCCCCTTTCGGGGCGTCCTTGCTCATGGCAATGCTCCTTTTTGCAAAACGCCGGCGGGCGCGGTGCCGTGCTGTAACGGCGCGCCTGCCATGGCAGACAGGCGCTCAGGGCCGCACACCGGTGCGAATGTACAGATAAGACCTCTTCCGCAGACAGCAAGGGGGCAGGCTGTCCCTTCAGCTTCCGGTGCAGATCGCGCCTGAACCGGCTTCTTGCTGCAGCACTGCAGGCGGCAGGCCGCGCACACCGCGCCGCAGTCCGGTCAGCGCCCTTCCGGCGTGATCCGGCAGGCAGACCGGTTTCCCGGCCTGCTCTGAGGCGGCCTGTCAGAATTCGATGCCGCGGACTGCCGCCGCGCCGTGTGCGGCCGGGTGCTTGACTTCGCACACCTCGCTGATGAGATCGGCCCGCGCCTTCACCCAGTCTGGCAGGCCGCGGCCGGACAGCACAAGATGGGTCCGGCGGCTGTCCGCCAGATCCATGAGTCCTGCCAGCTCGTCGCGGGTCAGCAGACCGCAGCCCAGAGCGTACAGCGCCTCGTCGGCAATGAGCATGCCGCCTTCAGGCATGGCCTGGCGGCACCATTCCAGCGTCCGTTCCGCGGCGCGGCGATGGATGTCCCGGGTTTCCTCGCGCAGAAAGAAGCCTTCGCCTCCGGGGAAAAA
This sequence comes from uncultured Desulfovibrionaceae bacterium, assembly GCA_944325325.1. Taxonomy (GTDB): domain Bacteria; phylum Desulfobacterota; class Desulfovibrionia; order Desulfovibrionales; family Desulfovibrionaceae; genus Avidesulfovibrio. Next base: position 3,353 of record CALUZP010000109.1, read on the forward strand.
CCCCTCTCCCAGCAGGCTGCGCAGCAGGCGCTGTTCGCCCGCGCCGACGTCTTTTTTGATGAACTGGGCAAACCGGACCTCCAGGCCCTGGCCGAGCGCGCGCAGCGCCTGCCCCGTACAGGCGGAGGTTTTGCCCTTGCCGTTGCCGGTATAGACAAGAATCATGCGGCACCTCGCTTGGCAGCCCCTGCCGGGGCTGGTGACGTGCGGGCCGGCGGCCGCCGGGGAGAAAGCCCCGCACACAGGCCGCCGCGCACCAGAGTGTTTTAGCTTTGAAAAAAATCAGGCGCAGGGTGGCAGCACAGCGCCGCCCCGCCAGAACTGAGCGGAAAAACCGCGCTGTTTTTGCGAAACGGCAGGCCGTATGGTTTGCAACACAAGACGTTTCAAACTGAGAATGCTCTATAGTCAAAACCCGCTGCCCGTGCAAGGCGGGGATTGCCCGGCGCTTCGGAGTGCCGGATGCCGGCCCCGCTGGCACGCGCTGCAGCGGACGCCTCCCTTGCCTTCCCCTCCTGCCCGCAGGCGCAGATCCGGCATGCGCGCGGCGGCCATCTGCAAGGAGGATCGATGAGTCGTGTCGATGCAGATCCGGCATGCGCGCGGCGGTGCTTGGATGCGCCTTCCTGTTGTAGTGATTGAACTGGCAGATCCGGCATGCGCGCGGCGGTGCTGCCGCCTGCCGGTAGTGCTCCGGTAGTACTGTCCGGGGAGGGGCTGGCGTCCGGACTGGTGGTGCGTGGCGTGCAGATTGCGGATTTGGCGACTTGCCATGCGGGACGGAAAAGCCTATTCTTAATTTTTCTTGTCAGAAACCGCAACATCCATGAGGAGCAGGGAGCATGTCCCAGTCGCGAGCCAAAGCCTATACTGCCGCCGGGGTAGACATCGACGCCGGCAACTCTCTCGTGTCGCGCTTCAAAACAATGGTGGCCGATACGCATGTGCACGGCGTTGTGAGCGATATCGGAGGGTTTGGCGGCCTGTTCCGTCCGGACCTCTCGGGTATGGAGTCGCCGGTGCTTGTCTCGTCGACCGATGGCGTAGGCACCAAGCTCAAGCTGGCCGTCGCCTTCGACCGGCATGACACCATAGGGATCGACCTCGTTGCCATGAGCGTCAACGACATCCTGGTCCAGGGCGCGAAGCCGCTTTTCTTCCTTGACTATTTTGCCACCGGCGTGCTCGATGTCGAAAGGACCGCACAGGTGGTGCAGGGCGTGGCCAACGGCTGCAAGCAGGCCGGCTGTGCGCTGCTGGGTGGGGAAACCGCCGAAATGCCCGACATGTATCCCGCCGGGGAATATGATCTGGCCGGGTTCTGCGTGGGGATTGTCGACAACGCCCATATCGTGGACGGCTCTTCCATCCGTGTCGGCGACGTGATTATCGGGCTGGGATCTTCCGGTGTGCATTCCAACGGCTATTCGCTGGTGCGCAAGCTCCTGGCGGAAAGCGGGCTCAAGGCGGACGACGAACTGCCCGGCTCCGGCCGGAGTGTGGCGGACGTGCTGATTGAGCCGACCCGGATTTATGTCGACATCGTCCGCAAGCTGATGCGCGATCTGCCTGTCAAGGGCATGGTGCACATCACCGGCGGCGGATTCTTTGACAACATCCCCCGGGTACTGCCCCGCGCGGTGACCGCGGAAATCCAGTTCGGTTCGTGGCAGATGCTGCCTGTGTTCAACTGGCTGCGCGAACAGGGCCAGCTCTCCTGGGACGAAATGCTGCAGATCTTCAATTGCAGCATCGGGTATGTGCTCATTGTCGAACCGGATGTGGCCGAAGAGGTCATGAGCCGCCTGCACGCCCAGAAAGAACCGGCCTGGGTGATCGGACGCATTGATCGCCGTTCCGGCGACAGCGAGCAGGTCAATATCATTTACTAGCGCGGCGGTTGCCGCACACAGACCCGGTGCAGGCCGCCCGGCAGGCGGACTCCCTGTCCCGGAAGACCACCGGAGGGCGCTGCATATGGCACGGCGTGCCTGGCTGGCTTATCCGGTGATGCACCCGGCTGGCGCAGAGCGCTTGCAACCGGCTCCCTCCGCGGGGCGGCACACCCGGCAGGCGCGCATACAGCCGCCCGGTCTGTGCTGGTGGTACACGATGCGCGGCAGGCATAGCACATTCATCATTATGAGGGCATGACGGCACGGTTCGTCATGCCCTCCGGCGTCTGAATAGCCTGCCTGCGCCTGCGGGGTGCCTGTTGCGATCCCGGCGCCTGCGGTCTCTTCGGGTGGCAGCGCTCCGGCCCTGCCTCTCCCGGATGGGCCGCCCCGCAGGCGTTTGGCACCGCGTCCGGCGTTGCGCGCAGGCGGCCGCGCCGGGCTTTGCGCTCGTCGGAAACAGAAGGATGTGGATATGGAAGGGATACCTTTTCGCATTCATACGGACTATGCGCCCACGGGCGATCAG
>CALUZP010000110.1 GCA_944325325.1 uncultured Desulfovibrionaceae bacterium
TTGAACAGCGTGGACTTGCCCACGTTTGGACGGCCGAGAAGAGCGATTTTCTGCATGATGGTTTCCGGAAGAGGGAATGATTTGGTTGGACGGTTTGGGTCGGTATACGCCTTCCGTCGGGACGGCATTGCCAGACGCGTGATGTCCTGCGGGCATTCGGCCATGGGGAGAATCGGGGCCTGTGCTCATGTGCGGGCAGCAGACGCCCGGGAGCCGCGAGTGCCGCCGCGCCATGCCGGCCGCATCGGCAGGCATGGCGCGGCAATGCCCGGGACGCGACACGTCAAACAGGCAATATACCGCGTATTGTATCAGAAAGGCAAGTGTTTTCGCGTCGTTTGCCGTGCTGGAATTTTCCCTTTTCCTAACAGGCCGGCTCAGCTACAAGAACGTCCATGAAACACGTCACAGCATTTACCGACGGATCCTGTCTCGGTAACCCCGGGCAGGGAGGCTGGGCGGCCATTTTGCGGTATGGCGGCCATGAACTGGAGCTTTGCGGGGGCTATGCCCTGACGACGAACAACCGGATGGAAATCCTGGCTGCGATCGCTGCGCTGGAGAAGCTGCGCGAGCCCTGCGAGGTGGAGCTGTTCACCGATTCGCAATACCTGCGGCACGCGGTGGAAAAGGGCTGGATTGCCAACTGGATGAAAAACGGCTGGAAAACTGCGGCGAAAAAGCCTGTGAAGAACCGGGATCTCTGGGAGAGGCTGCAGGTGCAGCTGGATCGGCATGACGTGCGGTTCAGCTGGGTGCGCGGCCATGCCGGGCATGCCGAAAACGAACGCTGCGACGCGCTGGCGCGCGGCTGTGCCGGCGGGCGTAACCTGCCCTGTGACACGGGGTTTTCCAACGACTGATTGGAGCACCTGCGGCCTGTTGCGGCAGGCCGGACAACACGGGGCTGGACGAGTTTTTGCTTGTCTTCCCTCTGGTTATGTGGTAGGGAGGTAATCCTCTCTCTAAGAGAGGGTAAATTTTGCTCGTTGTGGGCTGGAGGCTAATGAATGGTGGATAACAAGGAAACGACGGAAATGCACGGCAACGAGGCGGAGTTCGACTTCGCCAGCGCGCTGGACGGCTATCTGAACACCGATTTTGGGGATCTCGAGGAAGGGACCATCGTCAAGGGCGAGGTCGTCCGCGTCGATGACGACAACGTTCTCGTGGACGTGAACTTCAAGTCGGAAGGCCAGATCCCCGCTGCCGAGTTCAGGGATGCCGAAGGCAACCTGACGGTCAAGGTGGGCGACCGGGTGGATGTGTATGTGGCGCGCAAGAACGAGCAGGAAGGGACCATCACCCTCTCGTTCGAAAAGGCCAAGCGGATGCAGCTCTTCGATCAGCTTGAAGAGGTGCAGGAAAAGGGCGGCGTCATCAGAGGCCGCATCCTGTGCCGGATCAAGGGCGGCTATACGGTGGATCTGGGCGGCGTGGAAGCGTTCCTCCCCGGTTCGCATGTGGATCTGCGGCCTGTGCCGGACATGGACGCTCTGGTCAACCAGGAGTTCGATTTCCGCGTGCTCAAGATCAACCGCCGCCGGAGCAACGTCATCGTGTCCCGCCGCGTGCTGCTTGAGGAAGAACGTGATTCCAAGCGTCAGGAACTGCTCCAGACGCTGGCCGAAGGGCAGATCGTCACCGGCAAGGCGAAGAACATCACCGAATACGGCGTGTTCGTCGATCTGGGCGGCCTTGACGGCCTGCTGCACATCACCGACATGTCCTGGAAGCGGATTCGCCATCCCCGTGAAATCGTCACCCTGGGCCAGGAACTGCAGCTCAAGGTGCTTTCCTTCGACCGTGAAAACCAGAAGGTTTCTCTCGGCCTGAAGCAGCTGGTGCCCGACCCCTGGCAGGACATCACGGCCCGCTTCCCCGAAGGCTCTCACCATACGGGCAAGGTGACCAACCTTGTCGACTACGGGGCATTCGTGGAACTGGAACCCGGTGTGGAAGGCCTGGTGCACATTTCTGAAATGTCCTGGACCCGCAAGCTCCGTCATCCCTCCCAGATGGTGCATCAGGGCGATGAAGTCGAAGTCATTATTCTTGGCGTCGACTCCGAAAAGAAGCGCATCTCCCTGGGCATGAAGCAGGCCAAGCCCAATCCCTGGGAACTGGTCGGTGAAAAGTATCCCGAAGGCACCATCCTTGAAGGCGTGATCAAGAACATTACCGAATTCGGGATGTTCATCGGCATCGAAGACGGCATCGACGGCCTTATCCATGTGTCCGACATCAGCTGGACCAAGAAGATCCGTCATCCCAACGAACTGTACAAGGTGGGCGACACCGTGCAGGCCAAGGTGCTGACCGTGGACCAGGAAAACGAAAAGTTCACGCTCGGCATCAAGCAGCTGCATGACGACCCGTGGTCGAACGTGCCCGCAGCCTATCCTGTGGGTGGCATCGTCAAGGGCGTGATCACCAACATCACTGACTTCGGCCTGTTCGTGGAAGTGGAAGAAGGCATTGAAGGCCTTGTCCATGTGTCCGAACTGAGCTCCAAGAAGGTGAAGTCGCCGGCCGAACTCTACAAGGAAGGCGAAGAAATCCAGGCCAAGATCATCCATGTGAGCGCTGAGGATCGCCGCCTCGGTCTGTCCATCAAGCAGCTCAAGGAAGATGAAGAACGCCGCAAGCCCCGTGAATACAGCCGTTCCGGCCCTGAAGCCGGCCAGTCGCTGGGCGATCTGCTCAAGCAGAAGCTCGAAAGCGCCGAATAATCCCGGCTGACACTTGTCTGTAACGAAGCGGCAGTGGCCTGCTGAAGGCTGCTGCCGCTTTGTGCTATTGTGTGTAGAGAGAGCCGGTCTGTCCGTATGGAGTGCAGACAATCCGGCACGTTCGGGGGAATATAAAAAATCAAAAAAATATGACTGTAAATAATTACCTAATATTGCTTTTATTTTAATATGAGATTTTTTGTACAAGCAGCGTTTCTCAGATGCAGGATCCTGGGGTACAGGCTTGATTTTCCCGCAGTATTAAGGTTATCGTCAGCCCCGTAGGTTTTTTGCCTGCACGCTTCATGCGATGTCCCACCCCCCATTTCCCCGCCTTTTTAAAGGAGTCGTAGTTCATGAAACGTATTGGCTGTACCCTTGGAGGGCTGCTTGCCCTGCTGCTCCTTCCCGTTGTTGCGTTGGCCGCTGGCGGACACCATGACCTGAAGGGCGAAGAGTTGTCCATCTTCTGGGTCATTCCGTTCGTTTGCATGCTCCTGTCCATTGCGCTGGGGCCCCTGCTGACGCCGCACTTCTGGCATCATCATTTTGGCAAGGTCGCTGTTTTCTGGGGCCTTGCCTTTTTAGTGCCCTGCGCCATCGCCTTCGGTGTTCCAACCGCCATTTACCAGCTGCTGCATGCCGTGCTGCAGGAATATGTGCCGTTTATCATCCTGCTGTTTGCTCTGTTTACGGTGGCTGGCGGTGTGCGCCTTAAAGGAACCCTTGTCGGTACACCGGTTGTGAATACAGGGCTGCTGGCCGTCGGTACAATTCTGGCCAGCTGGATGGGAACCACTGGCGCAGCCATGTTGCTGATTCGTCCCCTGCTGCGCGCCAATGCACACCGGCGCTATCGTGTGCATTCGGTCGTGTTCTTCATTTTCCTCGTGGCCAATATCGGCGGCTCTCTGACGCCGCTGGGCGATCCGCCACTGTTCCTGGGATTTTTGAAGGGCGTGGATTTCTTCTGGACAATGAAGCATCTTTTTGAACTCACGCTTCTGCTGTCTGTGATTCTTCTGGCCGTGTATTTCGTCGTTGACACAATCCTTTACGCGAAGGAAGGCCGTCCGGTCGTCGAGCACTCCAGTGACGAAAAGCTGGGCCTTGACGGCAAGGTCAACCTGCTTCTGCTCCTGTGCATCGTGGGTGGCGTGCTGTTCTCCGGCATGTGGAATCCTGGCGTGCAGTTCAGCATCTACGGCGTGACCGTGGAACTGCAGAATCTGGTTCGCGACATCTTCCTGCTGGGTGTGGCTGGCGCTTCCATGAAGCTCACCACGACGGAATGCCGTCAGCTCAACAACTTCACCTGGGATCCCATTCTTGAAGTGGCCAAGCTGTTCATCGGCATCTTTGTGAGCATGATCCCGGCGATCGCCATTCTGCGTGCCGGTGAATCCGGCGCGTTGGCGAGCGTGATTTCGGCGGTGTCCGAGAACGGTCAGCCGGTCAACAGCATGTTCTTCTGGTGCACCGGCCTGCTCTCCTCCTTCCTGGACAACGCGCCGACCTACCTCGTGTTCTTCAACACGGCCGGTGGCGATCCTGTCCATCTGATGGGTGAATGGGCCATGACGCTGACGGCTATCTCTGCGGGTGCAGTGTTCATGGGCTCCGTGACCTACATCGGCAACGCCCCCAACTTCATGGTTCTTTCCATCGCAAAGGAAAATAAGGTGCCCATGCCCAGCTTCTTTGGCTATATGATGTGGTCTGTGGGCATCCTGTTCCCGCTGTTCGCCCTGCTTACCTGGATTTTCTTCATTTAACCCGGTATACTGATTAAGAGTCTTAAGCCTGTCCCGGAGAGGATTCGGGGCAGGCTTTCTGTTTTGTCTCTCCGGCAGCGGGTATGGAGGCACGGCACACCGGCAGTGTCTGAAGATTCCGGCCGGCGTCGTGCGTTTTCAGGGGGCAGACGGCATGCGCCTTTGCAGCCCCTGCAGCCCCCGCCTGCACCGGATTTCCTGTTATGCTCTGTGCCAGCGGGGACGGCGTGAGCGGGATCGATGCGCCGCACATGGCAGAACGCTGAGACCGAACCTTGCCGCCGGGAGTGCAGGCCCTCTTGCGGGTATTAGTGTTTTCATGTCTGTCAGCGGAGTTGGAACACTTCTTTTAGAGCATGTTCATCAGTTTGAAACGCGTTGCGTTTTAAACCATACGCCCTGTCGCTTCGCGGAAAAACGCGGTTTTTCCGTTCATGTTTGGCCGGGCGGCGCTGTGCTGCCGCCTCGCGTTTTGCCTTGTTCAATGGCAAAGCGTTTTAGGCTGGAGGCGAAGGGAGCGTCTGTCCATCGTGCAGATCCCGGAACACGAAAGACGTCGCGCAAAGGAAGGGAGTCACCTGCCTGCCGAACGCTGTACCCTGCCAGTCAAAGGAAGACAGGAAGCAGTCCAGTGCCGCGTAGGAAGTATTGTGTGGCGTCCCCGGAAAAAAACACAGGAGGGGGAAGGGGGCCATACAGTCTGGACTGTTGCCGTTGCAGGGTTTGTGGATGGCATCAGAAGCGGGACAGTGTGGCCTGTGCGGCCGGGGAGGCTGTTGCCGTGCGGAAGAAGCTGGAAAACCGTAACAGCCTGTCAGGAAAGCGTCTTTGTGGCGTTAGGCCGTGTCGGGAGGGGAAGGCGGCTTGCAGCCTGCCTTAGCGGGTGTCTATGGCTTCGATGCGCACTCTGCCGGTGCCGGCGGCAAGAATACCCAGACGTGCGGCGGCTGTTTTGCTCAGATCGATAACCCGCCCGGGGATGAACGGCCCCCGGTCGTTGATGCGGACGTGGATGGAGCGGCCCGTGCGCAGGTTGGTGACGCGGACGGTGGTGTTCATGGGCAGGAGCTTATGGGCTGCGGTCATGGCGTACATGTTATAGCGTTCGCCGTTGGCCGTGCGCTTGCCGTGGAACCCCGGACCATACCAGGAGGCAATGCCTGTTTCCCTGAACCCGCGGGCCGAGACAAGCGGGTAGTACGTCACGCCGCGGATGGTGTATGGCCGGCCGCCGCCAATGCCGCCCGTATAGTTGCCTGTATAGACTTCGTTGCCCCAGTCAAAGGGGTTGAGCGAGAACCCGCCGCATCCCGCGCAGCAGACCGTCAGCAGGACGGCCACCAGCAGGCGGACGAGGCCGCCTGCCGGAGATGCTGTGCGGGACGGGATGATCATGCGTTCACCAGCAGGTTCTTGCGGGGACGCCAGCGTCACTCAGCGCCTGCTTGAGGTCTGAAATGGTATAGCGCCCGTAGTGGACGATAGAGGCGACCAGAGCGGCTGAAGCGCCGCCTTTGGTTACGGCGTCCACAAGGTGGCGTGGTTCGCCTGCGCCTCCGGATGCGATGACGGGGATGCGCACGGCATCGCTGATCATACGGGTCAGAGTCAGTTCATAGCCGTCACAGGTGCCGTCGGCATCGATGGAGTTGAGGCAGATCTCTCCGGCGCCGAGTTCTTCGGCGCGGATGGCCCAGGCCCGGGCATCGAGCCCGGTGGGCCTGCGTCCGCCGTGGATGACAACTTCATACCCGGAAGGAATCTCAGCCGTGACAGCCGTCTTACGGACGTCCATGCCGAGCACGATGGCCTGAGCGCCAAAGGCGTTTGCTCCTTCGCTCAGCAGCGCGGGATTTTTGACAGCTGCCGAGTTGACGGACACTTTTTCTGCGCCGGCAAGGAGCGCGGCGCGCATGTCGCTGACCGAGGCAATGCCGCCGCCTACCGAGAAGGGGATGAAGATTTCTGCGGCAACCCTCTCCACAACGTCCAGGAAGATGCCCCGGCCTTCGGCGCTGGCGGTGATGTCGTAGAAAACGATTTCGTCCGCACCTTCTTCGTAGTAGCGCCGGGCTGTTTCCACGGGATCGCCGATGTCCTGATTGCCCTGGAATTTGATACCCTTGGTCAGCTTGCCATCCCGGACGTCAAGGCAGGGGATGATGCGTTTGCTCAGCATGACGCCACCTCCGGAGCGTTGGATTGGACACCGCAGAACCGGGCAAAGTTCGCCAGAATGCGCAGGCCGGGACGCCCGCTTTTTTCCGGGTGGAACTGCAGGGCCCACAAGCCGTTGCGGCCATACACCGAACAGAATTCTGCACCGTAATGGGTTGTGGCGATGACGTTTTCCCGGGAGGTTTCGATGTAGTAGCTGTGCACGAAATAGAAGAAGGCGTTTTCGGGCAGGCCTTCAAGCAGTGGGCTTGGTATGCGGATGGACAGCGTGTTCCAGCCCATGTGCGGAATGCGGATGGGCCGGCCTTCCTCGTCAACCCACGCCGGATCAAACCGGCGGCAGACACCGCGGACAAGCCCCAGGGTCGGTGTGTCGTTTTCTTCGCTGTGGTCAAGCATAATCTGGCAGCCAAGGCAGATGCCGAGCACCGGCCTGGCTTCATGCACGGCGCGCCGGAGCACGTTGTCAAGCCCAGAGGCGGTAAGCTGGGCCATGGCCTGTCCGGCGGCGCCCACGCCAGGGAAGATGATCCCGGCGGCAGAGAGGGCGGTATCCGGGTCTGCCGTAATGCAGCAGGGAATGCCCAGATGTTCCAGGGCGCGGCGTACGCTGGTCTGGTTGCCGGCCTTGTAGTCCAGAATGGCAATCATTGGAAATCCTCGATAGATAGGCAAGCGGTGAACGTAAAGGGGTCCGCAGCGGGCGCTTTGGGCTGTTTTTTGCAACATACAACAAGAGGCTCTGCTCCTGCAAGACGTGCCGGTATGCGCTCGCGGGGCAGCCGCAACACGGCAGATGCGTCACAGGTGCAGGAAGAGCCTGGCGCGTGGCAGACCGCAACAGGCGCTTGCACGACGTGCTTGGGAAGAGCTTCACCAGCGCACAGGGCGCTGAAGACGGCTCTTTTCTTTCTTTCTGTTTAACGCTATGAATTGACACATTATGTTGACACAACCTGTTACTACATTCCAGGTTACCCTGCCGGACGTGGAAGCCACGCTGGCCTTTGGTGCGGCCCTGGGAACACGGCTTCATGACGCGCTGCGTGAACGGCGGCCTGTCCGCGTTGTCCTGCTGTATGGCGAGCTTGGCTGCGGCAAGACCACGTTGACGCGCGGCCTGGCTGCGGCGCTTCCCGGAGGCGAGGCCGCCGAGGTGTCCAGCCCGAGCTTTACGGTCTGCAACGTGTATCCGACCCAGCCTGAGATTATCCACTGCGATCTGTACCGTTCGGACAAGGCGGACGGCTTTGCAGACGGCCTGCCGGAAGAGGCTGAGGAGGCCCTTGATCGCTCTGGCAGCGCCTGCGTGCTTGTGGAGTGGGCTCAGCGGCTGGCTCCCGGGGATATTCCGCCAGAACGGCTGGACATCCATATGAAATCATGCCATGAAATGCGCTCGGTGACGCTGTGCGCCTACGGCAGTGCAGCTTCCCGGCTGCTTCAGGAACTGGCCGCCGATACGGCGGCGTCATAGATAAGGAAAGAACCTATGCGTATTCTGGTGCAAAAATTCGGCGGCACCTCGGTTGCGGACATCGATCGGCTGAATATGGTGCGCGAAAAGGTCATGGCAGCGCTGGATCGCGGCTACAAGGTGGTTGTGGTGCTTTCGGCGCGGGCCGGAAAAACCAACAAACTGCTTGCGCAGGCTGCCCGCTGGGCCGATGAGCCGGATCCTGCCGAGGTGGATTCCCTGCTTTCCACCGGAGAGCAGGCTTCCGTCACGTTGTTCAGCATGCTGCTCAAGGGACACGGCATCAAGGCCCGTTCCGTGCTGGGCTGGCAGATCCCCATTACCACGGACGACGCCTTTGGCTCAGCGCGCATCCACTCCATTGACGGCGATCATCTGCGCCGGATGCTTGAAACGTATGACGTGCTGGTTGTGGCTGGTTTTCAGGGGGTTACCGAAGACGGCCGCATTACGACGCTCGGTCGTGGAGGATCGGACACTTCGGCCGTAGCCCTGGCCGCAGCGCTGGGATCGTGCGAGTGCGAAATTTATACTGACGTGGACGGCGTGTACACCACAGACCCGAATCTGTGTTCCACAGCCCGCAAGCTGGATCGCATCTGCTACGACGAGATGCTGGAGATGGCTTCCATGGGGGCCAAGGTCCTGCAAATCCGTTCCGTGGAGTTTGCCAAGAAATATAACGTGCCCGTGCACGTCCGCTCGACGTTCAACAACAATCCCGGAACCATGGTTGTTCAGGAGGATCCCGCAATGGAAGCTGTGCTTGTTTCCGGCATCGCCTATGATAAGGACCAGGCCCTCATTTCTCTGACCGGCGTGCCGGATCGGCCCGGCATTTCTGCCACACTGTTCACCCCTCTGGCCAAGGAAGGCATTGTGGTGGATATGATTATCCAGACGGCCAGCCGCAACGGCCGTGCCGACATGGCTTTCACCGTGCCCCGCAAGAGTCTGGAAAAGACCGTGAAGCTGATGGAAAGCCTGCACGACATCATTGACAACCAGGGCATTGAAACTTCGGCCAAGGTTTCCAAGGTGTCCGTCATCGGTGTGGGCATGCGCAACCACACGGGGGTGGCCTCCAAGGCGTTTGACGCGCTGAGCAAGGAAAATATCAACATCCTCATGATCAGCACCTCTGAAATCAAGATTTCCTGCCTGATCGAGGAAAAATACACCGAACTTGCCGTGAGCACCCTGCACGACGTCTTTGAACTGGGCAAGTAGCCCCAGGTCTCTCGTGTCTGCGGCGTCCTTTCCTGGTGGAGGGGCGCCGCAGATACGTTTGTCTCCCCGGAAGGCCGAGGGGAAAGGCCGTCGTCGTGCGGCAGAAACGGACGTCCCCACGCGTGTCGGAAAGGGGGTTGCGGGGGCGGAGCGGCGCTCAACGCGGCAGGAGCCCCCCCTGATCGAGCATCAGGCGTACCACCGGCGATACGCTTTCAGGCAGCGTCCGGACGAGCCCGGACATCTCGTCGGCATCCAGAAGCATGTCCTGGCCGGCAGAAAGGTATGGCTGCACAGGCCCCCCGCGAAACAGCGTCAGGCATGCCCGACCGAACCGTGATGACGGGAGAACCGAGGCAAGCGTTCCCGGCGGGTAGGTAGCGAACAGGCGCAGCCGGGGCGTCTCCACACCAAAGACGGCAAACAGGCGACGTGCGGCGTCAAGCGGCGTTTCACCAACCTGCAGCGGGCCAAGGACGGGCAGTTCCCACAGGCCCGGGAACAGGGCATCTTCGGCCTGTGCCCGGCGCAGCACCACGCGCGGTTCGCCTCGGCGGTTTCCGCTGACCAGCAGCGACGCGCCGACAAAACGCCATGCAAGCCCTGTCCGGGGGGCAGACTTCCGGCTGGTGACCAGCAGGGGCCTGCCGTGCGTGTCCAAACATTCCACGGCATCCGGGGCGAGCTCCGGAGGCCGGATAAAGGGGGAAAACGGGTGCCATTGCATGCCGGGACCGCTCCATATTGTTGCAGGCGCCTTGCCAGGGACTTCGCACCAGCCCTTGCGGAACTGGAGGCGCTGTGCTTTGCGCATCCGTGGTCTGAAGTCGAAATGGCTACAGCCTTTGACCAGCCGGCGTTTCATGCCTACGGGCTGGTTGACGGCAACGATGCGCTGCTTGCCTACATCACCCTGTACCATATTGCCGATGAACTGGAAATCATCAATATTGCCGTCCGTCCGGACGCCCGCCGCCAGGGGCTTGGCTGGCAGCTTCTTGATCACGCCTTGCGCGAGGAAGTCAAACTGGGCATACTGACCATGTTCTTGGAAGTACGGACAAGCAACATGCCTGCCATCAGACTCTATGAGCGAGCCGGTTTCCGGCCTGTAGGGCGTCGCCGCGGCTATTACACCGCTCCCGTTGAGGACGGGCTTGTCTATGAAAAGCGGCTGTAAGGCCGTGCAGCTGGAGGAAGATCATTCATGCGTACGCTGATTGCTGCCAACTGGAAAATGTTCAAGACCCGCGCGGAAGCGCAACAGACAGCCCGTGAACTGATTGCACTGATGCAGGACGACTGGCCCGCAGAACGGGATGTTGTGCTATTTGCCCCGTTCACGGCGCTGGCCGCCACCGCCGAAGCCGTGGCAGGCTCTCCGGTGGCCGTGGGCGCCCAGGATGTCTATCCGGCGGCGGAGGGGGCTTTTACCGGGGAAATCTCTCCAGGTATGATTCTTGATTGCGGCGCCTCATGGGTGATTGCCGGCCACTCCGAACGGCGGCATATCCTTGGTGAATCGGCGTCCTTTGTGGGGAAAAAGACAGCGTTTGCGCTGGAGGCGGGACTTTCAGTCATGCTCTGCATCGGCGAAACGCTGGAAGAGCGCGAGGCAGACAAGCTCGAGGCCGTCCTGCGCGCACAGCTTGAACAGGCTGTGCGCGGCCTTTCGGCTGACGCCTGCCTCAAGGGGCTTGCCGTAGCCTATGAGCCGGTTTGGGCCATCGGGACAGGCAAGGTGGCTTCTGAGGCGGATATCCTGGAAGCCCATGCGATGGTGCGCAATATTCTGGGAGTGATTCTGGGTTCTACGGCCGGAAGCCTGCCTATTTTGTATGGCGGCAGCGTCAAGCCCGAGAACGCGTCGTCGATTCTTGCCCTTGACAATGTCAATGGTCTTCTGGTAGGTGGAGCTTCTTTAAGGGCGGAAAGTTTTAGTAAAATTATCCGGGCCTGATCGCCGCGCGTGTCCGCAGCTGCGGACATGCGTTCATTCGCGTCCGGAGCCTGAATATCATGCTGCGTTCTGTCGCGCCGCCGCGCGGCGGATCAAGGAGTTGCTAGTGGAAAGCCTTATCCTGTCCCTGCATGTGGTTGTCTGCGTGGTTCTTATAGTCCTTGTCCTGCTCCAGTCGGGCAAGGAAGGCATGGGCGTGATTTTCGGAGGCGGCAACGCTTCCGTGTTCGGAAGCTCTGGCGCCGGGGGCCTGCTCAGCAAGCTGACGGCGTTTGTAGCCCTCATTTTTGTCGCGACCTGCCTCAGCTATAACATCCTGACCAGCACGGCCTCCCAGCAGGAGTCGACCATCCTGGATGTCCGTCTTGAAGAAGTGCCGGCGCAGGCTCCCGCCGCTGAGCCGGCCGCGCCCGCAGCACAGGCTCCGGCTGTTGAGGGCGCTGCTTCTGCCGCACAGCCCGCAGCACAGACTCCAGCTGCAGAACCGGCGGCTCCCGCCGAGCAGTCTGCCGTGCAGGCTCCGGATGCCGGACAGCCTGAGCCCGCGGCACAGCAGAATCCTGCCTCTGCCAACTGACGTGCCGCTAAAGCAATTATAGAACGCGAAGGACTTTATCGCATGATGTGCGATGAAGCCTTTCGCGTTTTTCTGTTGCCATGGTGGCGGACAAAACAGCGCTGAGAGCGGTGCTTGCACAGGATGCCGCTCTCTGGTACCTTTACACATTCCTTTTCACCGCAACACCATTCAGGGGACATCCGCAATGAAAAAGTTTTCTCTTCTTGCCGCGGCTGCCATGCTTGCCGTGGTCCTGCTCCCGGTCAGCGGCCAGGCCAAGTCCTATATCAATGGGATTGACGCCAACTATCCGCCTCATGCCTATGTTGACGAAACGGGCAAGCCCGCCGGCTTCGACGTGGAGGCTCTGGACTGGATTGCCAAGAAAATGGGGTTTGAAGTCAAGCATCAGCCCATGGACTGGGACGGGATCATTCCTGCCCTGCTGGCCAAGAAGATCGACATGGTCTGTTCCGGGATGAGTGTTTCCGAAGAGCGCAAGCGCAGCGTGACGTTCTCTGACCCCTACTGGTCCATCAAGAAGGTGTTTGTGGTCAAGAAGGGCACCAAGACAAGCGTGGACGAAATCCGCAAGGGCAACAAGCGCGTAGGTGTCCAGCGCGGCACCAACGAGCACGAACTGCTTGAAAAGGAAGTGGAAAACAAGACTTCCAACTTCACTCTGCGTTTCTATGACTCCGGCCCCATGGCTATTGAAGACCTGCTGAATGGCCGTGCCGACGCCGTGGCCATGGACAGCGCTCCGGCCAACGACGCCATCGCCAAGGGCAAGCCTGTTGAGATCGTCGGCGAATTTGCTCCGAACGATGACTTTGCTGTGGCGACGCGCAACGAGGATCAGGAACTGCGTGACACGCTCAACAAGGGCTTTAAGCTGCTGATGGCCGATCCCTACTGGAAGGAACTGCAGGCCAAGTACTTCAAATAACCGGATGGAAGTTGTACGCCGCGCCCCTTTTTCCCGGGGCGCGGCCTGTCCCGCGTGAAGCTTCCGGGGCCTCGCGCGGCATTGTTGCGCCCTTCCCCGGAGTGCTGGTTGCAGCCGTTTGTCTGCCGGAGCTTTCATGACCGAACTGTTGCTGGCGAAACTGTCCGTAATTCTCGACGCCCTCCCCTATATTCTTGAGGGAACGCTGGTAACCATTCTCACGGTTGCCGGTTCGCTGGCGCTGGGCTTTGTCGTGGGGGTTCCCATGGCCGTGCTGGAAGTGTACGGGCCCCGCTGGAGTCGTTGCCTGATCCGGACATATGTCTGGTTTTTCCGGGGCATGCCCATTCTTCTGCTGCTGTTCCTGTTTTATTTTGGCCTGTTTGAGCTCATTGGCCTGAATCTTTCGACCATTGCCGCATCATGCCTGGTGCTGGGCATGGCTTCGGCCGCCTATCAGTCCCAGATCTTTCGCGGATCGATCCAGAGCCTGCCTGCCGGGCAGCTGCGGGCGGCGCTGGCGCTTGGCATGCGCGAGTCCGAGGGGATTCTTTATATCGTGCTGCCACAGGCGCTGCGGCTTTCAATCCCCGGCTGGTCCAACGAATTTTCCATTCTGCTTAAGGATTCGGCCATGTGCTTTGTGCTGGGAACGCCTGAAATCATGGCCAGGACGCATTTTGTGGCTTCGCGCACCTATGAGCATCTGGCGCTGTATCTGACGGCTGGTGTCCTGTACTTCTGCATTACCCTGGTAGGTGTGAGCCTGCTGCGCTGCCTTGAACGCAAGGTCCGCATCCCGGGCTATGCTTCGGTTAACGGCTCCTTCTAGTCCGTCTGTCCATCCGTTTGAGGAATCCGTTCATGACAGTTTCGCTTTCTCCTGTCCTTTCCGCCCGGCACATTTCCGTCAACCTTGGCGGCAAGCAGATTCTTGACGACGTGTCGATCGATGTGTCGCCGGGCGAACTCAAGGTCCTTATCGGCCCTTCTGGCGCGGGCAAGAGCACGTTTTTGCAGTGCCTCAATTTTCTGATTCCTCCGGACACGGGGATCATCAGTCTTGAATCGCATGAAATTGATGCCAAAAATCCGCGTGCGCTGAGTCTCTACCGCCGGCAGGTCGGGATGATTTTTCAGGACTTCAATCTGTTTGATCATCTGACGGCGGTGGATAACGTAGCTATTGCTCTGCGCAAGGTGGCCGGCCTGTCGCGCGATGAGGCGCGCCGGCGGGCCATGGCTGAACTGGACCGGGTCGGGCTGTCGCAGAAGTCGGGCCTGTACCCGGCGGAACTTTCCGGCGGGCAGAAGCAGCGTGTAGCCATTGCCCGGGCGCTGGCCATGGATCCTAAAGTCATGCTGCTTGACGAGCCCACTTCAGCGCTGGATCCGGAGCTCGTGGGCGAGGTTTTGGCGGTCATTCGTGATCTTGCCGCAGGGGGCATGACCATGATCATGGCCACCCACCAGATGGATTTTGCGCAGGCCTTGGCAACGGAAATCCTGTTCATGGAGCAGGGACGCATCATCGAGCAGGGTTCTCCGGCCGAACTGCTGGCCCCCGGCTCGGGAACCCGTACGGGCGACTTCTGCCGCCGCCTGCTGGATGCCGCCCCTGCTGCGGCAAAGGACTGACCGTGCAGGAGCTGACTGAAATGTCGTTTATTGTCGACAGGGTCATCCCGGCGCTGAATGACGGGTTGATCATGTCGCTGGCGCTTATTGTGCCGTCGTCGACCATCGGCTTTGTGCTGGGCGTCTGCACCGGGGTGGCCAGGGTGTTTGGTCCCCGCTGGCTGCGCAGCCTTGGCAACGCCTTCACGACGCTGTTCCGAGGAGTGCCGCTCGTCGTGCAGCTGATGATCCTGTATTTCGGCCTGCCCAACCTTGGCATCTACCTGGAGCCGTATGCCGCCTCGGTAATCGGCTTTATCCTGTGCACAGGCGCGTACCAGTCCGAGTATGTGCGTGGTGCGCTTCTGTCTATCAAGCAGGGGCAGATCAAGGCCGCCTCCGCCCTGGGCTTTACCCGCCTGCAGACCATTCTGTGGATTGTCGCGCCACAGGCTGCCCGGCGTGCCCTGCCCGGTTGCGGCAACGAGATTATCTACCTGATCAAGTATTCGTCGCTTGCCTACGTCATTTCCTGCATCGAGCTGACCGGAGAGGCCAAAATCCTTGTATCGCGCACCTTCCGTCCTACGGAAGTCTACCTGGCGGCCGGCGTCTACTATCTGGTCATGGTCAGCGCGGCCACCTGGATCCTGCACAAGCTTGAAGAACGCTTTGCCGTTCCCGGTTTTTGCGGCGCTAAAAAGTAGTCTTTTGCGGAGCAACACGATCGCCATGCCCAAACAGGAACATATTCGTAACTTCTGCATTATCGCCCATATCGACCATGGCAAGTCGACCCTTGCCGACCGCATTCTGGAAAAGACTCATCTTGTTTCGGAGCGCGAAAAACGCGATCAGTACCTGGATAAGATGGATCTTGAGCGCGAACGGGGCATCACCATCAAGGCCCAGAGCGTGCGCATTCCCTATCAGGCTGAGGATGGAAAAACCTATATCCTGAACCTGATTGACACGCCGGGCCATGTGGACTTCAACTATGAAGTCTCCCGCTCCCTGGCCGCCTGTGAAGGCGCCCTGCTCGTTGTGGACGCCACCCAGGGGGTCGAGGCACAGACACTGGCCAACGTGTATCTTGCGCTGGATCACAATCACGAGATCATCCCGGTACTGAACAAGATCGATTTGCCCAGCGCCGATGTGGAACGGGTCAAAAAAGACATTGAGGAGTCCATCGGCCTCAACTGTGACGAGGCCCTGCCCGTCAGCGCGAAGACCGGCGAAGGCGTGGACGCCGTGCTTGAGGCCATTGTGCACCGCCTGCCCGCACCGGAAGGCGATCCGGACGCACCGCTGCGTGCGCTGATTTTCGACTCGTGGTATGATTCATACCAGGGCGTTGTCACGCTGTTCCGCATTGAGGACGGCAGGCTGCGCCGGGGCGATCGGATCCGCCTGTTCGCCACAGGCAAGGAATACGAAGTGACCAGGCTTGGCGTCTTCTCGCCGGAAAGCAAGGATATGGACAGCCTGGCGGCAGGCGAGGTCGGTTTCTTGTGCGCCAATATCAAGGAGCTTGGCGACGCCAAGGTCGGCGACACCATCACGCTGGCGGACAATCCCTGTGCCGAGCCGGTTCCCGGCTTCAAGGAAGTCAAGCCGGTCGTCTTCTGCGGGCTGTACCCCTCGGATCCCAGCGATTACGAGGCGCTCAAAAGTGCCCTGGAAAAACTTCAGCTCAATGACGCGGCTTTTTCATGGGAGCCCGAGACCTCACAGGCACTGGGGTTCGGCTTCCGGTGCGGTTTTCTCGGACTGCTGCACATGGAAATCATCCAGGAGCGCCTGGAACGCGAGTTTATGGTCGATCTCATTGCCACCGCGCCGTCAGTCATCTACCGCGTGGAGACAACGGACGGCAAGGTTACCGAAATCGACAACCCGTCGCTGCTGCCCGACCCGTCGCGTATCGCTTCGCTTGCGGAACCGTACGTCCGTATCGACATTCATGTGCCTGGCGAATATGTGGGCAACGTCCTCAAACTGTGCGAGGAAAAGCGCGGCATTCAGAAAAATTTGCACTACATGAGCACCAACCGCGTGGTCGTGACCTACGAGCTGCCGTTTGCAGAAATCGTGTACGATTTCTTTGATCGGCTCAAGTCGGCCACCCGCGGGTATGCCTCCATGGATTACGAGATGGTGGATTACAGGGCGTCCAATCTTGTGCGTCTGGATATCCTGCTCAATGGCGAGCCCGTGGATGCCCTGTCGGTCATCGTGCACAAGGACCGTGCCTACCCTTATGGCCGCGCGCTGGCGCTCAAGCTCAAGCGGACCATTCCGCGCCAGCTCTTTGAAGTGGCCATTCAGGCAGCCATCGGACAGAAAATCATTGCGCGCGAGACGGTTTCGGCCCTGCGCAAGAATGTGACCGCCAAGTGCTACGGCGGTGACATCACCCGCAAGCGCAAGCTCCTTGAAAAACAGAAGGAAGGCAAGCGCCGCATGAAACGCATGGGCAATGTGGAGCTGCCGCAGGAAGCCTTCCTGGCAGCACTGCAGGTGAGCGACGAATAATCCCGCCGCTGCAGGCGGCACGGCAAATCTGTGTCCACAGATCTCGATGGAGAGAGGGCGGGCTGTCCCGCGGAGAGCGGGCCACCTGCACGCCGCCTGCAAAGGGAGGCGCGGCTGCCGTGATGCAGAGGGCCGGTGCTGTGCCTTGGCCCCAGAGTATTTTTGGGTTGAAACGCAAAGCGTTTCAACCCATACGGCCTGTCGTTTCGCGGGAAAAGCGCGGTTGTTCCGCTCAGGTATGGCCGGGCGGCGCTGTGCTGCCGCCTCGCGTGGTATCTTTTTCAAAGATAAAACGCTCTAGGCGATCAGTTCAAGCAGCCACACCGGCATGCGCACGGGCCTGCCTTCAAGATTGGTGCAGGCGTGCTCGGTAAAGCCCTCGGCGCGGACAACAGAACGTTCAGCGTCAGTCAGCTGGTAGACAAAGCGCATGGACGCCCTGCCGTGCTCAGCCAGGCCCACGCGGATCCAGATCAGTTCGTCATAGCGCGAAGGGATCCGATACCGGCATCCGGCTTCGCGGACAGGCAGCATCAGCCCTTTTTCCTCGACCAGCGCGTAGCTCATGCCCAGCTGACGGATGTAGGCGCTGCGGCTGCGTTCGAAAAGATGCAGGTATTCGGCGTAATACAAATAGCCCATGGCGTCGGTTTCGCCATAGGAAACTCTGTGTTCCATCCATACGTCCTTGGCAGGAAATGCTTGCATGACTGGGGTCCTCCAGATAAAAACATCATTGTTGACGGCACGATTCCCGGATTGAGCGGGCCCCGCCGCACGCCGCCGGCTGCGGGCGGGGAGGGACGCTGTCGCCCATAAGGATACGGTACGCTATGAAACACGCTGCTCTCAAGGGCTTTTTGGCCATGGTGCTCTGCATCACGCTCCTGGGATGCGCCGACAGGCAGGTTGTGACGCCACTGCTTGCTGACGAAGCGTCAGCCGTTGCCCAGCAGGCAGCCGGGGAGCTGTCGCCCGCCGGGCAGGGCTTGTCCTCGTGGAATGATCTTGCGCCGGCTGTCAACGCGAGCCTGGAGTATGTGGCTTCCAAGGATCCCGAAGATATTGCCGTTGCACAAGACGACGTGGCGGTCACCTGGGCTGAGGTCGCCCAGAGCCTGAACCGGCTGCGCGCCCTGCTGCCCCGGCTTGACGCCAATCCCGGGCTGCTTGCCGAACAGTTTCGCTGGCTGCGCCTTAATGGCGGCGCGCACTTTTCGGGGTACTATGAGGCCGAAGTGAAGGCAAGCCGCAAGGCCTCCGGAACGTTTTGTCATCCGCTGTACCGTCGCCCGGCAGACCTGCATACCGTGATGCTGGGTGACTTTGCGCCTGAACTTATTGGCATGCGTCTTGTCTACCGCATCCGTGAAGGCGGGGGCATTGTGCCTTACTACAGCCGTTCTGAAATAGAGGAAGGTGTGCTCAAGGGGCAGGAGCTCGCCTGGCTCAGCAGCGCACTCGACGCATATTTTTTGCAGATTCAGGGCTCTGGCCGACTGCGCTTTGAGGATGGCACCGTACTGAGCGCCCTGTATGACGGAGACAACGGCCGTCCCTATCGCAGCCTTGGCCGCAGGATGATTGACGAAGGGTTGATCCCGGCAGATGAGATCAGCATGCAGAGCATCCGTGCCTGGCTTGAAGCGCATCCTGACCGGCAGGATGAAATGCTCAACTACAACCCCCGCTATGTGTTTTTCAGGCTGCGCAACGAACCTCTGGTCGGTGCGATTGGACGGCCTCTTACCCCTTATGTGACGCTTGCCGTCGACAGAACCACGTTTCCCCTTGGCGGAGCCCTTGTATACAGGACAACCCTGCCCCGGCAGCATGAGGACGGTTCCCGTGCAGAGCCGCGGCCGGTTACAGGAATAGGCCTGGCTCAGGATACAGGGGGGGCCATCAAATACCGGCGGATCGATCTGTTCTGCGGGAGTGGTGACAAGGCCGCCTATGAGGCCGGACATCTTAATACGGCTGGGGACGTCTGGCTGCTGCTGGCCCGGTAGCAGGCATGGTTGATGAATCGCCCTGTGGCGGGTGCGGGGTGGCAAAAAATCTTGAGAGCCCCTCGCGCCAGTGAATACGGGCAGCATATGTTTTGAAATGACGCAATTTCAGGCATCAGCCGTCCCGGAAACCGTCCAGAGGGCGGGCAGACTGCCTGGCTGCACGAGGTACGCATGAACAGGCCCGATACGGCACGGATGGCGCAGAGCCCGCACGACGACATTATTGAGTTGATCGAAATTGTCCGGGAAGATGAGGAAAAGACCGCTGAAGCGGACTCGGATTCTGGACAGGATGCGGACATCATCGAACTTGATGACGCCATTGAAGATTTCCCCCAGGAAGAAAGCCTGGTGACGCCTGTTGGCAGCGGTTCTGCCGGCGGCAGGCCGCTCCTGGCTGCTCCGGCTGATGCAGCCAGTGAAGAGCCTGCTGGAACCAGCTCCCCGGCGGATGAGACCGCGGTCATGCCGGAAGAGACCGGATCCGTACAGGTTGCCTGTCCTCCTCCCGCGGCGGATTTGCCTGAAGACGTCACGGCCGCTCTGGAGACCGCTGTATCTGCTCCTGTGGCGTCCCGCACGGAGGACGGAGCCGGTTTTTCCGCTGAAGAGCAGACGCTGCTGCTGGAGCGGATCCATACGCTTGAAGAGAATCTAGCCCAGGCCGTCAGGGAGAACGATGAGTTCCGCCTGCGCCTGGAGGATCTGGAGCAGCGCATGGCCGAATGGCTGGGGCGCCTTGAGCGGGAACTGGTTCTTCTTGAGGATCGGACAGCCGCTCTGGAGGCCGTACCTCAGATTTCGCTTGATTCGGTACAGGCCGC
Source organism: uncultured Desulfovibrionaceae bacterium (assembly GCA_944325325.1). Taxonomy (GTDB): domain Bacteria; phylum Desulfobacterota; class Desulfovibrionia; order Desulfovibrionales; family Desulfovibrionaceae; genus Avidesulfovibrio. The sequence continues at coordinate 19,855 of CALUZP010000110.1, forward strand.
CATGGATTCACTGAGCGGCCAGCTCAATGCCTCCCTGGATGCCATGCAGGGCAATCTTGACGCCGTACAGCGTGAACTGCATGCGGACGAAACACTGACTGAACTGAGCTCACGGCTTGAACCGACGATTGACAAGGCGGCCGCCCAGGCTGCTGCGCGTGTCATCCGTGAGGAAATCAGCCGGATGATGGCCCAGGCATAGACGTCTGGTCTGCGAACTGTCCCGGTGTGCCGTCTTGTGCACGCCTGCCGGACAAGTTTTTGCCGGCGTTCCCTGCCGCAGGTTCTCGCAGGGATGTGCTCAAAACAGGGGCTGTGTGCGCGCTCTGCCGGACAGGTAAATGTGCACCGGGATGGAGGCGCTGCTGCCTGTGCGCTGGCCAGATAGACGCAGCGGACAAATCAGAGCAGGGATTCCGGCAGGCAGACATTCATGGCTTGGCTATAGCGTTTTTTGCAGCATAAAGGGGCTGTGAACCGTCTCCTCGTGGTTCACAGCCCCTTTCCTTATGTAACCTTGAAAGCCCCACAGGCAGGGCAGCAGGGAGCTTTTTTTCAGGTGCTGTTCGTGTATTGTTGACCTTGCAGTTCGTGTGCCGTTGTTTACCGGCACTGTGAAGAGTTTTTGGAGCCGCACCCCTTGCAGCCGCATCCGCAGCTGCAACCGCCTCCGTTCCGGCTTGTCCGGTAGAAGCGCCGGATGCAATATACTGCCGCAGCAATGACGCATACCGCCACGAGGATTTCTTCCATAATAGAACTCCGTGTTGATTTTCTTTTTCAATTATAGCCGATTCAAACGGATGTCAACCGGAGGATGATGGCGGCGTGGAGAACGTCAGGCATGGCAGTTCCGGGGAGGATCGCTGTCCTGACTGTGGAAAACCGGACAGGGCTGTCTGCCCTGCCCGGTTTGTTTCTGGAGACATACGTGTGAGGAAACCCTGAGTCATGCCTGCGCAGGTTCGGCATTCCAGACCTGTCTGCATGCGGCGATCAGGGCGGCCGGATCTGCAGCCTGCATCAGTCCGGACATGATGCACGCGCCTGCCGCACCTGCCGCGCGCACACCGGCAAGAACCTGCGGTGTGATGCCGCCAATGGCGTATACAGGCACGTCAACAGCGGTGCAGACAGCGTGCAGGAACGAAAGTCCTCTGGGGGCAAGGCCTGCCTTGCACGCTGTAGGGAACACATGGCCGGCGATCAGTCTTGTGGCGCCCAGGTCTGCCGCTTCGCGGGCCTCGTCCGGGCTGTGTACCGAGGTGCCGAGGCTGACAAACTGCCGCCGCGTCTGCCGTGAGGTTGCGCGCAGCGCCGGCAGGGGCAGGTGCACAGCCGTGCAGCCCAGTTCGCAGGCCAGATCCAGCGGACCGTTGAGCACAAAGGGCACCCCTCCTGCCGCGCATACACCGGCAATCTTCCTGGCCAGGCTTTTGAGGGCGGCTGGTGCCAGGTCTTTTTCACGCAGGATAACGGCTGACGGCCGGCCCGCAACGATGCGTTCAATCCTCCGGGCCAGGGGCTCGGTGCACAGGGCCTGGCAGGTCACGCAGACAATGTCAGACATAGATGGTGTCGCTCATGACAGGCTGCAGGCCGCGGGCAAGGACGGCTGCCCTGACTTCAGGGACTGACCGGCCGTCGGAGATTTCGAACTGACCGTCACCGCGGTCGCTGCTTTCGTCACTGTGGCCGCCGATGCCCACATCCACACCGGCAGAGATCTTGGTGGCCGCCATACCGATGACGTGATCGCGGAACCCTGCCCGCTCACGGGTGGAAATGGTGATCCCGGCAAAGGGCATGAACAGGCGGTAAGCCAGGATGACCTGCAGCAGCTGGCGCTCGTGGACGTCTTTGGGGTTGATGGTGTCGTCGTTGATGATCGGCCGCAACCGGGGGCATGAGAACGCGATTTCCGCATGCGGGTATTTTTTCTGCAGCAGCCATGCGTGCATTCCCGTGGCCAGGGCGTCCTTGCGGAAATCCGAGAGGCCGAGCAGCGCGGCAAAGCCCACGCCGCGCATGCCGCCGCGCAAAGCGCGTTCCTGGGCGTTCACCCGGTAGGGGAAGATCCGCTTGTGCCCGGCCAGATGGAGCTGCTCGTACCGGTCGGAATCATAGGTTTCCTGAAAGACCGTCACATAATCCGCCCCGCACTGGTGCAGGTAGGCGTATTCCTCAGTATTGAGCGGATAGACTTCAAGTCCTACGGCGCGAAAGTACTTGCGCGCCAGGCGGCAGGCTTCGCCAATGTATTCCACGCTCGACGAGGAGCGGCTTTCGCCGGTCAGAATAAGGATGTCCTGCAGGCCTGTGGCCGCAATGGCGCGCATTTCGCGATCAATCCCCGCAGGATCCAGCTTGGCCCTGTGGATCCGGTTGTGCCGGTTGAATCCACAGTAGACACAATAGTTTTCACAGTAGTTGGAAATATAAAGCGGTGTAAACAGGGTCACGGCATTGCCGAACCAGCGCTGTGTTTCGGCCGTGGCAAGCCTGGCCATTTCCTCAAGCATGGGATCGGCGGCCGGCGACAATAGCGCCGCAAAGTGCCTCGGCGTGCGCGTTCCGGCGGCCAGCGCCTCGCGCACGTCGGCCGTGCTGAACGCTTCCGGCGTGTAGGCCTGCTGCGCGGCCAGTACCTGTTCCATGACGTCCGAATCGATGACTTCCATGTCCGGAAGGTAGGCCATGTGATCAATGCGGTTCCTGGGATCCAGTTCCCTGATGTGTTTCATCAAAGCATCCTTTGTGGTTTGCGGCCGTCCCTGCTCTGGGAGGCCGGCCTGCCAGAAGGCGGCAGAAGCCGAGGGAATCGTATTTCTGGCCGTTGCAAGGCGGTTGAGAGGCTGTGTTTTTCTGCGGCTGCAGCCCAGGGGCGGGCCGGCCGGAAATACGGCGGCCCTGCCCCAGGCAGTATGCCGGGAGATCAGCTGCGGACGAAGCCGGTCAGCGGATCCGAGGCTTCGCCGCCGCAGGACAGCACACGGCCAAGCCGGGCCAGATAGGCTGCACGGCCGGCCCTGATGGCCAGACCAAAGGCTTCCGCCATCAAGGGCACGTCGCCGGCCGTGGCAATGCCGGTGTTGGCCATCACGGCGGCCACGCCCATTTCCATGGCTTCGCAGGCCTGCGAAGGCCGCCCGATGCCCGCGTCAACGATGATGGGCAGCTTGATTTCGTTGACCAGGATCTGGATGAAGTCGCGGGTACTCAGACCACGGTTGGAACCGATGGGTGCGCCAAGCGGCATGATGGCTGCTGCGCCGGCTTCGACGAGATCGCGGGCCACATAGAGATCCGGATACATGTAGGGCAAAACGACAAAGCCTTCGTGGCTGAGGCGTTCGGTAGCACGGATGGTTTCGGCGTTGTCCGGCAGCAGGTAGCGGGTGTCGCGCATGATTTCGAGCTTGACAAAATCACCGCAGCCCATTTCGCGGGCCAGCCGGGCGATGCGCACAGCCTCATCGGCGTTGCGCGCGCCGGAGGTGTTGGGCAGCAGCGTCACTTCCTTGGGAATGTAGTCCAGGATGTCGTCCGCGCCGCCAGGATTGGCCCGCCGCACGGCCAGCGTCACGATTTGTGCGCCGGCCCGATCCACCGCCGCACGGATGAGATCCAGCGAGTACTTGCCGGAACCGAGAATGAAGCGGGAAGAAAAAGTCTTGCCGCCCAGAGTCAACGTATCATTGCATTCCATAACTGCTTCCATGGCTGCTGCCCCTGAAAAGTTGAAAGCTGGCCCGCATCTGGCGCGGGCTCTTGTGACAGGCCTCTCCGCACGCGCATGCGCCTGGGGAAGCCTGCCGGCGCGCCTTGTTCTGGCGCGTTTTCCCATGTCCCTGGGCGTGGATTTGATTCCGCGCCCTTCAGAAGGTTCAGTCTGACGCTGAACCAGTTTACAGGCCGGTCAGGCGTCTGTTTCCCCGGCAATGAGCCGCAGAATCATCAGGGCCTGATGTCCGGCGCAAAGCATCACCCGCGGGGCCATCAGCCCCACGCCGTAGCCTGCCTCGCTTTCCCCGTCGCCGCACAAGTAAAAGCGATCAGTGATTTTTCTTGTTACCAGGGTGTTGCCGGAGGCGTATCCTGCCATGCCCGACGCCGCGACCAGCGTTGCGCACGGCAGGCTTCCAAGCACGGCATCTGCCAGCATGGCTTTGGCTGCGGGATCGTCAAACGCTTCACAGACGATGTCATCACCGGCAAACAACCTGGGCGCGTTGGCGGCATCTATCCGGATCTGATCGGCCGTCACCTCGCAATAGGGCGCAATGTCGGCAATCTCACGCCGCAACGCCTCTGTCTTTGGCAGTCCCAGATGAGCAAGACGGTACGCCTGCCGGTTGAGGTTGCTTGGCTCCACCACGTCAAAATCCACCAGATGCAGATGGCCGACACCCGTGCGGGCCAGGGCTGTCGCCACATGGGAGCCGAGGCCGCCCAGCCCGGCAATGCCCACACGCGCCCGGGTCAGTCTGTCTGCCAGCCCCGGCGTGTTGCGCGCGGCCAGCATGGCCTTAAGTGCCCGGGGAGACGGATAGACGCCTCTGGGCACAAGCACGACCTGATCGCCTTCGTGCAGCAGCGGGTTGTCTTCTGTCTGGTACCCGTTCAGAATGCGGATGAGTCCCGTGTGCGCACCATCTGGCTGGACGGTCAGATCGCGCAGCCGTGTTCCCTCCGGCGTCTCGGCAGGATCGCCGTTGAGCCGGATGCGGATTCTGTCCAGAGCCATTGGCATGTTCTCCGCAGGCAGCGCCTGCCAGTTTTTTGCCGCATGACAGCGGCACATGATGCATTTGAACCGGAGCACGCGCGCAGCGTTTTTTTTGTGCGCCTGCCCTGCCAGAGACCGTTCAGGCTGACCGGCTCTAGCCGCCTCCCACAAACCGCACGATTTCCACACGGTCGCCATCCTGCAGCACTGTGTCCGCATAGCGGGCGCGTGGCACGATTTCGCCGTTGCGCTCCACAGCCACCCGATCGCGTGGCAGCCCTTCCTGAGCAATCAGGGCCTCTACGGTCAGGCCGTCCGCGTTGCGCTCCGTGCCGTTGACTTGCAGCATTGTTCCCCTCCACAGGGCGTGTTGTATCCAACAAAAAAAGGCCGCACGAAAGGATACTACACCCGAGGTGGTGTACCCCTTCGTGCGACCTTCACTCGCAGAAGCGTCTGCACTCTGAAAAAGAGTTTAGCGGTTTTTCACAAAACGTCAAGCACGGGTGCCGGTGCCCAGTGCAGGAGCCCGGCAGTGGCGGATGCTGGCAGCATACCGGTTCCTGAATCCAAGGAGACCGTCCGTCTGGAGAACCGGCTGCGCCCCGCAGGACTGGACGTCGCGTGCTGTATGGCGTGGCGTCTCTGTGACGTTCGTATCTCCTGAAGGCATGACAGGCCGGTGGCGTGCTAGCAGATGCGCGGCAGCTGCGCGCCTTCAGCCATGGCAAGCAGCCGGCGCCCGCCGATGGCCGTCTGCAGTACCACCTGTCCCGGTTTAAAAGGCGCTTCAGGGGCCTGCACCGTGCCGATACGCGCGGCTTCCTCGCCATAGGGGAGGCTCCGCAGCACGCGCAGTGCGGCGTCGGCCTTTGCTTCCGGCAGGATGCAGATCAGCTTGCCTTCGTTGGCCAGGTACAGAGGATCGAGCCCCAGCACGTCACAGCCTGCCGCTACGGCTGGATGGATCGGGATGGCCTCCTGTTCGATCAGGCACGCCACGCCGGACTGTCCGGCAATTTCGTTGAGTGTTGTCGCAAGGCCCCCGCGGGTGGGGTCGCGCAGCACATGGATGTCGCCAACCTCAAGCATCAGGGCCTCAACCAGACCGTTGAGCGGGGCGCTGTCACTTTCAATCCCTGACAGGAATGACAGGCTGTCGCGCTGGCCAAGCACAGCCAGGCCGTGATCGCCCATAGCCCCGCTGATCAGGATGGCGTCGCCAGGGCGGGCCCTGCTGCCAGATGGCGCGGGTTCGGCCAGCCGCTCGCCGATGCCTGTGGTCGTGACAAAGAGTTTGTCGCACATGCCTCGGGGCACCACCTTGGTGTCACCGGACACGATCTGCACGCCTGCCCGCCTGGCCGCGCGGCCCATGGATGCGGCCACACGCTCCAGAATGTCCAGATCAAGCCCTTCCTCGAGGATAAACGCGCACGTCAGCCATAGCGGCCGCGCGCCCAGCATGGACACGTCGTTCACCGTGCCGTGGATGGCCAGGGAACCGATGTCGCCTCCGGGAAAGAACAGCGGCGTAACGGTATAGCCGTCTGTGCTCATGGCCAGGCGGCCGTGCGGCAGGGTCAGGCTGGCCGCATCGTCCATCGTGCGCAGCACGGGGTTGTCGAAATGCCGCAGGAACACGTCGCCAATCAGGCGTTGCGAGGCCCTGCCTCCACTGCCGCAGTCAAGAAGAAGCGTGTTCATGGTCTTGCGTCCGTTGTCATGCGCGGACGGCGCAGAAGACGCCAGCTGAGGACAAGGGCAATGCAGTTCAGCAGGCTGAATATGCTGAAGTCCCAGCGCATGGCCTTGATGAACAGTTCCACATTGTCCTGGCTGACGGCACCGTCCCCGAAATAGATGTTCATGGTCAGAGACACGGTGACGAGGCTTGTCATCATGCCCATGGTCCGCATGGTGCCCACAATGCCCGAGGCCTGACTCAGATAGGCGCCCTGCACGCTGCCCATGATGGCGCTGGTGTTGGGTGCGCCGAAGAAACCGAGCCCGATGCCGATGAACCCGAGGCAGCAGGCCGTGATCCAGACGGGCGAGTCCAGACCGAGAAAACCTGCAATAAACAGGCCGATGCCGCACAGCACAAGGCCTGCCGTGGCCACCGGGACAGGGCCGTGTCTGTCACCAAGCCGTCCGGCCACCGGGGCAAGGATCAACTGGGCCAGAGGCTGGATGCTCAGCAGGATGCCTGCCTGCATCATGCTTAACCCCTGCGCAAACTGTGCATAGAGGCTGAAAAGAAAAACCTGCCCCAGAACCGTGCTGTAATTGATGAGTGAAATCAGTCCATTGAACAGAAACTGGCGGTTATGGGCCACCATGTTCAGGTCGAGCACCGGCATGCCTCCCTGTCGCAGCACGCGCCACTCTGCCCGGAAAAAAAGCACGAAAAAGAGAATGCCCGCAGCCATCATCAGCCAGGCCCAGGCGCCGTTGCGGATCCAGGTGATGCCGCATACCAGCCCGGTCATGCCGAAAAACCAGCAGGCTGCCCCTCGCCAGTCGTAGGGACTGTCAGGATGGCTTGTCCATTCGTCTTTGACGGTAAAGGCCATCAGTCCCCAGGCCACGAGCCCGATGGGCACAACACCCCAGAACAGCCATTTCCAGCCGAGGGTGCTGGCTACAAAGCCACCAATGGCCGGCCCGCACGAAATACCGGCGAATACACCGATTGTGGCGATGCCGATGAGCCTTCCGCGCACGGCCGGCGGTGCACAGGCGACCAGGATGGCCAGCACAGAGGTGTTCATCATGGCTGTGCCTACGGCCTGAGTAAAGCGCAGACACAGGAAAATGGTCATGTTTGGCGAGAAAGGCAGCAGTGCCGCCATGCACAGAAAGATGCTCAGGCCCGTCATGAACAGCCGCCGCCGGCCGATTATATCGCCCATGCGGCCGGCCAGCAGATGGAAAATCGCCAGGGACAGGGAGTATACAGCGCCCACAAGCCCCAGTTCCATAGCGCCGGCGGAAAGATCCGTGCCGATGGCAGGCAGCATGGGGGTCAGGCCGGAAACCATGAACGGCAGAAGAAACTGGGCGACCCCTGCTGCGATGACGACGGCGCGCAGTTCCGGTGCAGATGAAAAGGCCCCGCCCGTATTACCGGAACGGGACGGCACAGGAAAATGAAGCGGCATAACTCCCCCTGTCTCTGCCAGAATGAGAATGAAGCACGGTCGTATTTACTACTTTGTGTAGGCTTGAACGGCAGAATCGTCAAGCAAGGCGGCGGGGGAACAGGCGTGTCCGGAGGCAAGGCGGCGTCGCAGGAGATCCAGAGCCGTGTCCAGAACGGCCTCGGGCTGCAGTTCGCGCAGGCACTGGAAATTTTTCTGACAGTTGTCGCCCCGGCAGGGCTGGCAGGGCAGCCCCAGGCGCACGGTCTGATGCCAGGGGGATGGATATGTCCAGGTATCGTTTGAAGCGCCAAGCACGATGCATGACGGTGTGCCCACTGCCACCGCCATGTGGCGCGGGGCCGAACAGTTGCCTATGTGCAGGCAGGCTTCAGCGATGCAGGCCGCCATGCGCCGCAGTGTGGGGGCGTACTGCACAAGGAGGGTTGCCGCGCGTGCAGCCGGGGACATGGCGGCAATGAGTCTGTCCACCGTATCCTTTTCACCAGGGCCCCACAAGGGGAGGAAGGCAATGCCCGGTTCGGCCTTGATCATCGCGTCAGCCAGACGGGCATAGTGCTCGGCCGGCCAGCGCCGGGCGTTGTCCTTGTGTGTGACGCCCAGGGTCACGATCGGCTGACCGGGAACGCGTCCGAGCTGCGCGAGGTGCTTCCTTATTTCGAGGCGCTCTGATTCGGCAAGATAGATTCGTGGCGGCTCGTTGTGGCATTCTATGCCCAGCGGTTCCAGCAGGCTGGCCTTATGGGAGGCGGAATAGGCGTGCCTGAGGGGTACCATGTCCGTATAGAGAAGCCGGTTGTACCACGGCGCTGTAAAGGACAGACGCACCGGCGCGCCGCTGAAGCCCACAATCCAGCGGCAGCGCGGCAGCTGCTGAAAGTCGATGACAAGGTCAAAATGCTGTCGTGCGACGTTCCAGTACCAGGCCAGTTCGCGATGGAACGGTGACAGAGCGGCTTTATCCAGTTCCCAGATGGTATCGATATGCGGGTTGCCATAGAGCACTGGCGCGCATTTTTTTTCGGTGACGACATGCAGCGCCGCCGCCGGAAAACGTCGCTTGAGCAGCTCGATTGCCGGGGTGGCCAGAATCACGTCGCCGATCTGCCTGAGCTGGCAGACAAGGATGCGCGCAGGGTGCAGCGAGGCCAGATCGCTCACAGCAGTCCGGCCTCCCTGGCAATGCGCAGACAGAGTGCTGACTTGTTCAGTGTATACAGATGGATGCCCGGAGCGCCGCCGTCAAGGAGCCGGCGGATTTGTTCCACGGCGTAGCGGGTTCCGACTTCGCGCACGGCTTCAGCGCCGCCCCGTTCATGGGCAGCCTCCATTTCAAGATAGAGCTTGCCCGGGATGTTGGCCCCGCACATGGACAGGATGCGCCGGAGCGATTCAAAGTTCTGGATGGTCATGATGCCAGGGATGACCGGAACATCCACCCCCAGTTCGTGCAGCCGTTCGACAAAGGAAAAATATTCCCGGACATCAAAAAACATCTGTGTGACGACAAAGTCTGCACCTTCGCGAATTTTGCCTACTGTATGGCGCCAGTCGCTGGAGAAGGAGGGGGATTCCGGATGCGGAGCCGGGTACCCCGCGACGCCAATCCCCATATGCGGGAAGCGCGCCCGCACAAAGCGCACCAGATCGGACGCGTGCAGAAATGGCGAATGCGTCCAGTCAACTGCGCCGTCATGGGGCGGATCGCCGCGCAGAGCCAGCACGTTGTCCACGCCTGCCGCCTGAAGCTGTGTGATAAAGTCGGTAATGCGCTGTTCCGAGGCGGCCACACAGGTCAGATGCGCCATGATTTCCAGCTGAAAGGTTTTCTTGAGGCGGATCACCATGTCCAGCGTCGAATCCTGGCGGGAGCCGCCTGCACCGTAGGTTACCGAGGCGAACAACGGTTTCAGTTCGCAGATGCGGCGCGCTTCTTCAAGAAACGGCTCCCACTGAGCTTCGTCACGGGGAGGAAAAAACTCCACAGAACAGAAGGGAGTGCTGCGTTGCGCGATGAGCTTGGCAATGTTCATGGTGCGTCCTCTGGTTGTATCTTGTGTCGTTGGAACAGTATAATATGGACGGCGCTGCCGGCAAGTGCAAACCGTGCCGCCAGCCGGGCAAGCCGGTGCAGAAGCATACAGGGCTGCGGCAGCGCCTTATCCCATCATTCTTTTGGCAAAACGGAAGTAATAGTCCTTTCCCGGCACAGTCATATCCGTGCACTCTTCTGCCCTGTGCCGGGGATTGAAGAATTCCACGATGCAAAAGCCGCATTTGTTCACATAGAAGTGGATATTGCGCTTTTCAAAGTAGGGAGTGATCGTTTCCCAGACGAGTGTATCCGGATAAGTCGCCTCGATCAGTTTCCAGGTCTGCAGGCCCAGGCCCTTGCTGTGTACAGCCGGATTGATGAACAACAGCTCCAGTTTGTTGTGTCTGGTTGCCCTGTCGATGATGAGTACGACGCCGCCTGCTTTTTGGCCATTTGCCATGATATGAAAGGACTCGGCGCCGCAGGCGTCCAGAGATGCCTCGATTTCATGTCTCGGGATGAGGTCTGCGGCCTGTTCTCCGTAGGTTTCGACAAGCGCCACGGCAAACGATTCTTGCAGATCGTGAATGAATGTCTCCCGGTCGGCTGGCTCGAGCGGGCACAACTCGATGGTCATAGGGCATATTCCTCTGGGTTTTCCTGAGAGCCGTGATGGGTGCAGCCGTTCAAAAAGGCATTATATCCAGTTGTATTGGTTATAAAAAATAATGCAATGCGGTTTGATGGCAGGACGCTTCCCGGCAACGTGGAGCTGGAGCGTTTTGCCATTGAAAAAGGCAAAACGCGAGGCGGCAGCACAGCACCGCCCGGCCAGAAGTGAGCGGAAAAACCGCGGTGTTTGCGCGAAACGACAGGCCGTATGGCTGGAAACGCAACGCCTTTCAAACTGAAAAGGCTCTAAGACGCCCATGTCCGGCTGGCCAAATGTCCTGGGGATGGAACGCACGGCAGAGCGCAGAGCAGGAAAGGGGAAGCAGATGCGCATATTGTGTTCCCATGCTGCCCCGGAGTGTCTGGCTGACTTTTCCCGCAGACCGGAGGCAGGTGGGCAGCGCCAGAACAGCAGTGCTGGTGCCGTATTATTCACTGGAGTCCCGCGGGGCAGATCCCCCACGGGGCTGCTCCGGCCTGTGCGGCAAACTTTCTGAAGCCGGCCCCCTGCTGTCGCTGCTGCAGACCTTCCAGAAAGAAAGGCAGAAGTTCCGCGGGACAGGTTTGCTGCTATCTGGGCTTGTCTTTCTGTGAGGAGCGGTTCCATGCAAACTCTGTCTGGGGTGACAGCGGGCTGTACCGTAATCAGAAATCCTGACGGTACTGAAGCGCCTGACGCAGCGTTTCGCGATCCATGAACTTGACTTCTGCGCCCAGAGGAATCCCCTGGGCCAGGCGGCAGACCCTGATGCCCGGGAAACGCCGGGTCAGCTTTGCCCTCAGGTAGGCTGCCGTGTTCTCGGCCTCGACAGTGGCGCCCAGTGCCAGAATGACTTCCCTGATCTGTCCTTCAGCAATCCGGGATTCAAGATGCTGGATGTCAGGCTGTCCCTCTTCCTGAGCCCCGAGCGGTGAAAGCAGGCCGCCAAGGATGAAATAGCGGCCCTTGAAAAAGCCGCCTTCTTCCAGCGTCAGCATGCTGTCCCACTCGCTGACGACGCAGAGCTGCTCGTCATTCCGCGACGGATCAGTACAGATGGCGCAGGGATCGGTTTCGGTCAGCGCGCCGCAGCGGGAGCACAGATGCAGTTCATCACGCAGCCGGGCGATGCTTTCACCAAGCTGGCGTGTCTCTGCTTCAGGCCACTTGAGCAGCGTCATGGCGACGCGCATGGCTGACTTGGGCCCCAGACCTGGAAGACGGCCGAGACGGCGCACAAGCGCCTGCAATGGTTCAGGAATACGTTCCACAAAACACCCTTGAGACGAAAATAAGGCCGGAGTGCTCCTCCGACCTCGGATAAGTGTATGAAATTCGCTGCGCTGGCAACACGCGTCGCCGGTTGGCCTACGGGTGTTGCCAGCGCAGCGTCCTCTAGAGTCTTTTCAGTTTGAAAGGCGTTGCGTTTCCAGCCATACGGCCTGTCGTTTCGCGCAAACACCGCGGTTTTTCCGCTCACTTCTGGCCGGGCGGCGCTGTGCTGCCGCCTCGCGTTCTGCCTTTTTCAATGGCAAAACGCTCTAACGCGGCGTCGCCTTAGCGCTTTCTTGACAGCACAGTGCTGCCTTCCGCAAAGCAGCCTGTTGTGCTTTCCCTCAAGCCTGGTGGGCCGGTTGCCCGCACAGGCCGTTTGGGAAAACGGCGTTACATGATGCCAGGCAGGCGGATACCACCCGTAATGGCGGACATTTCGCGTTCCATGGTGGCCTTGCCAACGCGCAGGGCTTCATTGACTGCCGTCAGCACCAAATCCTGCAGCATCTCGGCGTCGCCGCCTTCCAGCGCCTTGGGATCAATGGTGATCGATTTGATTTCCTGCTTGCAGTTGGCCACGACCTTGACCATCCCGCCGCCGCTGGACGCTTCGACGGTGTTGTCGGCCATCTGTTGCTGCAGCTTGGCAAGCTTGTTCTGCATCACGTTGGCCTGGCGCAGAATATCGTTCATGTTGGGCATGGAATTCTCCAGAAGGGTGTGGGTTAATGGGAAGAGGGCGCGCCTTTGTCGGCAGCTGCCGCTGGTGACAGCGGCAGGCAGCGCAGCAGCGATGCGCCAAAATGGTCTTGCAGGAGGCGTACGGCTTTGTGCTCGGCCATGCGCTTTTTGCGATCGCCTTCCGTGATAATTGTGCGTTCCGGCGGCAGAAGCCGGACTTCCACAGGTCTGCCGGCGCGCTGGCAAATCAGATCACGAAGGCAGGCCTGCCTGTCTGCAGCGGCAAGGTTGTCATACTCAATGCGGCTGCCGACGCGCAGAGTCACCGTGCCGGCCTCGCACTCGCCCCGGACATGCTGCAGATGCATGGAGCGCAGGGGCATGGCCGGTTGCAGGTGCTCAAGGCAGTACTGGCGTACATCCTCCCACGGACAGGGCCATAGATCGCTTTCCTGGCTCGACGCGTCCCTGGCGTCGTCTGCCGGTGCATCTGCCGCAGGCGTCTGTGCCGGTGTTTGTGGCACAACAGGCGGCGCGGCGGACGATGTGGCAGACGTCCGAGGACGGGCGGGAGCCTCAGTGCTGACAGGAGGACGTCCCTGCGGGGGGGTGGTCAGCTCCGGTGCCTTAGTCCTGTGTTCCTGCGAGGGCTGGCGGACTGCACGGACCTGAGCCTGTGAGGCTGAGGTTGCCGCCACCGGCGCCGCCGGCCGGGCAGCGGCCTGTGGCTGCGGTGTGCTGGGGCGTTGCGCAGTCCTGGGAGCCTGCGTGGCTGCAGAAGGCGTTCCGGCTGGCAACCGGCTGGCAGGCGCTGTAACAGCGGTGGCTCCAGAGGAGGATTCACTCATGGCCCTGGCACGCGAGATCAGCTCCATGGAGGCAAGGCGCGGCAGCAGGGAGAGGTTGAGCAGCAGAAGCTCCAGAGCGGCCGAGGGCTCGAGGCTGGTGAGCACCTGGCGCTGGCCTTCGAGCGTCATCTGCCAGGCCGCATGGATAACGGACAGCTCGAAGCTTTCTGCCAGCGACAACAGGCGTGCGGCTTCACCTTCCGGCATGTCGATGAGCGGCAGCGCCTGGCTGCCTCCCTGGCGCAGCAGGAACAGATTGCGCCACAACAGGCCCAGTTCGCGCAGAAAGAACCCGATGTCCGCGCCGGCCTCCAGAAGGCTTCGGGTCAGGGTGGCTACGGCCACGCAGTCCTGCCTGGCGATGGCATCCAGCAGCTCGGTATACAGTTCCTGCCCGGCAAGGCCCAGCACAGTGCGCGTGGCGGCTTCGGTCAGCCTGTCTTCACCGAGGGCCAGAGTCTGGCCCAGCAGCGACATGCTGTCACGGACACTGCCTGCGGCGCGCCGGGCAATGAGCCGGACGGCGGATTCCTCATAGGGCAGGCGTTCGCGATCGAGCACATTTTCAAGATGCCTGACAAGCTCCGCCTCCGACAGGGCCTTGAAGACAAAATGCTGGCAGCGGCTGACGATGGTGACAGGAAATTTATGCGGTTCGGTCGTGGCGAGGATGAACGTGGCGTGTGGCGGCGGCTCCTCCAGCGTCTTCAGCAGGGCATTGAAGGATTCCTTGGTGAGCATGTGGGCTTCGTCGATGATGAAGACCTTGTAGCGGCCTTCCATGGGCGCGTAACCGATGGTTTCGCGCAACCGCCGGGCGTCGTCGATGCCGCGGTTGGACGCGCCGTCGATTTCGACCACGTCGACATAGCTGCCCTGGGTGATGCTCCTGCACGCCTCGCACTGATTGCAGGGCTCTCCCACTGGCGCGTGGGCGCAATTGAGCGCCTTGGCAAAAATTCTGGCAATGGTTGTCTTGCCGACGCCGCGAGTACCGCTGAGCAGATAGGCAGGGGCCACCTTGTCTTCTGCAGCGGCGCGCGACAGGATGGCCTTTACGGTATCCTGTCCGGTGACTTCGGCAAAGGTTTGCGGGCGGTAGCGGGCTGCCAGCGAAGCGTGACTCATGTACAGTTCGGTTCCGGGACGGTCGCCTGACTCCCGGCGTTATGTCCCGGCGCGCGCCGGCAGCCGAGACTGCCGGCGCGCGAAGAGACGGCGTTTAGAAGGTGTAGTGGGTCAGCCACTGGGCATAGCGGGGATCCTGGCCCTTGGCGACCTTGAAGAACGCGGCCTGCAGGGCCTTGGCCACCGGGCCGGCCTTGCCTTCGCCGATGACGCGGTGATCCAGTTCGCGGATCGGAGTGATTTCGGCGGCGGTGCCGCTGAAGAACGCTTCATCAGCCACATAGACTTCGTCGCGGGTGAAGAGCTGTTCTTCCACGGTGTACCCCATGTCGCGGGCCAGCTTGATGATCGAGTTGCGGGTGATGCCGTCGAGCACGGAGGTCAGCGGCGCGGTCTTGATGACGCCGTCGCGCACCATGAAGAAGTTTTCGCCCGTGGCTTCAGACACATAGCCGGCGCTGTCGAGCATGATGGCTTCATCATAGCCGTCCTGCTTGGCTTCAATCTTTGCCAGCACGGAGTTCACATAGTTGCCGGCGGCCTTGGACTTGCTCATCATGCTGTTTACGGCGTTGCGGGTGAAGGTGCTGGTCTTGACGCGGATACCCTTTTCCAGGGCTTCGGCGCCAAGGTAGGCGCCCCAGGACCATACGGCGATGATGGTCTGCACCGGATTGTCGCCCGGGTAGACGCCCATGTTGCCAAGGCCCACGAACGACAGCGGACGGATATAGCCTTCGGCCAGCTTGTTGGCCTTCAGCGTGTCCACAATGCCGTTGAAGATTTCATCGTAGGTATGGGGAATCGCAAAGCCAAGGATCTTTGCCGAGTTGAAGAAGCGCTTGACATGGGCGTCAAGACGGAACACGGCGGAAGAGCCATCCTGGCACTTGTAGGCGCGGATGCCTTCAAACACGCTTGTGCTGTAGTGCAGGGCATGGGTGAGCACATGCACCTTGGCTTCATTCCAGGGGACCAGATTCCCGTCGAACCAGATTTTTTCGTTTTCGTGAGCCATGACAATACCTCGTTTGTCCGAAATTACGCGGGAGCGATCGTCTTCGGCATAAAGGCGATCCGTGAAAACAAGGGAGAAAGGCTTACCCTAGTGTAAAGCGCTATGGCGGTCAAGCGGAGGATCCTCAGACCGCCTCACCGGCGTCTGCCGGAAGGCGATCCGAAGCGGAAAGGCGCATGGCGGTATTCCGGCAACGTTTCTGTGTCCGGCCGCAGCAGGCAGCTTCCGGTCTCCCCCTATGGATTGCGGTGCGGCTTCCGGCAGCGCTCTTGCGGGGTGACAGGCCGGGGCTGCTGCTCTTGCCGCTCTGTACATGTCCCGCACTTTGCGCCCCGCGTGTTTCTGGCGCAGCGTCGGCATGCAGCATATGCAGGCCGTGCAGCACGCCGGGGAGGCCAGCAGGGCGGGGCACAGGTTACGTTGGTGCGCCGCCCTGTCCAGGGCGTTGTGCACAGCGTCAGGGGGCGCTGTTTCCGGCAGGCCGGGCTACCTGAGGATTGTCATCCTTGCCATGCGGTCAAGCAGGAGCGTGCCTGCTTTGACTCTGTCGAGCTCGCGGCCCGGCCGGGTAGAGGTAATCATGGTGCGGCCGAGAATGAACCGGCCGGAAATCTTGCCATCCCCCTGTGTACGCACGCCCCAGACCGAGTGGAAAATGGCCGGTTCGCCATGCTCCTGGCCGACATACAGCGTGATGTGTCCCGGCAGCCAGAGCAGTGTGGCAAAGGGTTTGCCCTGCGTAAGAATTCGGTCGATTTTGGCCGAGGGCGAAAGCCCTTCCAGCGAGACGGTCTGCCAGCTGCGGCTTTGCGCCGCCGAATTGCGCGGCAGCCAGATGCCGAAGGGCACAAACAGATCGCGCAGCATGGATGAGCAGTCCCTGTTGCCGAACATGCCGCCCCAGCCGTAGGGCTGACCCATGAACTGATCGCCGATGGCGGCAAGACGTCCGGCGGTCAGGGGCAGCGGCTTGCGCGCGGCCACGTTCGCAGCAAGGCGCACGGTGCTGAACACGGCGCGGCCTGTCAGCGGATCCCGCGAGGGCACCAGCACGTCGAGCGAGCTGCCGCTCTGTCCGACGATGGGCAGGACTGTGCCGACCCTTGCCATGGTCAGGAAGGTGCCGATTGCGTCGCACAGGGGCACGTCGTCACGCAGGATGGCCGCATAGGATCCCGTCCGGTATTGGGTCATAGCCTGCTCGTCGACCAGCGCCACCGAATCCACGGGCAGCCAGCCGCCGAACAGCGCTGTTTCCACATAAATCCAGGCCCCGTCGCGTGAGGTGTGGGTAATCAGCACGGGCATGCCGGGAGGCAGCAGCGACATCTGGAACGTGTCAAAGGGAAAACCCTGCCCCGGATGGAAAGGATGGCCGTACCACGGTCGCTCTGTGGGCAGCTCGCGCACCGAGACCTGCCTGACCGTGACGCCTTTGTCGAGGCGGGAGGGGAAACGATCGCGCCGGGTGTTGGTGACCAGCGAGTTCCAGCGGGCGCTGTCCCAGAGGCGGAGGTTTTCGGCATAGCCTTTGGGGTTTTTACTGCGGATCCGCAGCCGGCTGTACTGATCCATGCCGGCAAAGGCGTCTGCCGCCTTGATGCTGGCGCGCTTGCTTCCCCAGGGGCTGAAGAAGAGCCGGTCAAAGCGCTGGTTGCGTTCGGCCTGGGAAGAGGGGGACAGAAGCAGACGGTCTGCCCCGGCCCTGGCGGCAAAGACCTCCAGCTGCTGGGGGAAGGCGCGCGCATCGCGCACGTCTGAGAGGTGATCGGCTTCAAGATCAAAAGGCTGCGGCGTCTTGTTTCCGCCGCAGGCGGCAAGCAGAACTGTCAGAGCAATTGCGGCCAGCAGGCGGGCAGGGGACATACCGCCCCGGACGGGACAGAAAAAGGTTGTCATGCGTTCCTCCACAGGGCTGAGGACTGCTCGTTTCCGTGCCGCCTTTTTACGGTGTGTGCGGCCGGACGGGCTGAACGTTCTCCGGCAAGCATAGTCCAAAAGTGGTTCCCGCGCCAGTCTGTGACGCGCTGCCGTAAAACTTCTTGCCGGGATCACTTGCCAATTGTAACGATTTGATGTATTGCTGCTTGTTCGAATTCGCTTGCGGAAAGGGGATCCTTCTTCCCGCATTCAGATACCCGAAGGAGTTTGTCATGAAAGACAAGATTCATCCCAAAGTGTTCAAGGCGAAAATCTGCTGCGCCTGCGGTTTTGAAGTGGAAGCCCTGACCACCAAGGGCGAAAACGTGCACGTCGAAGTCTGCTCCAACTGCCACCCGTTCTTCACGGGCAAGCAGCGCTTCCTCGACACCGCCGGCCGTATCGACCGCTTCCGCAAAAAGTACGCCAAGGTTCAGAAGTAGCTTATCTTCGCTTTGTTGCGAAGCCGCGCTGTTTTTCGCACGATAACGAACCTCCCCGGGGAAAACCCGGGGAGGTTTTGGCGCAGCCGGCTGATGCGCCTGCTGCGGACGTCCGGAGCATTGCTTCCTGAAAACGTCTGCGGCTCTCTGTTGTGTTGTCTGCCGGCAGCGCTGCCGTGGCCGGACAGCACTGTACAATGATTTCCGGGAGCGCTATGGGGACAATACCGCGGATCGGCGGACAGGCCGTCATGGAAGGCGTCATGATGCATCATGGCGAAGCCTGGGCCATGGCCGTGCGCCGGCCTGACGGCTCCATCGCCGTGGAACGGCATCCCTGGTTCCGGCTGACCG
The DNA here is from genome assembly GCA_944325325.1 of uncultured Desulfovibrionaceae bacterium. GTDB lineage: Bacteria > Desulfobacterota > Desulfovibrionia > Desulfovibrionales > Desulfovibrionaceae > Avidesulfovibrio. The sequence goes on from CALUZP010000110.1 coordinate 38,102, forward strand.
GTTGCGCGCTGCTGCGCCGCCCGCTGCTGCGCGGGTTCCCCATTCTCATTGAAACGCTGGTCAACGGCGTCCGCTGCCTGAACCGCTCGACCTCCTATGCCGTACAGGGGGAGACAGGTCAGGAACTCAAAAGCTGGCAGCTCATGCTGACGCTTCTGGTGTCGCTGCTGCTTGCCGTAGGGCTGTTTGTGCTTCTGCCCCATCTTCTGTCCATGGTCATGCACTGGCTTGACCTGGGCGGCGATGTGGATGGCGTTGTCTTCCATCTTTGGGATGGTTTGTTCAAGGTAGTTATTTTGCTTGGCTATCTTGTGGCCATCGGCTTCATGCCCGATATTCGCCGGGTGTTCTGCTATCATGGGGCGGAGCACAAGACGCTGGCGGCCTTTGAGTCGGGAGGCGTCGTTTCGGCGGATACAGCCCGCAGGTTCAGCCGGTTGCATCCGCGCTGCGGGACCACGTTTCTGCTGTTCGTGCTGGTTGTGGCCGTGCTGGCGCATACGGTGCTTGTGCCGGCGTTGCTGCTGGTATGGACGCCGGAGTCCTTCTGGCTCAAACATGCGCTGACGGTTTTGTTCAAGCTGGCCCTGCTCGTGCCCATCAGCTGTCTTTCGTACGAGATCATTCTGTATGCGGCGCGCATGGGGGACGGCGTCTGCGGGCGCTGCCTGCGTGCGCCGGGGCTCCTTTTGCAGCGCCTGACCACGCGAGAGCCGGACAGGACCCAGCTTGAGGTTGCCATAGCCGCCCTGGCTGCCGTCCTCGGACCGGAAGCGGGCGATCGGCTTGTCGTGCCGCCGGATGTCATTCATGTCCCTCTTCTCCCACGGAGTTGATCATGTTCGCCAAACTGGAAAGCCTGGAACGCAAATATGAAGATCTGGAGCGCTCGCTTGCCGCTCCTGACGTCTTTGAGGATCAGGATCGCTATCGCAAGCTGACCAAGGCCCACGCCGATCTGCGTGAAGTGGTCGAGCTGTTCCGCCGCTACAAGAGCCTGGAACAGAACCTCAAGGACAACCGCGAGCTTGAGCACGACACCGATCCCGACATCCGCGCCATGGCCCAGGAGGAAATCCACGCCATCGAAGCGGAACTGCCCAGCATTGAGCATGCGCTCAAGGTCGCGCTGCTGCCGACGGATCCGCTGGATGAAAAGAACATCCTGCTCGAAATCCGCGCCGGCACCGGCGGTGAAGAGGCGGCGCTGTTTGCCGCGGATCTGTTCCGCATGTATTCCCGCTATGCTGAAAAAATGGGCTGGAAAGTGGAGATCATGAGTGAAAGTCCCTCGGACTCCGGCGGCTACAAGGAAATCATCGCCATGATTTCCGGTGACAAGGTGTACAGCCGCCTGAAGTTTGAATCGGGCACCCACCGCGTGCAGCGTGTGCCCGCCACCGAGTCTCAGGGCCGCATCCATACCTCTGCCGCGACCGTGGCCATCATGCCCGAAGCCGAGGAAGTGGACATCGACCTCAAGCCCGAAGATCTGCGCTTTGACGTCTATCGCTCCTCCGGCCCTGGCGGTCAGAGCGTCAACACGACGGACTCGGCTGTCCGCGTGACCCATATTCCCACCGGTCTTGTGGTCTGCTGCCAGGACGAAAAGTCGCAGCACAAGAACAAGGCCAAGGGCCTCAAGATTCTGATGTCGCGCCTGCTGCAGATGAAGCAGGAGGAACAGAACGCCGCCCAGGCTGACCAGCGCCGCGCGCAGGTGGGCTCCGGCGACCGGTCTGAGCGCATCCGCACCTATAATTTCCCGCAGGGGCGGGTGACGGATCACCGCATCAACCTGACGCTGTATAACCTGCCCAAGGTAATGGAAGGGGAAATTCAGGAACTGGTGGACGCACTCGTCACCGCCGCCCAGACTGAGGCGCTCAAGGCCCAGGCCGAATAGCGCCGCCAGAGGCTGACAGAATACAAAAGCGGGGGGATCCGCCGTGCTGTTGCAGCATGGGGGATCCCCCCGCTTTTGCGCTGTGCAGGGACCAGCCGTGTCCGGTGCGCCGGCCCATGCCCGGCATCGGCGCCGGACAGGCAGCAGCCTGTCTGGCCGTCTGGCGCGCTCATGCTGTGCTGTGGCATGGGGTAAGTCCTGCGCAGCGTCCGGGCCGTCAGAACGGCAGGCGTTTGAGGCAGAAAGCGGGACGCACCTTACCTTGGCCTTGGGCCCGGCTGGGGCTGTGTTAGAGCGTTTGCCCTTGAAAAAGGCGGAATGAGAGGCGGCAGCACAGCGCCGCCCGGCCCAAAGTGGGCGGAACAACCGCGTTTTTCTCGCGAAACGACAGGCGTATGGTTTGAAACGCAACGCGTTTCAAACTGAAAGGGCTCTAAAGGATCTCCATACCGTCCTCAGTGACGAGTGCCATATGCTCCCAGCGCACGCCGCCCCATTCCGGGTAGTACAGGCCCGGCTCCACAGTGATGATCATACCGGGTTCCAGAGGACGTGTGGTGCGGGCGTTGAGTGAAATGGGTTCATGGGTTTCCAGGCCTACGCCGTGCCCCAGACCGTGAGTAAAGGCCTTTTCGACGCCATGGGCGGCAAAGTGGTTCCATGCAGCAGCAAAGACCTCGCATGCCGGCACGCCAGGCCGCATGACATCGATGGCTTTCTGCTGGGCTTCCTGCACCAGCGCCAGGGTGCGTGAAAATTCGGGTGACGGCTTGTCTCCAACCCAGAATGTGCGGGTCTGGTCGGAGCAGTAGCCCTTGAGCCGGCAGCCCACGTCAACAAGCACGGGCCCTTCAGGTACGACGCGCACGTCCGGTGAAGGAATGGCGTGGGGCAGAGCGGCGTTGGGGCCATAGGCCACAATGCTTGCAAAGGCCAGTTCGGACGCACCGTGTTCCCGAAAATAGCGCTCTACGGCCCAGGCCAGCCCGGTTTCAGTCAGCCCCTTGTCCAGTTGTGAAGGGAGCCATTCCATCATGCGCTGATTGAGTGCGCAGGATTCACGCATGCGGGCGATTTCATCGGCATCCTTGATTTCACGGAACCGGCTGGCCAGACCGTCGGCCGGGCGCAGGGCCAGGCTGCCGAGATTTTCAGAAAAGGTTTGCCAGAAGGCAAAGGACAGGGTTTTGGCTTCAAAGCCGAGTACGCCCTGAAATCTGGCGCTCAGATGCCTGCCCATTTCGGCTGCGGCGTCTGCGCCGTAAATGAAGATGTGCCCGGGATCCCAGAGCCGGCGGGCGGCGTCCAGGTATCGTGGATCGGTGTACAGCCAGTCGTCGCCGTCGGCAGACAGGACGAGGTGCCCCGCACTTTCATTGAACTGGGGATCGTGAAGTTCAAAGCCTGAAAGGTAATAGCGTGTGGCCGGGGAGCTGACAAGCAGCGCGGCAAGCCCGACCTCGCGCATGGTCCGGCGGACGTTGTCCCGGCGAAGTTCGTATGGCGTCATGACGACTTCCTCAACAGTGCATAGAAGGTTCAATGTACAAAATTCAGCATGGCGGGGTAGGCTTCCACGCGGGAGCCGCTCCGGCAGCGCGGCAGTCATGCGTCCGTGCCTGGATCGGGAAAGCAGAGTCCCGGCCCGGGGCGGCACACTCCCTGACGCCGCATGCCGTCAATGGCAGAAAACAGGCGGCTCAAGCAGGCGGGACAGGATGTCGTTGGAAACAAGCATGCCTTGCCGGGTCAGGCGCAGGACGCGCCCTTCAAGGCTGGCAAGCCCCGCACGGGCCAGATCCTGCACGAAACGGCCCTGACCGGCAAGCAGATCCTGCCCGGTGGCCGCGGCCAGATCATCCAGGTTCAGGCCGGCGCAGGTGCGCAGGCGCAGCATGATGCGTTCTTCGGCCAGTACGGCTGCATCAAGTTCCTCCACCTCAGGCTCAGTATGTGCAGCCACGCCGGCGGCCCAGCGATCCAGATCCGCCGGGTTGCTCAGCCGGCGATGTCCCAGTGTCGAAACGGCGGCCGGTCCGATCCCCAGGTAATCCTTGCCGGTCCAGTAGCCCCAGTTATGGCGGCAGACCGCCCCCGGACGCGCAAAATTGGAAATTTCATATTGCATGAGGCCATGGCGCTCCAGCAGGGCGCTGCCGGAAAGATACATGTCAGACAGCGTGGCTTCGCCGGGCAGCGTCAGGCGTCCTGCTTCCACGTCCATGGCCAGAGGCGTCCCGGGTTCCAGGGTCAGGCCATAGGCCGAAACATGATCCGGTTCAAGCGCCAGTACGGCTTCAAGCTGATGCAGCCACGTCCTGGCCGTCTGTCCTGGCAGGCCCCAGATGAGATCCACGCCCACATGGCCGAATCCGGCAGAGCGGGCCAGGTGCACGGCTGTGCGCACGTCTTCGGGTTGATGAACGCGGCCAAGCAGCGCAAGATCGTTTCTGTCCATGGACTGCGCGCCCATGGACAGCCGGTTGAATCCCGCGCGGGCCAGAACGCCAAGTCTGCCGGGAGTGATCAGTGATTCCGGATTGCCTTCAAGGGTGATTTCTGCGTCCGCTGCAAAGGGCAGCGCCGCACGCAGCATGTCCAGCAGTTCGATCAATGCTTCGGCCGGCAGCAGGCTGGGAGTGCCTCCGCCGAAGAAGACGGAGGTTATGACCGGGGGAGTGCCCTGCAGTTCTGCCAGGCGGGCGCATTTCCAGGCCCATTCCTCACGGATGGCCGTAAGATAGCGCGTCATGCGCTCTGAACTGTCGGGACGCAGAGGCTCTGAATAGAAGGCGCAGTAACGGCATTTGCTGCGGCAGAACGGGACGTGCACATAAATTTGCATGGGGCCGGGGAGAAGGCATGGGCTGCACCGGACCGGCATGCTGGCGACAGGCCGGCCCGGTGCAGAAGTGGAGGAGGTGAACCTACATGCCCAGATAGGCCCGTCGGACCTGGGGGCTGGACAGAAGCTTGTCGGCAGAGTCTTCCATGACGATGCGGCCGTTTTCCATCACATAGCCGCGATGGGCGATGCGCAGCGCCTGGTTGGCGTTCTGTTCGACAAGAAAGACTGTAACGCCGTTCTCGTTGACCTTGCGGATGATTTCAAAAATCTGGCTGATGATGATCGGCGCAAGGCCAAGAGACGGTTCGTCAAGCAGCAGGATACGCGGCCGCCCCATGAGCGCGCGCGAAATGGCCAGCATCTGCTGCTCCCCCCCTGAAAGGGTACCGCCGGTCTGCCTGCGGCGTTCAGCCAGGATGGGGAACAGCGAGAACACATATTCCATATCCTGCCGGATGCCTGCCTCGTCGGTGCGCAGGAAGGCCCCCAGATCGAGGTTTTCCTGTACGGTCATGTCGGGGAAAATGAGACGCCCTTCGGGCACCTGGCTGATCCCTCTGCGGACAATGGCGTTGGGCGGCAGGGTATGGATCGGCTCGCCGTCAAGCAGTACTTCGCCATGCCGGGGGTGCAGGATGCCGCAGATGGTCATCAGCGTGGTGCTCTTGCCTGCACCGTTGGCCCCGATGAGCGTGACGATCTCCCCGTCGCCGATGCTCAGGCTGACGTTGCGCAAGGCCTGGATGGTGCCATAGTAGGTATCGACGTCGCGCAGCTCAAGCATCGCTTTCCTCCCCGAGATAGGCCTTGATCACCTTGGGATTGTGCCGGATCTGCTCCGGGGTGCCCTCAGCGATGCATGAGCCGTGCTCCATGACATAAATCCGGTCGGACATGGACATGACCATGTTCATGTCGTGTTCGATCAGCAGCACGCAGAGGTTATACTTTTTCCGGATTTCCTTGACCAGGTTTTCCAGCTCGCGGGTTTCAAAGGGGTTCATGCCTGCGGCCGGCTCGTCAAGCAGCAGGACGCTGGGGCCGGTGGCCAGGGCGCGGGCAATTTCCAGCCGGCGCTGTGCCCCGTAGGGCAGGTTCTTGGCTGTCGAGGCATAGGCGTTGTGCAGATTGACGCTGCGCAGCAGTTCATAGGCCCGATCCACGGTGTCCTGTTCTTCCCTGCGGGTAGCGGCACTGCGCAGCAGCGCGCCGAGCACGCCGGCCTTTGTCCGGCAGTGCCGGCCCAGCATGACGTTTTCAAGAACGGTCATTCCCGGGAACAGCCGGATGTTCTGGAAGGTTCTGGCCATGCCCAGCGCTGTGATCTGATGAGGCTTTTTCCCGTTGAGCCGGGTAGTTTTTTCGCCGTTGTGCAGCAGCACGTCGCCGGCTGAGGGGGTGTAGATGCCGGTTACGCAGTTGAAAAAAGTGGTCTTGCCTGCGCCGTTGGGGCCGACGAGCGCCACGATTTCGTGCTCGCCCACGGTCAGAGAGATCTCGCTGACAGCCTTCAGACCGCCAAAAAAGCGTGAGAGCCCGCGGACTTCAAGAACGGGTTTCATGCGGACAGCTCCTTGTTTTCGGTCGCGCTCTGCCGCTCTGAAGGGATGCGGTAGCGGCGGCGTTCGCTGGAGACAATGCCCTGCGGGCGGAAAATCATCATCAGCACCATGATGGCGCCGAACAGCAGCATCCGGTATTCCGAGAAGGCGCGCAGATATTCCGGAGCGAGGATAAGCACCATGGCGGCAATGACCACACCCGTAATCGATCCCATGCCGCCCAGCACGACCATGGAAAGGATCATGGCCGACTCCATAAAAGTGAAGCTTGCGGGATTGATATAGGTGGTTTTGGCCGCGAAGATGACCCCGGCAAACCCTGCCCAGCACGAGCACAGCACAAACGCCGAGAGCTTGACGCGCGTGGTGTTGACGCCCATGGCCTCACAGGCGATTTCGTCCTCGCGCAGGGCCTGCAGGGCAAGCCCCACCCGTGAGTTCTTCAGCCTTGAGATGACGACAATGGTCAGCAGCACGGCCCCCAGGACCAGGTAGTAGATATAGGTAGTCACCTGATCGAGGGACATTTCCATGCCGAAGAACCCGGGCCTGGGGATATTGGAAATGCCCGCCGGCCCACCTGTGAGATCGGCCTGGCTCAGGAGCAGCAGCCGCACGATTTCACCAAAGCCGAGCGTCACGATGGCCAGATAGTCGCCGCGCAGCCCCAGGACCGGCAGACCGAGCAGAAAGCCTGCGATGACGGCGGCCAACCCCCCAAGGGGCAGGCATACCCAGAATGTCAGGCCGAAATATTCGTACAGCATGCCGTAGGTATAGGCCCCGACAGCATAGAAGGCTGCATAGCCCAGCACCAGCTGCCCGGCCAGCCCCACGACAATGTTCAGCCCCAGCGCCAGCATGACGTACAGCAGCGCGGAAATCATGATGTTGGTCTGATAGATGGAGCTGACCATGGGCATGAGGAGCATGCCCATCAGGATGACGGCCGGCAGCCCGCGGCGGAAAAGCGGCCTGGAGGGCAGACTGTAGGCCGTGTTGACGACCTTGTCCGGCAGCTTGATGAGGGGCAGCCCCAGCGCGCGGCGTTCGAAGCACCAGTGCCAGAGCATGGCAAGCACAAAAATGCCTGCCCCCAGCATGGCGATACGATCAAAACGCCAGTGAATGACGTTTTCCACCCTGTTGAGCTGAATGCCCATGAGCGGGAACGTCAGGACCATGAACCAGACGGACGCCAGAGCGGCTTTGAGCAAACGCTGTTTGAACATGATACACTCTTTCCGGCTTCGTAAGCAGTGAACGGGAAATGGGGCTACACCTTCTGCACCTTGGCCTTGCCGAGAATGCCATCCGGACGGAAGATCAGGATCAGCACAAGCATGCCAAAGGCCAGCACGTCTTCATAGTCGCCGGAGAAGTAGCCGGTTGTGAAGCTTTCGCAAAGTCCCAGCACAATACCGCCCACCATGGCGCCCGGCACAGAGCCGATGCCGCCAAGGACGGCCGCGGTGAACGCCTTGAGGCCGGCCAGAAAGCCGATTGCAAAATTGACCTGCCCCATGTGCGAGGCAATGAGCACGCCGCCAATGGCCGCAAGCCCCGAGCCGATGATGAAGGTCAGCGAGATGACTTTGTTGGCGTCGATGCCGAGCAGCAGGGCCATGGTCCTGTTCTGGGCTGTGGCCCGCATGGCCTTGCCCATGCGCGAGTAGCGGATGAACAGGGTCAATGAAACCATGGTGAGAGTGCTCGTGACCAGAATGATGAAGTCGCTCGGTCCCATGATGTACCCGATATGTTCAAGAAAGGGCAGATCGGGCAGCAGCTGGGGGAAGGGCACGAAGTCGGAGGTCTGGGCCAGAATGACGTAGTTCTGCAGAAAAATCGACATGCCGATGGCTGAAATCAGCGGGGAAAGCCGGGACGCGCCGCGCAGAGGCTTATAGGCCACCTTTTCTACGGTGAAACCGTAGGCTGCGGCCCAGATGACCGCCGCCAGCGAGGCGATGACCAGGATGGCCACGGCCGGGAAGCCGTATATGCCAAGAACACCTGCGACGATGAGCGCCGTAAAGGCCCCGATCATATAGATTTCGCCATGGGCAAAGTTGATAAGCTCAATGATCCCGTAGACCAACGTATAGCCCAGGGCAATGAGGGCATAGATGCTGCCTCTGGTCAGGCCGCCGAAAAACAGTTCGAGAAAATAGAGCAGCTCGTCGATCATGGTAGTGCTTCCGCGCCATCGGCCTCAGAGTAGCTAGGGCGTGGCAGATCTGTGTCCGCACAAGGCTGCGGACGGCGTTTCCTGAAGAAAAGGGGGCGCAAGGCCCCCTTGAGCAGGCCTGCCGCAGCAGGCCTGTCATGAGGAACGGTTAGTCGAGCATGATGCGGTCTTCAAGTTCCACAAATTCCCCGTTCTTCACCTGATACATGGCCAGGCCCACGCCCACGGCCTCACCGCGTTCGTTGAAGCGGATGCGGCCCACGGGGGTATCGATGTACTCCTTATGCAGGGCATCCATGATCTTCTGGGTGTCAGTGCTGGTGCCGGCCTTTTCCATGGCGTTGATCAGCGCCTGCGTGGCCGCAAAGGCGTTGTAGTAGAACGCGCCGGGCTCGGCGTTGTACTTGTCCAGATGGAGCTGGCGGGCATGCTTGTAGGCCGGCAGATCGCTCGTGTCCTGAGGCTGGGAGGTATAGATGCCTTCTGCGTCCTTGCCGGCCATCTTGATGAGGGCGGGGTCCTTCAGGCCGTCAGGGCCGACCATGGGAATGGTCACGCGTTCGCGGCGCATCTGCTGGATGAGCTTGGAGGCTGTCGGATGATAGCCGCCGAACACCAGTACGTCAGCCTTGGCGCGGCGCAGCTTGCGCACGACAGTCGAAAAGTCCACGGCATCAGGGTTGACCGCTTCAAAGAGCACGATGTTGGCCTTGTCGCCCAGGTTGTCGCGCACAGCTTCCACATAGCCGCGGCCATAGTCGCCGTTGTCGTGGATCATGGCAATGCTTTTGGCCTGCAGGCGGTTGGCAATGAAGCCGGCAGCCAGGCGGGCCTGATCGAAGTCATGCGCAATCGTGCGGAAAAAGTAGGGGTATTCGCCGCTCTGGGTCAGCTGAGGCGTGGTGGCCGAGGGCGACATGGAGATGATTTTGGCGTTGGTGTAGAGCGGCAGCGAAGCTACCGTCGCGCCGGAGCAGATGTGCCCCATGACAACGCTCACATGATCAGAAATCAGGCGGGTTGCCGCGTTGGTGGCCAGTTCAGGCTTGCACTGGTCGTCTTGGGCAATGATTTCAAGCTTCTTGCCCAGAATGCCGCCACGGGCGTTGTAGTCATCCACGACGAGCTGGGCGGCGCGGAGGCTGGGCACGCCATACGAAGCCAGGTCGCCGGAGTGGGCGCCGGGAACCCCGATCTTGATGGTGTCTTCACTCATGGCAGGCGTGGCAGAGAGGAGCAACGCGGCACACAGCGCGAGCAGGCGAAGCGGTTTGATCATGAGAGCTACCTCCAAAAAGGGTGTATGAAGAACTGCGAAAAAAAGACATTGGCACGGAACAATCTGAAGTGTCAATAACGAGTCGGGATCGCTTGATAATGAAGTTTTTTTCACAAGAGCGGCCTATGAAAGCGGGTTGCCTGGAACAGACAATACGCTGCAATCTCCACAGGTTTTGTATGAAGATAGGGTGATCTGCCGTCATAGGCCGTTGCCGGGCTGCGCAGGTCAGACGCTGTTCAGGGACAGCCCGGCCCCAGCAGCCAGACTGTCCGGTTCAAGGCCTCCCAGCTTTCTGGGCATGCAATACAGACAATTTTTCAGTCAGGAAACGTTTTGGGGCAGGCCGCGTGCAGTTTCAGTGTCCCGTGCCTCGGTGCCTGCGCCTGGCTGGCCCCACTAGTGCAGCACCTGGGCGGTGAACACCATGAACGACGCGCCTTCTTTCCAGTCGTCCGGGGCCAGGCCCGCTTTGCGGGCCAACTGTGTCAGCATGGTGTCCCTGTCCCAGCCCTGTTCGGTGGCCACCTGGGGCAAAAACACGGCAGCGTGGCCGTGTTTTTGCAGGATAACACCGTGCAGGCCCGGCTGAATGGCTTCCGGTGAGGGAACGGGCACAGGCGGCGTCAAAACAGACACCTCAACGTCCAGGTCGTCCAGCTCGGCAGGGCTGACAGGATAGAAGCGCGGATCCTCCAGGGCTGCACTGCGGGCACGGTCGACAACCACGCGGCACAGCGGTCGATCCGGAGCGATTTCGCCAATGCAGCCGCGCAGCTGTCCGTGGCGGTTGAGGGTGACAAACGCGCCCTGGCAGGCCGACAGTTCGCTCAGGACTGCGGGTGGAAGTTCGATTTCAGGATCGGGTGCGGGCTCGTGCAGGACGGCTGCCTGTACACTTTTACGGGCCAGTTGCAATAGCGCTCTGCCTGCGGCGGCGGAAAGCGTTTTTTCTGAAGGGGCGGCTTCGGGCCGGGCCGGCTGTTCGAGCATTCTGGCCGGCTGCTGCCAGTCGGCATGCACGATTGCGGTCAGATAGCTGACACTCTGCTCCCAGTTGCCGGTCAGCCTGCCGGAGGTCGTGTAGCCAAGCCGGGTGCATACCGCCCCGTCAGGCAGGCATGCCAGGGCAAGCAGCATGGCGGAAGCGCCGCAGACGGTTGCCCGCGTCTGACGCATGATGTCGTCAAACCGCCACGGATCCCCTGAGGCAAAGGCTTTGAATACAGTGCCGTCCAGCTCCCGGAGGCGGCGTTCGATGTCGCTGCGGAAGGGGACGTAGCCAAAGCCCGCTCCATAGTGGGTAAAGTCTGTGCTGACGATGACCAGTGTCCGGGGGGTGAGCAGGGCATGCAGGGCCCCGGCCAGTGCGGCAAGCCGTTCGCGGCCTCCTGGTGCATGCAGGCTCAGCTGTCCGACCAGCAGACCGCCCAGCGGACAGCCGGGCAGAAAGCGGCGGATCAATGGCAGCTGGATGTCCAGGCTGTGTTCCTGTGCGTGAGCGCTGGCAAGGCACACAGCCCCAGGCAGGCGGCTCAGTGCTTTGTGCAGGGCTGTGTCAAAGGTGACCGGGCCGAGTGGGGTGGCCACTTCGTCAGCCGGTTCCACGCTGACCTGTCCTGTGAGCGCCGCGTGATGGCTGGGCGCGAGCAGGATGGCCTGGTCATAGGCCTGCGCGGGCAGCCGCGAATAGGCGGCCGCCGCAAGCTGTCCCGAATAGGCGTAGCCGGCGTGCGGCACAAGCAGCAGGGCCGGAGGGGGTGAAAAAGGAGGCTCTGAGGATTTCCAGACGTCCAGGAGTCCGCCCAGCGTCTTTGGATCATCCGGGTACCAATAGCCTGCAATAGCTGGTGTTCTCATGCAAATCTCCCATAGAGCGGGGTGTTGCAGTCCGGGCAGCGCCCCCCTTGTGCAAGGCGGTTGAAGACAACGGCAAACCCGTCACGGCGGATGAGCGGCGCGCCACAGGCGGCGCAACGGGTCGTTTCCGCGCGGGTTGTGTTGCCCAGGTACACATGATGCAGCCCCCCGGCCAGTGCCTGCTGTCTGGCTGCGTCCAGCGTTGCTTCAGGCGTTGGAGGCAGTGTGGCAAGGCGATGCCGGGGAAAGAATCTGGAAAAATGCAGCGGTGTTTCAGTGCCAAGCTCGTCCCTGACAAACCGGATGAGATCCTGTAGTTCTTCAGGACTGTCGTTGCGGCCGGGAATCAGCAGGTTGGTGATTTCAAGGTGCAGGTTCGCCGCGCGCATTTGCCTGATGGCGTCGAGCACGGGTGCGAGCGTGGCTCCGCAGTTTGTCCGGTAGAACGTATCCCGCATGGACTTGATGTCCACGTTGGCTGCATCAATGAACGGCAGCAGCGGGGTGAGTGTGTCGGGTTCCACCCAGGCGGCCGTGACCAGCACGTTGCGGCCGCCTGCCGCACGGACGGCCCGGGCGCAGTCGAGCACATACTCCGGTGCGACGAGCGGTTCGGTGTAGGTATAGGCC
>CALUZP010000111.1 GCA_944325325.1 uncultured Desulfovibrionaceae bacterium
CGGAGCTCTGGCCGGGGGCCGCCTCACCCTGGATATTGATCGAGGGGAAGGCGTTATAGCGTTCAAGCCGCGAGGGGCCGTAGGTCCAGCTGGCCGTGGCGATGGCCGAGAAGGGCACCATTTCGCCGGCGCTGTTGCGGAAATACCAGTTGTTGAAGTCCTCCGGTGCCATCCGGTAGGGGGCGTCACCCTGGATCATCACCTTCTTGACGCGGCCGCGGTTGATGAAGTCGTCGATATAGGCGCTGCCCCAGGCCGCGGACAGGGTGTTGTTGATGCTGTCGAGCGACAGACCGAACATGCCGGCCTTTTCACGGTCCACGGTGATTTGCAGCTGGGCTGTGTCTTCCTGTCCGTTGGGGCGGACCTTGGCCAGAACGGGGCTTTGCGCGGCCATGCCCAGCAGCTGATTGCGGGCTGCGGTGAGCGCCTCGTGACCGAGGCCGCCGCGATCCTGCAGCTGGAAGTCAAAGCCTGTGGCCGTGCCCAGTTCGATGATGGCCGGCGGCGCAAAGGCAAAGATCATGGCCTCGCGGATCTGCGAGAAATGGGCCATGGCGCGGCGGGCAATGGCGAACACTCGCTTGTCTTCGCTGTCGCGCTCTTCCCAGTCCTTCAGGTCGATGAAGGCCATGCCCGTGTTCTGGCCGCTTCCGGAGAAGCTGAACCCGATGATGGCCATGGTACCGCGCACGCAGTCCTTTTCCTGATCAAGGAAATAGTCCTCGATTTTTTTGGCCACGGCAACGGTTTCTTCCTGAGTTGCCCCGGCAGGCAGGGTGTAGAGCACCATCAGCGCGCCCTGGTCCTCGTCGGGCAGGAAGCTTGTGGGCAGCGCACGGAACAGAAAGACCATGGCGGCAATGAACATGACAAAGGCCAGCATCCAGCGTTTGGGCTGCCGGGTGATGACGCCCACACGGTGCTGATAGCGCAGCGAAAAGGCGTCAAACTTCTTGTTGAACCAGCCGAAGAAGCCGCTCTGGGCGCGCATGGTGCCGTCGTTGCGCAGGATGGTGGCGCACAGCGCGGGCGTGAGCACGATGGCCACAAGCACCGACAGCAGCATGGCCGAAACAATGGTGATGGAGAACTGCCGGTAGATGATGCCCACCGAGCCGCCAAAGAAGGCCATGGGCAGGAACACCGCCGCCAGCACCAGCGCGATGCCGACGATGGCTCCCGTAATCTGATCCATGGACTTGCGGGTGGCCTCGCGGGGTGACAGGCGCTCCTCGTTCATGATGCGCACCACGTTTTCGACAACCACAATGGCGTCGTCCACCAGAAGGCCGATGGCCAGCACCAGGCCGAACATGGTCAGCGTGTTGATGGAGAAGCCAAAGGCCGCCATGACGCCGAACGTCCCCAGCAGCACGACCGGCACGGCAATGGTCGGGATGAGCGTGGCCCGGAAGTTCTGGAGGAAGACGAGCATGACGATGAACACAAGCGCGATGGCCTCGACCAGCGTCTTGACCACTTCCTCGATGGACAGCACCACAAAGGGCGTGGTGGAAAAGGCGGTGACCACCTCGAGCCCCTTGGGGAAATAGCGCGACAGCTCCTCGATTTTCTTGTCGGCCGCGTTGGCCACCTCGAGGGCGTTGCCGCCCGTGGCCAGATACAGGCCAAGGCCGGCCGCAGGCTGCCGCGAATAGCGCGAGAAGGCCACATACGATTCGCTCCCCAGCTCCACGCGGGCCACGTCCTTGAGCCGGACGATGGAACCATCGGGATTGGTGCGCACGAGGATTTCCTCGAACTGCTCGGGACGCTGCATGCGATCCTGGGCGTTGACAGTCACGTTGAGGCGCACGCCCTCCACAGCCGGCGCGCCGCCGAGCTGGCCGGCAGAAACCTGGGCGTTCTGCGCCTGGATGGCGGCGGCCACATCGGCAGGCACAAGGCTGTAGCTGTGGAGCTTGACGGGATCAAGCCAGATGCGCATGGCGTACTGGGCCCCGAACAGGTTGACCCCGCCCACGCCGGGCACGCGAGAGAGCGCGTCCTGCACATAGGTAGCCACATAGTCGCACAGGTCCGCCGAGTCCATGCTGCCGTCGGTGGAGATGAAGCTGTAGACCTTGACGAACATGGTGGTGGCCTTTTCGACCCGCACCCCGTTTTTCTGCACTTCCTGAGGGAGCTGGCTCATGGCCAGCTGCACCTTGTTCATGACCTGCGTCTGCGCGATGTCGGGATTGACCTTCGGGTCAAAGGTCAGGTTGATGCGCACCATGCCTGCCGAGTCGCTCGTGGCCGACATGTAGAGCAGATCGTCAAGGCCCTGGAGCTTCTGCTCCAGAATCTGCGTCACGGAATTTTCAAGAACCTGCGCCGACACGCCGTTGTAGGTGGCGCGGATCGACACCCCTGGAGGCGCGATCTGCGGGTACTGGGACACGGGCAGCGTCAGGATCGAAATGGTGCCGAACAGCATGATGATGATGGCGATCACCCATGCAAAGACCGGCCTGTCAATGAAAAATCGAGCCATAGGATAGTTACCGACCTTCTATCAGATGCAAGTTGAAATGCTGTACAGCCGGCAGCCCGTGCGGCGCCGGTCAGGCCGAAACAGCAGGATGAACAGTCAGCCTGTGCACAGGCAGCCCTGCGCGGCGTCTTTCCGGCAGACCGGAAACGCGCCGGATCAGGCTGCGGCGCATGAAGCGTTCCGGGGACGTTCCGGACAGAGCGGGGCCGGGAGCGCCTGTCCCCGGCAGTCTCTGTCTGCTGCTCCCCCCGCACAGGGCGGGCGGGACTGCAAGCCAGAGCGGGACGCGCGTGAACTCATGCCGCCCGTCCCAGGCAGGAACGTCCCCGCAGGCGGCATCCCCGCGGGGCGGCAGAACGCCGTCCGGGCCCTGCGCACACCGGGGACGGAATGAAACAGGGGCAATCCGCGGCAATCTATGAAATGGCTTTGCCGGCGCCCCGATCAGAGGACCCGGCGTGTTCTGCAAAGGCGTCCGGAAAGCCCGTCCATGCCGGCAGCCTAGCCGGCCACAGCCCCGCCAGCCGGCGTGCCGGCGTCCGGCGCAGGAGAAGGCGCGGACGCGCCGGGCGCTTCGACCACCCGGACGGACGCCCCCGGACGAATACGCTGCAGCCCCTCAATGACAATGCGCTCGCCAGGCTCGATGCCGGACGTCACAATCCACTTGTCGCCGCTCGTACGGGATACCTTAACCGGCCGCTGCACAATCTTGTTGTCCGCAGTGACGATATACACCGAGGCGTTGCCGTTGGCGTCGCGCAGCACGGCCCGCTGAGGAGCGAGCATGGCCGTTTCGCTCACCCCTTCCACAAGCTCGGCACGCACATACATGTTGGGCAGCAGCTCCTTGTCCGGATTGGGGAAAATCGCGCGCAGGGTCACCATGCCGGTGCTGCGGTCAACCGTCACGTCCGTGAACTGCAGCCGCCCTTCGTGCGCGTAGGGCGTGCCGTCCTCCAGCGTCAGACGCACCACGGCCTGGCCCGCATCGGCCTTGAGCTGGCCGGAGGCCATGGCCCGGCGCAGGCGCAGCATTTCAGTGCTCGACTGCGTCACGTCCACATACATGGGATCAAGCTGCTGGATGGTCGTCAGAGCCTCGGCCTGGTTGGCCGTGACCAGCGCGCCGGCCGTCACCGTGGACAGCCCGGCCCGGCCCGAAATGGGGGCGTTGACGCGGGTGTAGTCCAGCCGGATGGCCGCGGTCTTTACCGCCGCCTTCTGCACGGCCACGTCGGCGACCGCCTGCTTGAGCGCCGCATCCGCATCCTCGAATTCCTGCTTGCTCACCGCACTGACCGAAATCAGATCCTTGAACCGGTTGCGCTTGAGCCGCAAAGGCAGCACGTTGGCCTCAGCCCGCGCCAGCGCCGCCCTGGCGCTGTCGTATTCAGCCTGGTAGGTCGCCGGATCGATCTGATACAGAGTCGCCCCTTCCGTCACGTCCGCGCCTTCCTCAAAATTGCGCGACTGAATAATCCCGCTGACCTGCGGCCGCACCTCGGCAATCCGGAACGGCGCTGTCCGCCCGGCAATCTCCGTGGTGAACACCACCCGCTGCGGCTGCATGGCCATCACCTGCACCTCGGGCGTCATCCCCCCCTGTGCAGCCTGCTTCGAACCAAACCAGGGCAGCCTGTCACAGCCGCCCAGGCTGATCAGGACAAGCACACCCGCCAGAACAGCGGACACCCTGCCCGCTGCCGTTGTGTTCCATGTTTTGCTCATTGCTGCTCCCGCCGGAGACCGCCTGACAGCACGGCCCGGCATCGTGACATGTCGTGAACTATCTTGAAATATCAGGATCAGCGCGCCGTGCGGGCGCGTCGTTGACGACGGCCAAAACGTCTCTTACAATCCGTTCCCGATGCTTTTGATAACCCTGATTTCAATAGAGTAGACTCTATCCATTAGAGTAGACAATGGTTGTACTAATGTCAAGACATTACAGCAATATTCGCCTCCGGGAAGACCGCTCCGCCCGCACAGGAAACTGAATGAGCACAACCACCCCCAGAGCCTACAACTCAAAGCTGCGCGCCAACCAGGCCGAAGCGACCCGCAACCGCATCGTTCTTTCCGCCGAAACCCTGTTCATCGAGCACGGCTACGAAAAGACAACCATTTCCGCCATCGCGGCAGCCGCCCGCGTCGCCCCTCAGACGGTCTACGCCACCTTTGGCTCGAAAGTGGGGATCGTCACCGCCATCCTCGACCGGATCCGCCGTGATGAACGGTTCCAGGCCCTGCACCAGCGGGCCATGCAGACCCTCGATCCGCGCCAGTCGCTGCATGCCGTGGCGCACCTCATCTGCGAAATCTACGACTCCAGAGCCCTGCTGTTCGAACAGCTTCTCGGCACCCTGGCCATCTCCCAGGAACTGGCCAGCCAGCTCCAGGACCAGTACCTGCACGACCGCAAACTGTCGCGCATCTACATGGCCTCGCTGCATACCCGCGGCTGTATCCGTGAGGATCTCGACATCGAGCGGGCCCTCGACATCTTCTGGGTGCTGATCAACTTCTCGCCGTACCAGATGCTTGTCCGCCACTGCCACTGGTCGTCACAGGCCTATGTGGACTGGCTGACGGATCTGCTCTGCCGGGAACTGCTGCGCCAGCCTCAGCCACAGCCCTCCCGCTGATCCTGTCCCCGCACCTCACAGAAAAATCCAGCGCCTGCGCCGCCCGGCCACCGACGACGGGACCCAGGGAACGGAGAACCTCCAGAGCGTCCTGCCATTGAAAACAACAGACCGCGAGGCGGCAGCACAGCGCCTCCCGGCCAGACGTGCGCGGTAACACCGCGGTTTTCCGCAAAACAGCAGACCGGATGATTTGAAACGCAAAGCGTTTCAAGCTGCCCCCCCCCAGATGCGTCCGGAAGCCGCAACCATCTGACCGGCTGACCGGTCTCTCTGCCTCCGATGTCCCCTGTCAGACAGCGCTCTGCCTCCCCCGGTACTCCGGCAGTCCTGCCGCCCGTCTCCCCGGTCTGCCGCCCGGCTTCGCCCTGCCCCCGGTACTCCGGCGGCAGCGGCCCCCGCCCGGATGTGGTACCCTGAACGTGCAGGCGCGCCGCATGGTCACACCCCCCCACGTCACAGGAAAAGCCGTTTCTGCGGCGTCCGTCTCCCGATGACGGCACACACGGCGGGGCTTCCCCGGAGTTGCCGGGAGCCGCATCCCCCCGCACGCCACCCGTCCCCCAGTTCCCGGGGACAGGCGTGCGCGCAGAGAAGCCTGCCTGCACCCCCAGAATCAAGGGAACGAAGATCAGAAACAAGTGTGCGCGCAGAGAGGCCTGGCCGTGCAACAGGCGCGGTCCCTGCATATGCCGAACGGCCAGG
The DNA here is from genome assembly GCA_944325325.1 of uncultured Desulfovibrionaceae bacterium. GTDB lineage: Bacteria > Desulfobacterota > Desulfovibrionia > Desulfovibrionales > Desulfovibrionaceae > Avidesulfovibrio. The sequence continues at coordinate 5,854 of CALUZP010000111.1, forward strand.
CAGGCCACCAGCACGCTTGCTGAATTGAGACGGCCCCCCGCAGGCACAGAACAGGCCTGCCGCAACCGTCATGCGGACTCCCGGGAAACCGCAGGCAGCTGGCCGGGCCGCCGCACGCGGTGCGCCGGAGCCTCTCCGGCAGAAGAGGGACAGTGGGACGGGACGGAACAGGACGAAAACGGGCCAGAACCCCCTTATGACAAACGATGTTCTGCCTTCCGCCGGGCACAGCGCGCGACCCGACCCGGCCAGGACGGTCCGTCCGGCCCGCCTTGCCTCCGGCTCCCGTTTCTGCGATACTGGGGGTCGGCAAACCGGAACGTTCAGTTTGCATTCTGCAGCCCCGCCCTTTTTACCAAGGAGTTTGTTCCCCATGGTCAGTCCTCTTGCAGGAACCCTGTCTGAACCCGATCAGCTTCCTGACATCGCGTCACTCCTCAAAGCCTATACGGAAAACACGCCGGATCCTGCCGATCCCGGCCAGAAAGTCAGCTTCGGCACGTCCGGTCATCGGGGCAGCTCCCTTTGCAACACTTTCAACGAGGCGCATATCCTGGCCATTACCCAGGCCGTGTGCGACGTCCGCCGCGAAAACGGCCTGAACGGCCCGCTGTTCATGGGCAAGGACACCCACGCCCTGTCTGAACCGGCCGCGCAGACCGCGCTTGAGGTGCTTGCGGCCAACAGCGTCAGCGTCTATGTGGAAGAAACAAGCCCGTTCACGCCTACGCCGGTCATCTCCCACGCCATCCTGTCCTACAACCGCACGGCAACCGGCTCCGCCCGCGCCGACGGCATCATCATCACGCCTTCGCACAACCCCCCGCTTGACGGCGGCTTCAAGTACAACACTCCGCTGGGCGGCCCGGCCCCGTCCGACCTGACTGCCGTCATCCAGCGGCGTGCCAACGAACTTTTGGCCAACGGCAACCGTGACGTCTGGCGGCTGAGCGAAAGCCAGAAGGCGGAACGCTCCGTGCGCACGAAAGATTTTATCGGCGACTACGTCAAGGATCTGGCCAACGTCATCGACATGGACGCCATCGCCGGTTCCGGGCTGCACATCGGCGCGGAGCCGCTGGGCGGTTCCACCGTCGACGTCTGGGGACGCATCGCCGAAACCTACAAGGTGCCGCTGAAGGTGGTCAGCCATGAAGTGGATCCCACCTTCCGGTTCATCCCGCGCGACCACGACGGCAAAATCCGGATGGACTGCTCCTCTCCCTATGCCATGTCCGGTCTGATCAGACTCAAGGATTACTTCGATCTGGCCTTTGCCTGCGACCCCGACGCTGACCGCCACGGCATCGTCACTCCCGACGGTCTGATGAACCCCAACCACTACCTGTCCACTGTGGCCTGGCATCTGTTCAGCTCGCGCACGGCCTGGGGCCCCAGAGCCGGCATCGGCAAAACCGTCGTCACAAGCTCCATGCTCGACCGCGTGGCCGCATCGCTGGGACGCACCCTGTATGAAGTGCCCGTGGGCTTCAAATGGTTCGTGTCCTACCTGATCAGCGGCCTTGCCGGCATGGGCTGCGAAGAAAGCGCCGGAGCCTCGTTCCTGCGCTTCGACGGCACCCCCTGGAGCACGGACAAGGACGGCCCGCTGCTTTGCCTGCTGGCCGCCGAAATGACCGCCAAACACGGCAAACACCCCTCTCTGCTGTACAAGGATCTCACCGATCGCTTTGGCGCACCGGCCTATGCCCGGGCCGATTCACCTCTCGACCCCGAAAAGCGCGCCCGCTTTGCCGCCCTGACCGAAAAAAGCCTGACCGCCAGCACCCTGGCCGGACATCCCATCACGGCCGTGCTGACCAGAGCCCCGGCCAACGGAGAACCCATCGGCGGCATCAAAGTCTGCACCGCAGAAGGATGGTTTGCAGCCAGACCTTCCGGTACAGAACCCATCTGCAAGGTCTATACCGAAAGCTTCCTTGGCGAGGCCCACCGCAAACAGATCGAAGCCGAAGCCGTGACCCTGCTCAACGCCATGCTCGGCTGATCGCCCAGCCTCTCTGCAAGCGCGGCCATGCCGCCTGTGCCCCGCAGGCGGCACCCCGCCCCGGAGGCAGCCAGCCTCCCGGAAAGCCGGCCCGGTACCCGGGGCATAGGGCATACGACCGCCCCGCCCCACCGGCCAGAACTGAGGCTGAGCGGGAAAAAACGCATTTTTTCCGTGAAACGACAGGTCGCATGGCTTGAAACGCTTCGCGTTTCAAACTGAAAAGGCTCTTGCGCCGGACCCGCCAGACCGCCCGGACATCCGGCCGCACAGGCCGCGTCCGAACATCCGTCAGACGGCAGCCCCGCCCCCGACAGGCCTCCCCGTGCCGGGCCATGGCTCCACCAGTCCACCAGGCCACCGGTCCGCCGGACCGCTGCGGGCAAGGTCGTCCTGGGGGCCGCCGGCTTCCGGCAGTGCCCGGCTGGCGTGTCACCCGGAAACGACGGCAACGCCCCCCGGCACGGCAACGCTGCCCGGCGTCATGTTCAAAAACACAGAAGGGGTTTTCCAATGCTCATGCCTTCATCCTTTCAGGAAACGGCCCAACGCCTGGCGGCCTGCCTGCTGGAACGCGGCTGGCTGTGCGCCGTGGCCGAATCGTGCACAGGGGGCCTTGCCGGTGCGGCGCTGACAGACATCCCCGGCGCGTCACGCTGGTTCGCCGGCGGGGTGATCAGCTATACCAACGCGGTCAAGCAGCACCTGCTCGGCGTCGACGCCGAAACACTCCGCCTGCATGGCGCCGTCAGCGAACCCGTAGTGCGCCAGATGGCTGCCGGAGCCTGCCGGGCAACCGGCGCTCAGGCCGCCGTCTCCCTGTCCGGAGTGGCCGGCCCCGACGGCGGCACGCCCGACAAACCCGTCGGCACCGTGTGGATCGGGGTAGCCGTCAACGGCGAAACCCGCGCCTTCTGCCACCGGTTCAACGGGGACAGGCAGGCCGTGCGCGAACAGGCCGTGACCGCGGCCACAGAACACCTGCTCGACGCGCTGCAGACACAGGACGCCGCATGAACACCAGCACGCCCGACACGCCCCGCGCCAAAAAGAGCCTGGGC
>CALUZP010000112.1 GCA_944325325.1 uncultured Desulfovibrionaceae bacterium
AAGGAGGGTCAGAGCACTCCCGTCGGCTTCCACATGGCTGCGGGAGCGGCCGTGCGCCAGGCCCTGGAGCAGGCACGCATCACCACGCTGGAACCGCTCATGTTCGTTGAAATCAGCGTGCCGGACAGCGCGCTGGGTTCGGCAATCAGCCTGTTCGGAAACCGGGGTGGCAAGGTCGAAAACCTGGAAGAACGGGCCGGCATGAAAATTGTGCAGGGTCTTGCCCCACTCAGCAAGCTGTTCGGCTTCTCCACCGACCTGCGCTCGGCCACCCAGGGACGCGCCGGCCTTGTCATGCGCTTTGAGCGCTTCGACAGCCCGGATTTGTAAAGGGGGAACTTCGGCAGTCATCCGGAGAGAACTGGTCCTTTTTTAAGGAACGCCTCCATTTCTCCCGGCTGCCGTCTGGCCTTTCTGAATGCTGCATGCGCTCCGCGCATGGTCTTCCCCCGGAAGGGTGCCGGTCTGTGCGTCTGCCAGTCCATATGGCCCGCAGACGCGGCCCCCTTCCGGATATCCGAAGTTCCCTTCAAGCCCTCACCTGCACCGAGACGGCCAAAACAGCCCCTGGCGTTGCCACATCCAGGGGCCGGTTTGCGTTATCCATGCCGGAACGCACTGCCGGTTTTGCCCGCTCAAGCGCACGCCGCTTTTGCAGCATGCATCTTCAACAACACTGCGCCACAGCCGGCCGTGACAGGCAGCAGTTCGTTGCGCCAGTAACGGATGATGACACACACCGGCAACGTGCGACCTGCATGCCCAGACGCGTCACAGAGCAGCCTGACCAGAACAGCGGACACGTCCCAGGCAAAAAGGTTTCGATCCTGCGTGCCCTGCGACGATTCTTTCCAACAGCTGCAGTGGAACGGCCTGCCCCCCGGCGGACAGACGGCAAACAGGCAGCACAACCATCACTGGTAACAGGAAAATAATAGTGAATGGGAAAAGGAAGGATAAGAGGAGCAGCGACTCATGCCATAGCTGCAGCTCTGCCACGCCATACGGGTTGAGCAGACAGCAGGTTCCAGAAACAGGACTGCATTCCCCGGAACGCAGCACACTTTCAACAGGAGGAAGGGAGACGCACCGTTACCTTTCTTCCGACGTTCCGCCCGCGCGGCTCGGCAGTATTTCCGCGATATGGTGCGTTTCCTGACTTCCTTGAAATCCTCGCGGGGACATCACGGACGCTTCAGTCTTCCTCAAGCAGTTGCGCGGACGGAGCCTGTGCATGCAGCCAGCAGCACACCTCCCGGTCACCCAGGCGCACACGCGGAGGACGGCGCAGACACTGTTCACTGGCTTCAGCGCAACGAGGCCGAAACAGGCACCCCTCCGGGAGGGCTCCCGGTGAAGGCACAAACCCGGGAATGGCTGGCAGCCGGGCCTGATCCAGGCAGTCCAGCGTCGGTGCAGACTGCATGAGCCCCCTGGTGTACGGGTGCAGCGGACGCTCAAACAATGCTTCGGCCGACGCCCGCTCGACCATCCGTCCGGCATACATCACACCGACGGCGTCGGCCATAGACGCCACCACACCCAGATCGTGAGTGATGAGCAACAGGCCCATACCGCGCTGTTCAGCCTGTTCGCGCAGCAGTGCGAGAATCTGCCCCTGAATGGTCACATCCAGCGCTGTTGTCGGCTCATCAGCCAGCAGCAGCACAGGATCACAGGCCAGCGCCATGGCAATCATGACCCGCTGCCTCAAGCCTCCGGAAAGCTGGTGAGGATAGTCCCGCAAGCGCATCTCGGGCGACGGAATGCCCACCTGCCGGAACAACTCCACGACCCGTTCCAGCGCTTCGCGGTGCCCGAGCCGCCAGTGGTACTCCATGACTTCCGCTACCTGATCCCCTACACGCAGCACGGGATTCAGGGATGTCATGGGCTCCTGGAACACCATGCCGATGCGTCGTCCGCGCACCTTGCGCAGCGCCGCCTCAGACGCGCCGGCCAGATTTTGCCCTTCAAACAAGATCCGGCCGGAAACAATTCGGCCAATATCCGGAATAAGCCCGAGGATTGCCAGAGATGTCAAACTCTTGCCGCATCCTGATTCGCCCACAAGGCAGAACGTCCTTCCCGAGGCAAGCTCAAAGGATACCCGGTGCACGGCGTCAAAGGCCACACCGTGCCGCGGGGCAAGGCGCACCGTGAGTTCTTCCACCGCAAGCAGCGGCACAGCATCCCCGGTCGACATGGCGTCAATCCATCACGCGGTAAGCCACTGCCGGGGCATTCAAAAAGTCCCTGGCGGCAATTTTGTCCAGGGCGCTCTGCACATCCTGCACCCGCGCCGCATGCAGCATGAGCACCAGCGGTACGCCATCATCCCTTTCGCCTTTCTGGATGGCCTGGGCAATGCTGACGCCAAATTCGGCCAGATCGCCCGTCAGTGCATGCAGAACACCAGGCTGATCCTTGATCATGAAACGGACGTAGTACGAGCTGACGGCGTCAGCCGGCGGGACAATATCCGCAGTGTGCAGCGGTGCGGCAAAGCCGGTGTTGAACGGCATGGTTCCGCGGGCTGCCGCCACGATGTCACTCATGACAGCACTCCCGGTCGGCAGTGCGCCGGCACCTAACCCGTGCAGGAACAACGAGCCGATGGCATTGCCCTCAATCCGGATGGCGTTAAACGCCCCGCCCACACGGGCCAGCAGATAGGTATGCCGCACCAGAACGGGGAACACACCGGCTTCAAGTCCCTTTTCCGTACGCCGGACACGGCCAAGAAGCTTGACGCGGTATCCGAACTCCCGGGCAAACTCAATATCCATGCTGTCCATGTTGCGAATGCCCTGCACAGGCATCTGGCTGTAGGGGTAATCAACCCCGAAGGCAAGCCGGATAAGCAGTACGAGCTTGTGCGCGGTATCGTGCCCGTCGATGTCGAGCGAAGGATCAGCCTCTGCATAGCCCCGGGCCTGCGCGTCGGCCAGTGCCGTGGCAAAGTCCTTGCCGTTGCTGGACATTTCAGAAAGAATATAGTTACTGGTGCCGTTGAGGATACCCTCAACAGACTGAATCCGGTTGCCCGCAAGGCTTTCTTTCAGCGTCTGGATGACCGGAATGCCTCCGGCTACGCTGGCCTCGTACAGCAGGCGCACGCCCTTTTTCCCAGCCAGCCTGAACAGCTCTTCGCCAGCCTCAGCCAGCAGTGCCTTGTTGGCCGTGACCACATGCTTGCCCTGTTCAAGCGCACGGAGAATGAAGCTCCGGGGCGGTTCGATGCCGCCCATGAGTTCCACGGCAATATCAATATCCGGATCATCAGTCACATCAGACAGTGATGTGGAAAGACGCGTTCCCTCCGGTAACGCTACCGCACGAACGCGTGACGGATCGCGCACCACCACGGTCTTAAGCACAAACTGGCAGCCTGCCCGGGCCTCCAGTTCCGCCTTGTTTTTCTGGAGGATTTCAACAAGACCTCCTCCGACAGTGCCGAATCCGGCAAGGCCAAGCGTTACTTTACGCAGAGAATTCATAGCGACTCCACAAAGACAGGGATGTTGAACATCGGAATTGTATACCTCGAAACAGCCTCCGCTGTAAAGGCAGCCGGACTGCCTGCCTCTGTATTTTCCCGAGTCTCACCCCAGACCGTAAAGCTGTCTGTGCTCAGGCAGGCAGAACCAGAACATCGCCGCCATACCTCGTGTTGTGCCAGTCAGCGACGCCATATGCCGTCTGGCCATGTCTTGTTCTCTCTTTCCGGAACAAACGCCGTTATGCAAGCGCGGCTCTGGCTCCAGACGCCACAACGCAGCCCATGGCCCAGAACGTACTCACTGAGGGAAAAGGGGCTGTCCCTGTGCCATGGCATGTGGCACAGTTGGCCAGCACAATCGAATCCACGATTGCCACACAGGCCGGGCACAGATTCCAGCCGGTTTTATGGTGTAGCGCCCATCAGTCGCCCTGAGGCCGGTCTGGTATGTTCAATCCGGCTCTGCCCCCGCCCATCACGCTCCTCTGTGCGTCGCCATACCAAGACGTATGACCTCTGTCTGCAGGAGACTATACGCCTGACTTTCTCACGGACCGCAGCGGGAATTAAGGGGGCAGACAAGATGTTTTACAGTGGCAAGGCAATCCAGCAGCCAAGCCCGGACGCCATCGTCTCGTGCGCGCCTGTCAACGTCAACTCTCCTTCTTTATTCTATAAGATATTCCAGTCTGTTAGTGCCAGCACAAATTTTTTGTGGAAAAATCAAAAAAAATCCTTGCCAACCGTCAGAATTTTGCCTATAAGACTCTTCGTTGCCCAGGTGGTGGAACTGGTAGACACGCTATCTTGAGG
>CALUZP010000113.1 GCA_944325325.1 uncultured Desulfovibrionaceae bacterium
ACTTCAGCGCGGGGGACGCGCAGGCGGGCGCGGAGGCGCTGGCCAACGCCCTGAACAAGCTGGACACCCCGCCGGTGCGCATCAAGACGCTGTTCTTCACCTCCCCGCTGGAGCTGCAAACCCTGGCCGACGCCTATGCCCAGGACAGGGACGCCAAAAAAGCCGTCAAGCTCCTGGGCAAGACCGCACTCAAGGACGCCGCGGACATCGCCCTGTTCGGCCGCATGGTGGCTAACGACCATTCCCTGACGCTGGAAGGCGCGGCCATGTTCAGCCATGCCCTGTCCACGCACAGGGTTTCCAACGAGCTTGATTTCTTCGCCGCTGTAGACGACCTGCAGCCCGATGGTGAAGCCGGGGCGGCCATGACAGGCACTCTGGAATTCAACGCCGCCACCTACTACCGCTTTGCGGCCCTGAACCTGGACATGCTGGCCGACGCCAGCCACCTGGGCGCCCTTACGCCCGCGGAACGGCAGGAGGTGGTGCGGCAGTTTGTGCAAAGCACGCTGACCGCCATGCCGGATGCGCGCCAAAATTCCATGCACGCCGCAACCCTGCCGTCCCATGTGCTGGCCGTTGTCCGGGAACAGGGGCACCCCGTGCAGCTTGTCAACGCCTTTGAACAGCCTGTCTGGACCCGGGGCGGGCTGGTGGAGGAATCCGTGCAGCGCATGGAACAGGCCTACGACGCGCTCAAGCAGACCTGGGGCCTGCCGGCCGTGCTCGAATGCCGCATCCCCGAGGTGACGCTGGCCCGGCTGCTTGAGGAGGTGACGGCCCATGTGCGCTGAAACGGCCTGTCTTGTGCTGCGCCTGGAAGGGCCGTTGCAGTCCTGGGGCACGTCCAGCCAGTACAGCCGGCGCATGACCGACAGGCTCCCCTCGCGCAGCGCCGTGGCCGGGATGCTGTGCGCCGCCCTGGGGCTTGACCGCGGCTCGGCGGCCGAAGGCGCGTTCCTGCGCGAGTTTGCCGGCCTGCACATGCTCGCCGTGGCTGTGCCCCGCATCTGCGACAAACGGCAACTGCCCGTCCAGCGCCTGGAAGATTACCATACCGTACAGGATACAGCCAAGGCCGATGGCGGCCTCAAACCCTGCCACCTGACCTGGCGGCAGTATCTGCTGAACGCCGCGTTCCGGGTTTTTCTCAGTGGCGAAAGGCCCCTGCTGGAGCGCGCCGCAGCCGCCCTGCGGGATCCCGTCTGGGGCCTCTGGCTGGGCCGCAAGGCCTGCATCCCCACCGCGCCCGTCTTCATGGGGCTGTTTGACAACAGGCAGGCAGCCCTGAACGCCTGCCTGCCTCAGGGACTTGCCGGCCTCACCCGCAGCCAGGACGTACAGGACTTTGACAGCGGAACCGACAGCATAGCCGACATCCCGCTGTGCTTCGACCTGTCAGCACGGGCGTTCTCCCTGCGCCGCATCCTCCTGCAACACGGGGATGACAGCCATGCGCCTTGATTCGGAAGTCATCCCCATTCGGGAACGCAGCGCCATGCTGTTTTTACGCTATGGCCGGCTGGACGTGGAAGACGGCGCCCTGGTGCTGATAGACGCTGCGGGCACCCGGATGCAGATTCCTCTTGGGGGCGTCGCCTGCCTGCTGCTGGAGCCCGGCACGGCCATCACGCATGCGGCCGTGGCCCTGGCGGCCGACTGCGGAACTTTGCTGCTCTGGGTTGGCGAGGGCGGCGTGCGTCTCTACTCCGCCGGGCAGCCTGGCGGAGCACGGGCCGATCGCCTGCTGTATCAGGCCAGACTGGCCTTGACCGACGATCTGCGCATCAAGGTGGTTCGCGCCATGTACCGCCTCCGCTTTGGCGAGGAACCACCCCAGCGCCGCAGCATCGAACAGTTGCGCGGCATTGAGGGCGCCCGGGTCAAAACCCTGTATAAGGAGCTGGCCGCCCGTTACCGGATAACCTGGGGACGACGCAGCTACAACCCGCAGGAGTGGGACGCCGCCGACCCGCTCAACAAGGCCGTCAGCGTGGCCAATCACTGCCTTTACGGCGTGTGCGAAGCCGCCGTCCTGGCGGCAGGCTATGCCCCGGCCATCGGCTTCATCCACACGGGCAAACCGCTTTCCTTCGTGTATGACGTGGCGGATCTCTTCAAGTTCGACACCGTCCTTCCCGCGGCCTTCCGCACAATGGCCGAAGGCAGCCGGGACATTGCCCGGGATGTGCGGCTGCGCTGCCGGGACATGTTCAGGGAACAAAAGCTGCTGCGCCGGATCATCCCGGTCATTGATGACGTTCTCGCGGCCGCCGGAGAATCCCTGCCACCGGCACACCCCGAGGCCATGCCGGTGGCCTTTGCCGACAAACAGGGGCTTGGCGATGCTGGTCATCGTTACTGAATCCGCGCCGCCACGCCTGCGCGGCTACCTGTCCCGCTGGCTGCTGGAGGTCAGAGCAGGCGTCTACCTTGGCGATTACTCGGTCCGTGTCCGGGAACGCCTCTGGGAGGTTGTAACCCATGAAATTATGGACGGAAACGCCGTCATGGCCTGGAGCTCCCGTAACGAATCCGGCTTTTCGTTTGTGACGGTCGGAAAAAACCGGCGTATCCCTGTGGACTGGGACGGCTTTGCCCTGGTACAATTTCTGCCGGAACAGGACACCTCTGAACGGTAATTTTTTTACCGTATCATAACCTACTTAAATCATGCGTCTTCATATGAAGACCGTTCCCCACACGCGTGGGGATGAACCGTAGAACAAGCGATCAAAAGTTGGCTTGAAAAACCGTTCCCCACACGCGTGGGGATGAACCGGGAGAAATCTTTCCTTTTGACAATGTCGACGTCCGTTCCCCACACGCGTGGGGATGAACCGCCTTACTTTCTTATAACTCCGTCGACAACTTCCCGTTCCCCACACACGTGGGGATGAACCATGTATCGTTGGGAAATCGAGAAGCACGGGAACCCGTTCCCCACACACGTGGGGATGAACCGCATGCGTCACGCGTGCCGCCTGCCTGCTGTCTGCGCAGGCGGGGTGCGACGGCGCCTTTCAGGAGGATGGGCCGCACCGGGCCCGGGCCTGTGCGCTCTTAAGGGGCAAGGTTTCCGCTTCCGCCTTCCGGCCGGGTTTGCGTTGCGGCCGCACGCTGCCGTCTCTGCCGAAAGAGTGATGCCGTCTGTATCCTAGCGGAGCGGCACGCCGCCGTGTTCAGCGGCCCAGCGGTTCAGCGTGGGGGACTTGCGGCGGGGTCTGTCAGTTCCGCGGCCTGCCGGGGCAGGTTTTTCATCCAGTTGAACCGGTTGATTTTGACGACAGCCACAAAGCACTTGAGGATCTGATCGCACTTGAGGCAGGCAAACACGATCCAGGCGGGCATTTGCAGGGCTGCGGCCGTGATGGCCGAGGGCAGCACCACGCACAACACGAAAAAGGTGTTGTTTTTGAACACGAAGGATACGTCACCGCCGGCCTTGACCAGGCCATCCAGACAGGCCACCTCGTAGCAGCTGCCCACCACGGTGACGGACAGCACGCCGATAAGCTGGCGGGCACAGGCGGCGGCTTCGGGAGTGATGCCTCCGTACAGGGCGATGAACGGTTCGCGCAGCAGCCAGACGCCCAGACCCGTAGCCAGTCCCAGAGACAGAAACAGCAGCTGCACCGTGCGGGCGTATTCCTTCATGAGTTCGGTTCTGCCGGCCCCCACGGTCTTGCCGGTGATGACGCCCACTGCCGAAGCCATGCCCAGCATGAGGATGTAGGCCAGCGTGTTCATGGTGTTGGTGAGGCTGGCGGCGGTGATGACGCTGGCCGGGTAGCGGCCGAGGATGGCCGTGTTGCTCATGGTGTTGAGGCCCCAGACGAGCTGTCCGCAGACAATCGGAATGCCGCAGCGCACAAAATCCCCGAGCAGCACCCTGTCCGTGACGCACAGATCCGCCGGGCGCAGGGTGAGCTTGGCGTCAAAACGGAACAGATACACCAGCAGTACCAGGCATTCCGTCACGCGGGCGGTCACCGTGGCCATGGCCGCGCCGCGCACGCCCAGTTCCGGGAATCCGGCATGCCCGAAAATGAGCAGCCAGTTCAAACTGACGTTGACCACAAATCCCAGCAGCGACACCCACAGTCCCACATGGGGGGACTCCACACTGCGCAGGGCGGCAATCAGCGCCTGACTCAGACAGAAAAACGGATAGGACAGGCAGACAATGCCCAGATAGGCCGCGCCGCTGGCCACGACCTCCTCTCCCGGGGCCAGCAGGCCCACGACCTCTGCCGGGCAGCAGAAGCAGACGAGCGCCATGGCCAGCCCCAGAGCCACGGAACACTGCACGCCAATGGCGGTGATGCGCCGGATGCTGCGCGCATCGGCCCGGCCCCAGTACTGCGCGGCCAGCACCAGCACAACGCCTCCCACGCCGTTGGCAAAGATCTGGATCAGCATGTGCAGCTGATTGCCCACATACACGCCGGAAACCGCCCCGTCCCCCAGCGAGCTGACCATCAGGTTGTCAGTGAAGTTGACGGCAAACGCCACCAGATTCTGGAGAACTACCGGGATTGCCAGCGTTACCAGCGCGGTATAGAATGCCTTGTCGCGGGTGAGAAAGCGCATGATGCACCCCCGTCGGATACCAGGAAGGTTGTCTGCCGCACGGCACCAACAAGGCCCCAGAATACGGCCCTTTGCCAAACCAGACAAGTGCTGCCGGCCTCCCCGCCGGATAACAGCGCCCGCTGGCGGCAAAGACCGCGCGCCGCACAGCCGCGCCATGCGCCCGGAGCCTGTTCCGTTTGAAGCATGTCGCGCTGCAAACTATCCGGCCTGCGTTTCGTGCAACCCCCGCGGGTTTTTCGCTCACGCCGGGCCGGACGACGCGGTACGGCCGCCTTGCGTTCTGCCTGGTTCCATGGCGAATGCTCCGGCGCCATCCCGCAAGGACGGACACGGCCGCCGCGCCGGAACAACAGGCCAGCGCCACAAGGCCGGACATGACTGCGGCAGCAAGCCCTGCGCCCTGCGTGCACCGCTCCCCGGCAGGGCCGGGCGCGGCCCGGTCCGGCCAAGCAGCAAACCCTGCGCACGCGGCTCTCCGGTTGCGCACTCTGCCCGGCTGCCGCAG
>CALUZP010000114.1 GCA_944325325.1 uncultured Desulfovibrionaceae bacterium
AGCACGGCCGCCCCCCGTTTGCCGTGCTGCACCTGGAGGGGCATGACACCACGCTGGCTACCGGACAGCTGGCTGACGTCGAGGCGCGCCTGCGTACTCTGCTTGCCTCGGCGCAGGACGCACACAACAACCAGGACGCGCCGTACTGCCCCTCGCAGGCTGCCTCCACGAACCAGCCAGCTCAGGCCTGACATGCCGCGGGACTGACTGCCCCCTTCCCCGGGTACACGTCTGCCCGGGGCTGTACAGAGAGGCTTCGCCCACCGGCAATCAGACCTCCTGCCCCTGGCTGCTGTCATGCTGCGGGCACCGCCTGCATGCTGCCAGCGCCGCATAACCACATCCCTGCCGCCACGCCCTTCCTCCAGGCCTTCCGCAATCTTTTTGACTTCTGTTGTGTCACTTCAGTTTCAAGACCTTCCCTGACAAAGAGCACACAGCGGCTGAACACTCTGTCCTCACAGACTGAAGAGAGGCCGGACAAAGGTACGTCCCGACAGTGCGCCATGCACGAGGATGCGGACGCCGCCTGTTTCCGGCCTGCCCCCTCAGACTGCCTTTCCTGCCTGCCGCCGGCCAGTCTCCAGCAGACAAACGCGCACGCCGCCTGTGGCCTGCCGTCAAACAAGGCGCGTCGTTTCCCGTGCAGTACATCTCCAGCACACACCTCTGCCGTGCGCTGGCAGGCTCCCGAATACCAGAACGATCTGCGCTCCTCGGCCTTCCGGCCTCTGGCCGGGCTGCCTTCTAACCGTCCGCTTCCGCCTCACGGGCCTGGGAACACGGCCCCGCCCGCACTCCGGATCCTGTCTTTCAGAAAAAATAGTGTCATCTATGCAGATACTAATTTGTTATCATTGAATGAAATGCTCAAACAGTTCCATGGGCAACGTAAGCCGGAGCACCTTGCCCCGACTCGCATCTCTAACTATCCGAGGAGTTTGCCATGGAAACGACGATTGGTACCCGCTATCCGACACTGGCTTTCATTTCCGGCGGAGCAGGCGAAGCCGAAGACGGCATTCCGCCCCAGCCGTACGAAACTTTCTGCTACGATTCCGCTCTGATGCAGGCTAAAATCGAAAATTTCAACGTCATTCCCTACACGTCCGTGCTGCCCAAGGAGCTCTACGGCAACATCGTGCCGGTGGACAAGGTGGCTGACAAATTCCACCACGGGGCTGTGCTGGAAGTCATCATGGCGGCCAACGGAGCGCGTATTGAAGAGCACCGGGCCATCGCCACGGGTATCGGCATCTGCTGGGGCAAGGACAAGAAAGGCGAACTGATTGGCGGCTGGGCGGCGGAATACGTCGAATATTTCCCCACCTGGATCGACGATGACATCGCCAAAGCCCATGCGGAAATGTGGCTCAACAAGTCGCTCAAGCACGAACTGTCGCTGCGCGGCGTCGAAAAGCACAGCGAATTCCAGTTCTGGCACAACTACCTGAACATCACCAAGCCCTATGGCTACTGCCTGACGGTCATGGGTTTCCTGAACTTCAAGACCGCTGCGCCGGTTACGCTCTAAACCCGCTTTTGTGACCATCCTGGTTCAAAAGCCTTCCTGTCAGCGCACGGGACAACGACGCGGCTTCTCCCTGCCACCGGGCGCGGATGCAACCTCTCCGCGTCCGTTTCAGGAAACACAGGCCGGCAGTCCGTCGCGCTGACTTCGCGCGCTTTCCGGCTGGCGTCGCGCTTTCCCCACCCGGCAGAGCGCACGACTTGCCTTAAGCCGCGACTCAGCTCCTGCCGGGACGGGCGGTCCTGCATCCGCCTTCCCTGGCGCAGCATCATCCTCGCAGGTGAACAATCTTGCACCGGAGCACCACACATCATGACACAAACACCAACCAAAAAACTGGGGATCATAGCCCTTGCCAGCGTGGTGGTCAGCTCCATGGTCGGAGGCGGCATCTACAGTCTGCCTCAGAACATGGCGGCTTCCGCCTCTGTAGGCGCAGTCATCATTGCCTGGATCATCACCGGCCTTGGCATGTTCTTCCTAGCCAGCACGTTCCGCATTCTCTCTGACGTCCGGCCGGATCTTACGGCGGGCATCTACATGTACGGCAAAGTGGGCTTCGGCCCCTTCAGCGGCTTTCTGATTGCCTGGGCCTACTGGCTGTGCCAGATTTTCGGCAACGTAGGCTATGCCGTCATCACCATGGACGCGCTGAACTACTTCTTCCCGCCGTATTTTGCAGGGGGCAACACCATCTGGTCAATCATCGGCGGTTCCCTGCTGATCTGGGTGTTCAACTTCATCGTGCTGCGCGGAGCACGCCAGGCCGCCGCACTGAACGTCATCGGCACCATAGGCAAGCTGGTTCCCCTGTTCCTGTTCATCATCATCATGGTGTTCGTGTTCCATCTTGATCAGTTTGACGGAGACTTCTTCGGACGCCTGGCCATGGACAACGGACAGCCGCTGGGCGATCTGGAAGGACAGATCCGCAGCACCATGCTGGTGACACTCTGGGCCTTCATCGGCATCGAAGGTGCGGTCGTCCTGTCAGATCGCGCCCAGAGCCCGCAGGACGTCGGCAAGGCAACGCTCATGGGCTTTCTGGGCTGCCTCATCATTTACGCGCTGCTCTCCATCCTGCCCTACGGGTTCATGAGCCAGCCCGAACTGTCAGCCGTGCCCACGCCCTCCACCGCCGGCATTCTTGAACGGGTCATCGGCCCCTGGGGCGCGCGGATTATGAACGTGGGTCTGCTGGTGGCCATTTTGTCCAGCTGGCTGGCCTGGACTCTCATCACCGCTGAAATGCCCTTTGCCGCCGCCAAAAACGGAACCTTCCCCCGGCAGTTTGCCAGAGAAAACGACAAGGGTTCGCCTTCCGTGTCGCTCTGGGTTACCAGCGCCGTCATGCAGGCGGCCATGATCATGGTCTACTTTGCGCAGAACGCCTGGAACACCATGCTCAGCATCACGGGCGTCATGGTCCTGCCGGCGTATCTCATCTCCACCATGTTCCTGTGGAAGCTCTGTGAAGATGGCCAGTACCCCTCCACTGCCACCACTCACCGCTCAACAGCCCTGTTCTGCGGCATCTTCGGCAGTGTGTATGCCCTGTGGCTGATTTATGCTGCTGGCCTGCACTACCTGCTTACCGCCACAATCATCGTGGCGGCCGGCGTGCCGGTGTTCATCTGGAGCCGCAAACAGGCCCATGACGGCAAACCGATCTTCCTGGGGTACGAAAAGGGACTGCTTGCCGTCCTGCTGCTGATTGCCCTGCTCGCCGTCTTCCTGCTCGCGCGCGGCCATATTCATCTGTAGCCGGCTGCAATGCACCGGCTTCCCAACTCACCGGGACAGACGCGGACCCCCGTTCTGTCCCGGTCCGGCCGTCTCTTCAGATCCGCCTGCCCTAGCTGAAGAAGACGGCCACTCGACAGGCGGCGCGTCCGTGTCTGCCCCCATACACGCCGCGCCGCCCTCCCTCTGCGCCAGCTGCGGGCCTGTCCTTCACAGGCCCGCAGCCCTCCAGCACATTTTGCCATTGAAAAAGGCAAGACGCGAGGCGGCAGCACCGCACCACCCGGCCAAAACTGAGCGGGAACACCGCGTTTTCCGCAAAACGACAGGCCGTTTGGTTTGAAACACAACATGTTTCAAAATAAGCTAAAAATTCCAGTATGTTCATCTTAAAAAACTGCACCAGGACAGAAATGCTCTCTGTCATCACACCATGCCAAGCACACGGCAACAACGCCAGGTACAGCGTCCCCACGCCTTAATCTCTTCCGCTCGGCTTTCCTCATTTTCCGGGCTGTACGGCCCGCCGGACACGAAACACCTCCGAGGCCTGCCCTCTCCTGGTTTCCCCGCCCAAAAGCTGCACGCTGTGCAGTCACGTCTGGACGACATCGCAGAAGCCGCCTCAGCTTCTTTTTCTTTCCCGCACCTGATGTGGCGCCACGCCCCGCACACTACGCCCGCGTCATGCCCATCAGACGCCTCTTCACATCCATGGCAAGGCAGGCTACACTGGAAGGACTGATATGACAGACCCAAGAGGGAGTGCATCATGACCCACCAACTGGATTGCAGAGGGCTTGCCTGCCCCGAACCGGTCATCCGCTGCCGGGATCTGATCAGCGCACAGCACCCTGCTGCGCTGACCGTTCTCGTTGACAATGCCGCCGCACAGGAAAACGTCCGCCGCTTTCTTGAGCGCAACGGATACACGGTAGCCACGACACAACAGGCCGCGGACCGCTGGGAGCTGCAAGCTACCGGTAGCGCGTGCGCTGCGTCTGCTGCATGCCAGGCGCCGCAGGCAGCCTCCCGCCTCGGCAGGACGCTGGTGCTCATCACCACCCAGACACTCGGACGCGGTGATGATACCCTTGGCGAAAAGCTGATGAACAATTTTCTGGGCAGCCTGGGAGAACTTGGCGAAGGATTGTGGCGCATCGTCCTTCTGAACGGCGGTGTCAAACTGTCTGCAACACCGGGCAGCGCGCTCGAAAGTCTGCAAAAGCTGGAAGCCGCCGGCGTGGAAATCCTGGTCTGCGGCACATGTCTTCAGTTCTACGGTCTGCTCGACGCACGCCGCGTCGGTCAGATTACCAACATGATGGACGTGGTTACCAGCCTCGCCCTGGCCGACAAGGTCATCAGGCCCTGACCCCCATCCATGGCCCGCATCTGCCTCAGGCCGGCGGGCCTTCTCCTCAAAGCCGGTTTTCAAGGAGGCCACCATGCCAACCACTCTGCTGCGCGCAGACGAAATTGATCGTATCATCGAACGCCTGGCAAGCCAGGTCATTGAACGCCATGGTCAGTGTGACGGCCTTGTACTGCTTGGCATCCAGCGCCGCGGTGTGGACATTGCCAAGCGGCTCGGTGCAGTGCTGAACCAGCGGCTTGGCCGGGAAGTCCTGTTCTGCTCGCTGGACATCAACCTGTATCGTGACGACTGGACCACTCCCCTTGGCAAGCCGGTCATCGGCGAGTCGTTCATCCCCGTTTCCCTGGACGGCAAGGATGTGCTGCTTGTGGACGACGTGCTGTTCACCGGCCGGACTATCCGCGCTGCGCTGGAAGCCATCCTTGATTATGGCCGCCCACGCCGGGTGGAGCTGCTTGTGCTTGTGGATCGCGGGCACCGCGAGCTGCCAATCCACGCTGACTATGTGGGCCGCAGCGTCAATACCGCCCGTGACGAGCAGGTTAATGTGCTGCTGCACGAACGTGACGGCAAGGATGAAGTGACCATCGAACGCGCCTGACAAGCCCTGTCCGGCAACGGACGGGCGAGCAGGACAAAAGGGGCATCCTGCCCCTTTCTGCAGACTGGGCCTGCCGACAGGCCTTTGGTTGTGACGCCTGCTGCAAAGGCTGCGTATTCCCCGTGGAAGCTCGCGGTCTCTTTGCACCGGGCGCTTCCCGAATCTGCCAGCACGCACCGTGATCCGCTGCCAGGCGCACGGCGTCTGGCTGCAGAGCCGCTGTACTGACTCCAGAGCCGTGGCATCCCCTGCCCCAGGGCAGGAAGCGCTTTGCCAGTCTGGCCGGACAGCGTCCTGAGTCACGCCTGCCGGCCCAGCGTCCGTGCCTTCCTGTTCCCGCCGCCAGAGATGACAGCAGCCATGCCGGCACAGGCCGTGCACGGGTGCGCTGTCCTGCGCCGCCCGGCCTCTGTGCACGCTGGCGGCCTCTTGTGTTCAGCCGCCGTTCGCCATACACTTCTGCCATCCATAATTTACCGGGAAACTGCCATGTCCGCCTCGCAACCCCTGCCAGATCGCCTGCGCCCCACTGCGCTGGATATGTTTGTCGGCCAGGCGCACCTTGCCGGACAGCTGCGCCTGCTCATGGACATGCCGCGCCTGCCCAGCCTGCTGCTGTTCGGACCTCCGGGGTGCGGCAAATCCACACTGGCCCTGCTGCTTGCCCGTGCACGGACAACCCATGTGCTGCGCCTAAGCGCCCCGGAAGCCGGCCTGCAGCAGATGCGCCGCCAGCTGGCCGGAGTGGACATCCTCGTCCTCGATGAACTGCACCGGTTCACCAAGGCCCAGCAAGACTTTTTCCTGCCTATTCTTGAGTCCGGAGAACTGACGCTCATTGCCACGACGACCGAAAACCCGTCGTTCAGCGTCACCCGCCAGCTTTTGTCAAGGCTCCAGGTGCTGCGGCTGCGCGCCCTGAGCAAGGAAAACCTGCTGGAGCTGGCCCGCAGAGGTGCCGCGGCCCTGGACACAACGCTGCCTGACGAGGTCATGGACTTCCTCGTCACAGCGGCCCACGGCGACGCCCGGACGCTGCTGTCGCTGGTCGAATACGCCGCCGCGCTCCCCGAAGAAGAGAGGAACCTTGACAAGGTCAAGTCAGCCCTGCCAGAAGTGCTGGTCCGCCACGACAAAGACGGTGACAGCCATTACGAATACGCATCGGCACTCATCAAGTCGATCCGGGGGAGCGATCCGGATGCGGCGCTCTATTATCTGGGCTGCCTGCTCGAAGGTGGCGAAGACCCGCGCTTCATCTGCCGCCGGCTCATTCTTTCAGCCTCCGAAGACGTGGGGCTGGCCGATCCCTCGGCACTGCCGCTGGCTGTCGCCTGCCAGCAGGCTGTAGAATTTGTGGGCATGCCTGAAGGCTTCATTCCTCTGGCCGAAACTACCGTCTACCTGGCCCTGGCCCCCAAAAGCAACAGCAGTTATGCCGCCTACGGCGTAGTGGCCCGCGAAATCCGGACCAACGGCACGCGCCCGGTGCCGCTGCACCTGCGCAATGCAAGCACCCGCCTGCAAAAAGAATGGGGCTACGGCAAGGGGTATCTCTATCCGCACAGCTTTCCCGGGGCCTGGGTCGAACAGGACTACCTGCCGCCGGAGCTTTCGGGAAGGACATTCTATCAGTCCCGCGAAAACGGCGAAGAGCCCCGCCTCAACGCCTGGATTCGCCGTAAACGCCAGACCCGCCGGGGCTGAGATCCCGGCTTAAGGAGCTGTATCCGTGGAAGATCTTTCCCGTGTCGCCATTTTTGAAGGCGATGAATCCCATTCTCCGGAACGCCACGTCATGTGGCTGTGCCGGTGGCTGCCTGAACTGGCTTTCTACCCCCGCCTGTTCATGCTCGTGCTGCGGGGCGGCTATCTGGCTGCACGCAACCGCTATACCGGGATCTGGTGGTGCGCTCAGAGTGAAGCGGTTGTCCGCTATCTGGAGGATGTGGGCTGCCGGTTCCACGTCGAGGGCATGAATCACTTCAAGACGCTGTCCGGTCCCTGTGTGTTTGCCGCCAACCATATGAGCACCCTTGAGACCATGTGCCTGCCGGCAATCATCCAGCCCTTCAAGGATGTCACCTTTGTCGTGAAGCAGAGCCTGCTGCGCTATCCGGTATTCGGCACGCTCCTCAAGGCGCGGGGCCCCATTCCTCTGGCCAGGGTCAATCCCCGCGAAGATCTGAAGCTGGTGCTTGACGCCGGCACGGAAAAACTGGCCCGGGGACAGTCGATCATCGTCTTCCCGCAAGGCGGACGCTTCCCGTTCTTTGATCCCGGGCAGTTCAACAGTATTGCCGTCAAACTGGCCAAACGCGCGGGCGTGCCGGTCGTGCCCCTGGCCCTCGATACCCGGGCCTGGGGTGAAGGCCGTCAGTGTTCGGACTTCGGCCCTATCCGTCCCGGCAACCCCATCCGCTTCCGCTTCGGCTCGCCCATCAACGTTGAAGGTTCCGGCAAGGAAGCGCAGGAAGAAGTGCTCCACTTCATCCTCGGAGCGCTTAATGCATGGGGCGTGCCCGTCACCTCGCACTAACCGGACAGTGCACGGCCATGACTGCTGTTGCTCATATAAAGGCTTGACGTTCCGCGCATGTAACGTATCTTGCCTGTGTCCGTGTTCAGCAATGGCCCGCACGCCCGAACCGGCATATCAAACAAGGGCTTTCCCGCAGGCAGCCAGGAACGGATTCCTCGGCTGCCTTGTTGTACGCCCTGGAACAGGCCGGAACTCAGGCCCGGACTTTCGATTTCCGAAAGCCGCCTGCCTTACCAGGGCAGTTGCCGGCGCACGATGACCGGACCGGTTTCAACGGGGACTCCGCCAGCTATAAAGCACGGATTCCTGCCTGACTCCACAGGGCCTGGACGCACTGTTGCATGACGAGACAGGATCTGAAAGGACCTGACGGTACCCCACAGGCGTCATGCTGTATTATTCTCTCTTCGGGGCAGGACGCGGAAGTGCCACGCCTGCCCGGACGCCGGGCAAACATGCACTGCATCCAGATGCACAAGCCGCGCCAGTATTGAAGGAATGTTTATCTGTTCTAAGGCATTTTTCTAAGGATATCAACGCTCATGGGCAAAAGTCTTATCATCGTGGAATCACCGGCCAAGGTCAAAACCATCAAAAAATTTCTTGGCCCTGGCTATATGGTGGAAGCCAGCGTAGGGCATATCCGCGATCTGCCTACCAAGGATCTCGGTGTCGACGAGGCCCACGACTTCGCACCGCACTATCAAATTATTGAAGGCAAGGAAAAAGTCGTTCAGGCGCTGCGCAATGCCGCAGCCAAGGCCGACGTCGTCTATCTTGCACCGGACCCTGACCGTGAAGGGGAAGCCATCGCCTGGCATGTGGCCGAACTGCTTAAAGGCACCAACAAGAACCTCAAGCGCATTCAGTTCAACGAAATCACGTCCAAGGCCGTACACGAAGCCCTGGCGCACCCGCGTGAACTGAATGAGAACCTGTTCGACGCCCAGCAGGCCAGGCGCGTGCTCGACCGCCTTGTAGGCTACCGCATTTCCCCCCTGCTCTGGAATAAAATCAAGCGCGGCATTTCCGCCGGACGCGTGCAGTCGGTAGCCCTGCGCCTGATTGCCGAGCGCGAGGAGGCCCGGGAAGCGTTTGTGCCTGAAGAATACTGGGTGCTGCGCGCCACACTTTCCGGCGCGACGCCGCCGCCGTTCAAGGCCGAACTGTTCAAGGTCTCCGGCAAAAAGCCCTCTGTCCCCAATGCCGAAGCAGCCGACGCCCTGGAACGGGAAATCCGTTCTGCGCCGTTCGTTGTCAAGGCTGTGGAAGAAAAAGAACGCAAACGGCAGCCCATGCCGCCGTTCATCACTTCCACGCTGCAACAGGCCGCCAACCAGCGCCTGGGCTACTCTTCCAAGCGCACCATGAACATAGCCCAGCGGCTCTATGAAGGCCTTGATCTCGCCGACAGAGGCACTACGGCGCTCATCACCTACATGCGTACGGACTCCGTGCGCCTGGCCGACGAAGCGGTCAGCGCCGCCGCCACGTTTATCGAGAGCGCCTACGGCAAGGAGTACATGGCTCCCGGCGGCAAGGGGCGCGTCTTCAAGGGCAAGGCCAGCGCTCAGGACGCCCACGAAGCCATCAGGCCCGTAGACGTCACCTTAACGCCCGCTCAGGTCAAACCATTCCTGACGCCGGAGCAGTATCAGCTCTACAGGCTGATCTGGTCGCGTTTTGTCGCCTCCCAGATGGCCCCCGCGGCCTTCCACGATACGACCGTCACCGTGGAAAATGGCCCCGTCCTGTGGCGCGCCAAGGGCGAGCGCCTGCTTTTCCCCGGTTTTCTTGTCGTGATGCCGCGCAGCAAGGAAGAAGAGGTTGAAGCCCTGCCCTCCCTTGCCCCTGGCGAGACCCTCAGGCTTGATGACCTGAACAAGGAACAAAAATTCACGCAGCCTGCCCCGCGCTTTACTGAAGCCTCTCTGGTCCGGGAGCTGGAAGAACAGGGGATCGGACGACCGTCAACCTACGCGGCCATCATTTCGACACTGCAGGATCGTGAATACGTCAAGCTTGAAGACAAACACTTTGTCCCCACGGATCTGGGCCGCGTCGTCTGTGATCACCTGCGGAACCATTTCAAGACGCTGATGGATGTGGGCTTTACCGCCCACATGGAAGAACAGCTTGACCATGTCGCGGAGGGCAAGCAGGACTGGGTGGCCCTGCTGCGGCAGTTCTGCAACGAGTTCTACCCGACCCTGGCCGAGGCGCAGAAGGCCATGAGTCAGGTCAAAGGAGGCCTGGACGCCCACCTGCCCTGTCCGGAATGCGGCAAGCCGCTGGTGGTCAAATTCGGCAAAAGCGGCCAGTTCCTGGCCTGCTCGGGCTACCCGGCGTGTACCTTCACTTCCGACTATGTGCGCGACGACAAGGGACAGATTCATATCCAGGCCCGCCCCAAGCCGGAACTGGAAAAAGTCGGCGTCTGCCCGCGCTGCGGCAGCGATCTTGTCGTGCGCAAATCCCGGACAGGCAGCCGCTTCATCGCCTGCAGCGGCTATCCCAAGTGCGACTACAGCGCTCCCTATTCCACCAAGGTCCCCTGTCCCAGGCCCGGCTGCGACGGCGTGCTCGTTGAAAAAAGCTCCAAGCGCGGCAAGGTGTTCTATTCGTGCAGCAACTATCCCAAATGCGACTACGCCCTGTGGGACTGGCCCGTCCATGAGCCCTGCCCCAAATGCGGCTTCCCGCTGCTGGTGCGCAAGTTCTCCACCTCACGCGGCAACTACCTGGCCTGCCCCGAAAAGAACTGCCACTACACCCGTTCCCTGGATGGCGATGATCAGCCAGAGGACAACGCCAGCCAGCAGGCTTCGCTGCTCGACAGCTGACGCTTGAACCGTTGGCGCCGGAGGCAGGAGCCCTTCCCCTCTGCGAGGGAAGCCTCTCCTTCCTCCGGCGTACGTCATTTTCCTGATGCCGGCCTGAAAGCAGGAACATATCTGGCCTGCCGCGGCCGGCAGTGCTGCCATTGCCACGGCTGCCCCACAGGCTTTTACGCAGCAGAAGCTGGGATCCGCCCACAGCGTCTGCTGCTGAAAAGCTCCCGGGCCATCACTGTGCACAAGACAGGAAGCGTAACGCGCCGTTCTGCAATCGCTCCACAGAACCTGACCCCCGTGCATTGTGCCGTGCACGACACGTCCAGACAGCTTTCGCCAGCGGCGGCTCACAGGCCGCTCTGCAGCACATTCCAGGCAAAACCTGCGTGAACCGCACCGGACAACCTGCCCGCTCCTGCCGCACTATGCTTGTGAATGCACCGTACCGGCCGACGGTTCTGGAGCGTCCTGCTGCCCGTTCTGTCCGGAACGCTTGCGGTCAACCCACCAGGCCTTGTCGGCACTGAGGAACCACCATGCGCCGTGATCGGTCGTTGCGATGACCTCGGCCAGCTCCCTGGATTCAGCCAGGCGCAGGCGTTCCGTGGCCGTGCGCAGCCAGCGCTCGGCATAAGGATTGCCCAAATCCCACTCACGCTTGAGATTGAGGATCAAATCCAGCTGGTCAGCGTCACGGGCAATCCTGCCCTCAAGGGAAGCCTCTTCAAAGCGCCCGGCTTCATGTTCGTCCCACAGGCCGAGCACCTCCTGTTCGATACCGGTGCCCGCCACAGCGTCAGCAACGGCACGACGTTCGTCCGCCTGGACATAGCGCTGGTTGACATAGTTCAAATCGCCTGTCCGTGCTTCACCGAGATCATGGAACAGGCAGATCAGCGCCGTCCGCTCGGCGTCTGCCCCGCACAGCCGGGCCAGTGCATAGCCGATAACGGCAGTGCGGTAACTGTGCTCGGCCACACTCTCATGCCCGGAGCCCAGAAACTGATAGCCTGTGCGGGGCGTATGCCGCAGCATCCCCGCTTCCTGAAAAAAATCCGTCAGCCGCTGCAGGCGGCTACGGTGCGTTGATTCCATAGGCATGTCCCCGGGGTTGTCGGTGCTTCCGGAAAATGCAACCGGAATCCGGCAACCTGCTGATTTCTGTATTGCCATTACGGCCCTGCCGAACAATCATACGGCAATGTCGGCCCGTATGCCAGAGCGCATCAGAGGCAGGCGGCCCTGCTCCAGTTCCAGTGTACCGCCTGCCGGTATGGCTACCGCACAGGCAAGGACACCCGCCAACAATACCGTAAACGCCACGGAAGGTGCAAATACCGCCGCGCTCTACCCATAACCTGCCACACGGCTTGCGCCAGCTTGGGCTACGCGGCCCTGCTCCCCAGACACCCCCGCCAGGAAAAGTCCGCCCGTGCGACGTGCACGCCTGATCACTCCCCCCAGCAACCGGAGCGGAACGGCCCAAAACCAGTCTGCCCGCACCGCAGCCGCTGCGTGCACGAGTCTGCGCTCCGGATAGAGCCTTTTCAACTTGAAACGCTTCGTGTTTTTTCACCCCCTACGGCCTGTCGTTGCACGGGAAACGCGGTGTTTTTCCGCTCAGTTCTGGCCGGCCGGCGCTGTTGCCGTCTCGAGTTCTGCCTTTTCAATGAGAATACGCTCTGAAAACAAACGCGAACAGGCCGTGCGGGATTGCCGCACGGCCTGTCACGGTCACGAAAGCGGAGAAGCCCCCGCCACGGAAGACTTACGCAAGGGCCTGCAGAAGCAGCAGGGCCACGATGTTGATGATCTTGATCATCGGGTTGATGGCCGGGCCGGCGGTATCCTTGTAGGGGTCGCCCACGGTGTCACCGGTGACGGCGGCCTTGTGCGCATCAGAACCCTTACCGCCATACACGCCGTCTTCAATGTACTTCTTGGCGTTGTCCCACGCACCGCCACCGGAGGTCATGGAGATGGCCACGAACAGACCGGTTACGATAGTGCCCATCAGCATGGCGCCGATGCAGGCAAACGCGGCAGACTGGCCGGCAATGGCGCTGATGACAAAGTACACCACGATGGGGGCGAACACAGGCAGGATGGAGGGCGCGATCATTTCGCGGATAGCGGCCTTGGTCAGCATGTCCACAGCGGCGCTGTAGTCAGGCTTGGCCGTACCTTCCATAATCCCTGGGATGCTCTTGAACTGACGACGGACTTCCACCACCACGGCAGAACCGGCGCGCCCCACGGACTTCATGCCCATGGAACCGAACAGGTAGGGCAGCAGGCCGCCAATGAACAGACCAACCAGAACATAGGGATCCTGGAGGCTGAAGTTCACCTTGAGATCGGGGAAGAAGCGGTGCAGATCTTCGGTGTAGCAGGCAAAGAGCACCAGCGCGGCCAGCGCGGCGGAACCGATGGCGTAGCCTTTGGTCACGGCCTTGGTCGTGTTGCCCACGGCGTCGAGGGCGTCGGTGGTTTCGCGCACTTCTTCAGGCAGGTTGGACATTTCGGCAATGCCGCCGGCATTGTCGGTCACGGGGCCGTAGGCGTCCAGGGCGACGACCATGCCGGCCAGGGCAAGCATGGTGGTGGCAGCAATGGAGACGCCGAACAGGCCGGCGTTGATGTAGGTGAAGATGATCCCGGCGCAGATGACAACCACGGGCATGGCGGTCGATTCCATGGACACGGCCAGGCCCTGAATGACGTTGGTGCCATGGCCGGTGGTCGACGCCTTGGCGATGCTGCGCACAGGACGGTAGTTGGTCGCCGTGTAGTATTCAGTAATCCACACAAGCAGCGCCGTCACGGCAAGGCCGCTGAAGGAGCACAGCAGGAGGTTGCCAATGCCGAACGTCTGGCCCTGGATGCTCATTTCAGGAGCGTTCCAGAACAGGATCACCGTGACCACAAGGATCAGGCCGGCGGAAATGAGCCCCGTGCGAACCAGCCCGCGGTACAGCGCCTTCATGATCTGCTTGTCTTCGCCGAGCCGTACAGCCTTGGTGCCCAGGATGGAACCCACGATGCACACGCCGCCGATGAGCAGCGGATACATCATCATGCGCGTCTGCAGCTCGCCGGTGAAGTACACGGCGGCCAGCAGCATGGTAGCCACGATGGTCACCGCATAGGTTTCAAAGAGGTCGGCGGCCATGCCGGCGCAGTCGCCCACGTTGTCACCCACGTTGTCGGCGATGACGGCGGGGTTGCGCGGGTCGTCTTCGGGAATGCCGGCTTCGACCTTGCCCACGAGGTCAGCGCCCACGTCAGCGCCCTTGGTGAAGATCCCGCCACCAAGACGGGCAAAGATGGAAATCAGGGACGCGCCGAAGGACAGAGCGACCAGCGCTTCAAGCAGTTCCTTCTGGGGCACGTTGCTCGAGGTCAGCGCGGCAAAATAAATCGCCACGCCCAGCAGGCCAAGACCCACAACCAGCAGACCCGTGATGGCGCCGGCCTGGAAGGCCACGTTCAGCGCAGGCACCAGGCCGCCGCTGCGGGCGGCTTCGGTGGTGCGGACGTTGGCACGCACGGACACGTTCATGCCGATGTAGCCTGCCGCACCCGAAAGCACAGCGCCCAGCACAAAGCCGGCGGCCACGAGTTTGGACAGGAACACGCCCAGCAGCACGGCGACAACCACACCCACCATGGCGATGGTCTTGTACTGCCGGTTCAGATAGGCGCGGGCGCCTTCCTGAATGGCGCCAGCGATCCGCTGCATATCCTCATTGCCGGTTTTTGCCGCAAAGACGGATTTAGACGTCATGTACGCATAGTACAGCGCAAATCCGCCGCAGGCGAAGACTACGAGAAAAGAAAACATTGTTGACTCCGCTCTACGTTGAAGGTCCCAGCCGCTCCCCCCGGCTGCCGCTGCTGCCTTGAAAGGCGCCCGGGGGCGCGGCAGAAAAATCGTATCCGCCCTCCGTACATGAATTTCCCGAGACTGACAAGTCTCAACTTGCCCTTTCCGGAGTGAAAAAGCCCGCCATGTCTGCCCATTGGCAATGCCGGCGTCCGGAACGCCCTGCCCCGCCGCAGGAACCGTGGCGGACGGCGCAGCCCTGCAGGCCACACCGTTTCTGCGCCCTCTGCACCAGACTGCAGCACACAGGCCCTGGCATCACGGAACCCGCTGCAACAAACACTGCGCGCCAGGACGGTATGCGCATGCAAGGTGGCGGGCCTGCCCCTTTCCGCTCCGGCAGGCATGGCAACATGACGGTCTCTGCCGCCTTGCATGGCGCAACCGCCTTCTGAAGCCAGCTCCCTCCTTTAGCAGGAAAACTGCCAGCACCAGCGTCCGGCACATCCCCCCATCAGATACAGAACCAGCGATGTCCCTGCATCACGGATCGCTTTGCCAGCCCTCTGCGGTTTCCGGCATCCGGCTGACCAGGGCTCCGCTCGCGCTCTCCGGGCGCAGACCGGGCCGTCATCACGGCTCAATCAGCACGATGGCCACATCCATCACGTTGGTTTTTGTGGGACCGGTGATCAGCAAGTCACCCGATGCGGCCAGTGCCGCATGACTGTCGTTGTCAGCCAGCAGGACGGCCGGGGCAGCACCTGCGCGGCGCATGGCGGCCGTACTGTCCGCAAAGGCAAACCCGCCTGCCGCGCTGGTGGTTCCGTCAATGCCGTCCGTACCCGCAAACAGGGCGCAAACATGCCCGCCCTCCGGCCGGCCGGCAAGCGCCAGCGCCGCGGCAAGCGCCATTTCCTGATTGCGCCCGCCCTGTCCGCCGCCACACACGGTCACCGTAGTCTCCCCCCCGGCCAGCAGGCAAACCGGCCGGTCACCCGGCCGCAGCCTCCGGGCCAGCGAGCACGCCTCGTCTATCAGCGCCACCGCCCGCACACGCGCCTCTCCGGCCAGCGCTCTCTGAGAAAACCGTGGCGCAAGCTCCAGTGCTCCGGCCCGTTCGGCCACAGCCTCCAGCGCCTGCCGGTTGGAGGCCACAATCAGATTGCACACTTTCTCAAACAGGGGATCGTCCGCCTTGGGCGTCTCCAGGCGCAGCCCTGCCGCGCCGGCTTCAAGATGCCGCAGTACGGACGGAGGGCACGCCCCCCGCAGGCCATACCGTTCCACGATGGCCAAGCAGTCCCCGAACGTCGAGGCGTCCGGCGCCGTCGGTCCGGAGGCAATGACGTCAAGGCCGTCGCCGGGGACGTCGGAAACAAGAATGCCCAATACGTCTGCCGGGGCTGCCGCTCTGGCCAGCTGGCCGCCGCTGAACCGGGAAAGATGCTTGCGCAGGGCGTTGAGCTCATGAATGGTCGCCCCACAACGCAGCAGCTGCCGGGTCAGCGCCTGCAAATCCTCCAGCGAGACGCCCGCCACAGGCGCCGGCGTCAGCGCGCTTGCCCCGCCCGTAAACAGCGCAATGACCAGATCGCCTGCCGTGGCCGTCCGTACCAGCTCCAGCATGGCCCCGGCCGCACGCTGCCCTGCCGCATCCGGTACAGGATGCGCGGCCTCAAGCAATGTCATCCGTTCCAGCGGCATGCCGTGTCCGTAGCGAGTAACTGCCATGCCGGCGTCCAGCCGGCTGCCAAGCAGCTCCTCAAGAGCCCGGGCCATGGGCGCAACCCCCTTGCCTCCTCCAACGGCCAGCACGCGCCGTCCCGGCGTCAAATCCCAGCGCCGGCCACCAGCAAGAAGCGTCTGACCGTCCAGCCGCACATGCCGCAGTAGCGCCCTGCCGGGCGCCACCGCCTTCAGGCCCGCTTCAAACAGGCTGCGCAGCAACGCCCGCCGCTGTGCCTTGTCACTTCCGCTCATGTCTGCCTTTGCCCCGCGTCATAAAAACAGACTTGTCATACATGCAGTCTGCCGGAATATCAGGATATAACAGTCTATATACATCCTTTTGAAATATCTTGCCGCGCCTGTCAATCATGATTTATCAGGAAGGATTCCCGATTGACTTCCCGTGCAGCACCTGATAGTGCTTGCAGAGAATTAAGGAGTCCCAGCACATGGCCAAAAAAACGAACACATCCATATACATCGCGGCGCTCATCCTGCTGCTGGCAGGTGTTGGCGCGCTGCTGTACACGGGCTTTTCCGAAGGCAGCGTCTACTTCCTCAATGTGAAGGAAGCGCTGGCCATGCCGCCAGAAAAACTGGCCTCCGCCAGGCTGTTCGGAACGGTATCCGGGCAGGAGCTGGCGCGCACAGAAGATGGGCGCACCGTGACCTTCCGCCTTGTGGACAAGGATTCGCCTTCCCATACCCTGCCCGTGACGTATACGGGCGTCGTGCCGGATACCTTCAAACCCGGCGCAGAGGTGATTGTCGAAGGCAGCCCGCAGTCTGACGGAGTGTTCAGGGCTGCGACCCTCATGACCAAATGCCCTTCCAAGTATCAGAAGGAAAACCGGGAGAAGAACGGCCTGTAGCCGTGCCCGCGACCTTCCGCGATCTCGAACGTTTCCTGGAGCAGCATGTACACCTTTGCCTTTCTCCTGCTTGCCGCCACCATGTGCCTTGCCCTGCTTGGCGCCGGTGCTTCCCTTGTAGCGCTGGGCCGCCCGGCCGCCCGACCGTCCCGTATCGCCGAGGCCGCCGGCCTGTTTGCTGCGGTGGCCCTGTCTGCCGCGTCCGGCATCCTGACCCGGGCGCTCGCCTTTTCCGACTTTTCGGTCATCTATGTGGCCGACTACACCGACCGCGCCCTGCCCCTGTTCTACCGCCTGACCGCGTTCTGGGCGGGACAGCCGGGATCACTGCTGTTCTGGGCCTTTTCGGTGGCACTGTGCGGCGCGATCTTCCAGCTGACGCCGGCCTACAGCCGCCTCTCAGGCACTACACGTCACTGGTACTGGGTCTTCTACCTCACCATTATCGGCTTTTTCGGGCTTCTGCTCACGACCTGGAGCAATCCTTTCCTCGTCTCGCACACCGCACCGGCCGACGGGTCAGGGCTCAACCCCCTGCTGCAGAATCCCGGCATGATCTTCCATCCCCCGCTGCTTTTTCTCGGCTACGGCGGCTTTGTCATTCCCGGCTGTCTGGCGCTGGCCCAGAGCCTCAATCCTGCGGCCGACGAAGCCCGCTGGACCAGCGTGTCCCGGCCGTTCATGCTCGCAGCCTGGGCGCTGCTTTCAGCAGGCATCGTCCTTGGCGCGTGGTGGGCCTACATGGAACTGGGCTGGGGCGGCTACTGGGCCTGGGATCCTGTGGAAAACGCCTCGCTCATCCCCTGGCTCATTGCCACAGCAGCCCTGCATACAATGCTGCTTGCCACCCGGCGCAACAAGCTCGGGGCAACTACCGTGTTCCTGGTCGCCCTGACGACCATCTCGGCGTTCTTTGCCACCTATCTGGTGCGCAGCGGGGTGGTGCAGTCGGTGCACGCCTTCGGCGACGGGGGCGTCGGCAATCCGCTGCTCGTCTTCGTGCTGGCGGGCCTTGTCCTTTCCGCCTGGATCGCCATCAAGGGCCGCGATCCGCAGGCTCCCGCACTCAGTGGCCTGGAAAGCCGCGAAGGCTTCCTCGTCGTCACTGCCTGGCTGCTTCTGCTGCTCGCGGGGATCATCCTCGTAGCCACCATGTGGCCTGTGTTCACGGCCCTTTTCAGCGGCGGCGAGCAGGGCTCCATGGGCCTGACAGCCGGCTTCTACAACCGCGTCTGCCTGCCGCTGTTTGCCGCCACCGTCGCTCTGCTGGCCATCTGTCCCTGGCTGCGCTGGGACGGCGGCCTGCGGCGCAAAGCTTTCTTTATCGCGGTGATTGCCGTGCTGGCGGGCTGGATGGGCGGCCTGTGGTTTGCTGAATACCGCCTGCCCACGCCGCTGCTGGCCTCTGCAGCGGCTGTGGCCGTCCTGTTCGGCCATGGCCTCATGCTGACAGAACCTGCCGGACGGACACGCAACGCCCTGTGCGTGGCCGGCATTCACGCCGGTGTGGCGCTCATCGCCCTGGGCATTGCCTTTTCCGGCCCCTACAAGACTGAAAAGGACCTCATCCTCAAGCAAGGCGAAAGCGCGCAGCTGGGCAGCTATACCGTGACGCTCAACCGCGTCATGGTGGGAGAGGGCCCGGGCTACCAGTTCCTTGAAGGCGAACTGGGCATCAGCCTTGACGGGAAGCCTCTGGGGATCCTTGCCCCTCAGCGGCGCATCTATGACAAGTGGAGCCGTATGCAGTTTGCCGAGGCGGCCACGCTGTTCTCACCCGGCAACGAACTGTACGCCTCGCTTTTAGCCATTGACGAGCAGGAAAACGTACAGTTCAGGGTCAGCGTCAACCCGCTTGTCAACTGGATCTGGTTCGGCGGCACCCTGCTTTCGGTCGTCCCCTTCCTGATGCTGGGCGCACGGCGCGCCCGGAAGACGGAGGAAGAATGCTGACGCTGCGCGGCGTAAGCAAGCGCTTTGGCAGCCGCACTGTGCTGCGCGGCGTTGACATGTCCCTGAACGCCGGGACGCTCGCGCTGCTCGTGGGCCCCAACGGCGCGGGCAAGTCGACGCTGCTGCGTATCATGGCCGGGCTGATCCCGCCGGACGCCGGCACGGTCGAACGCGGCTGCAGCGATACGGAACTTGCCTACCTGGGGCACGACACCTTTCTGTACGGCGGACTGACCGCGCTGGAAAACCTGGCTTTCTGGGAACGGCTCCATGGCGGATCCGCCAGTGAGGCGGCGCTGATGGCCGTCCTGAAACGGGTGGGGCTCGAACGCTTTGCCGACGCCCGGGCCGGAGTCTTTTCACGCGGGATGGCCCAGCGCCTCAATCTGGCCCGGGTACTGCTGCGCGCGCCGCGCCTGCTTCTGCTTGACGAACCGGGCACAGGTCTGGACGCCCGCTCACTCGCCACCCTCCGAAACGAAGTGACGGCACTGCGCGCCCGGGGTGCAGCTATCGTCTGGATTTCGCACGATCTGGCCGGAGATCTGCCCATGGCCGATCATGTCCTGGAACTCGCGAACAGAACCCTGGCCTACGCGGGGCCCGCAGGCAGCTGGCCGGGACGGGATGCCCTGTCCGCTGCTGCGCCGGCGGGAGGTGCGTCATGCTGAAGGCGGCCTGGCTCATCGCCAGAAAGGATCTCTGCCTGGTTATGGTGCGCGGTGGCGCCTGGGTGCAGTCGCTCCTGCTGGGACTGCTGCTGGTGTTCGTGTTCAGCCTGGCCCTGCCCCCCGGAGCGCAGGCCACGGCACAGACGGCCGCCACCCTGTTCTGGCTGGCTTCAGCCTTCTGCCAGGTACTGGCGTTCAACATGCTTTATGCGCTGGAAGACCCCACACGGGCCCGTTCCGGCCTGCGGCTTGCACCTGTCCCCGTCCAGGCGGTCTGGCTGGGCAAGACGATCTGCGGACTCATCCTGCTTGTGGCGGCCCAGGCGGTGTTCTTCCCCGCGCTGATGATCTTCCTCGCCCAGCCCCTGGGGCCGGGCTGGCCATCCTTCCTGGCGCTGCTCGCGCTGACCGATCTCGGGCTGGCCGGGCTTGGATCACTGCTGGGCGCGCTGGCCCCCGGCCAGGCCGCGCGGGAATCACTCCTGTCTGTCATCATCTTCCCGGTGCTCGTGCCGCTCCTGCTGGCTGGCATCCGCGGCGGAGAAGCCGCGTTCGCCCCGGCCATTCCCGACGGTCTGACACGCTGGATCGGCCTTGCGGCAGCCTATGACGCCGTCTTCCTTGGCGCGGCGCTGCTGCTGTTCCCCTTTGTCTTTGGAGACGATCGATGAAGCCTGCCACCTCATTTGCCTCCTGGCCCGCCTGGCTGGGGCTCTGCGGAGGATTCGCCCTGGCGGCCTGCCAGTATCTGATTTACATCTATGCCCCTGTGGAATCCACCATGGGCGTCGTTCAAAAAATCTTCTATGTGCATCTGCCCCTTGCCTGGTGGGCCCTGATCAGCGGGGGCGTGGCCTGTGTGGCGGGCATTGCCTATCTGCACGACCGTCAGACGCGCTGGGATCACCTTGCCCATGCCGGAGCCGAGCTGGCCTTTGTGCTGAGCACGCTGGTGCTGATAACCGGATCCATCTGGGCGCGTCACTCCTGGGGGGTATGGTGGACGTGGGATCCGCGCCTGACTACGGCGCTGGTTTTGTGGTTTCTCTATGCAGGCTATCTGGTGCTGCGCCATCTGGATCTGCCCGCGCCGCGCCGTGCCGTGCTGTGTTCGGTCGTGGGCATTGTAGCGTTTCTTGACGTGCCGCTTGTCTTTTTCTCGGCCCGGTTCTGGCGCTCCATCCATCCGGCAGTGTTTGCCTCCGAACAGGGCGGTCTGGATCCAGCCATGAGAGTTGCAGCCACCGCCTCGGTCCTGGCCTTTGGCCTTGTCTGGTGGAGCCTGCTTGTCCTGCGCGCCCGCTCCATCGCGCTTGAGGCGCGGGGCACAGCGCTGGCCGCGCGGCTCATGGACGACGAATAGCCCGCGTGCCCCGCGGCATCACGGCAGGCCGGGGCAGCCCCGCAGCCCCCTGCAACCACGGGCCTGCACAGCCCCATAAACATCAGAAGATTCAACTTCGGGAGCGGCTGCCCCGGCGGCACGCTCCCGCAATACCGCAAAGGACGACAACAATGACCTGGCTTGCTCTTGCCTCAGGCGTTCTCTGGATTGG
>CALUZP010000115.1 GCA_944325325.1 uncultured Desulfovibrionaceae bacterium
CATGATAGGTCTTGATGTCAGGCGTTGCCGACCCTAACACCAGCAGCCCATTGCCCTGTTTTGCCCGAAACCAGGCAACTTCTTTGGCCTGATAGGTCAGCCCTTCATCCTGCTTGAAAGAAGAGTCGTGTTCCTCGTCAAGAATGATCAGCCCAGGATCACCAGACGGCAGGAACAAGGCCGACCGAGTGCCCACAACAATGTACGGCGCGTCGCGCTTGGCCAGTTCACAGAAGAGGCGTTCCTTGTGTCCAGCGCTCTGGTAGCCGTGAAAAAAGAACAGCGGCGCGGACTCTCCCAGAGCCTGACGAACGTCTCTCCGGAGCTTGAGCGCCAGCGCCACTTCCGGCGCGAGCAGAAAAGCTGACTTTCCACGTTCTAGACTCGCCCTCAACAGGGCAATATACAACGCTGTCTTGCCACTGCCTGTTACACCGTAAACGAGCTTGGTCGAAGGAGTACCTGCGTCCATGGCGGACAGACAGTGTGCCAGCGCCGTTTGCTGCGCCATAGAAAGCGTAAAGGGTGCCTCGGGAGGCGGCAGAAGAGCTGTCCCCGGCTCAAGCTCATCATCTGTCATTGCCTGAGGACGAATAGCCACTAGCCCGTTCCTGGCCAGCGTCGCCAGCGCCGGAGCCGACTGTGATCCCTGCTCATTGAGCAGCTCGCGACGCGTCACAGCCCCATGTTCAAAAAGATATTCGAGAATAGCCATCTGCCGAACCGCCGCCGGTCGTACCGGCCACGGCGGTTCCTTAAGCAAAACACACAGTTCTGACGCCGCCGCGTCTGCATGGGGCACCAGCCATTCAGCACGACCTTCCACCCAGTCTTGCGCAAGCTGTCTGAGTTGGGCATCCTCCATGCGCTGCAGGGCTCCAGGCGCGATCAACTCCGGCTTGTTGTCATTCCGGCTGCGCCGAAGGCGCCCATGAAGACCACGCAGTTGCGCCGGCAGCACAGTGCCCATTACCTGCCCAGGAGAAACCATCTGACGAACGGCCAGATCTCGAATCATGGCCAGCCATGAAGCCCGGCACAAGGGAAAGCGCTCCATGGGCCAGAGAACCGGTCTAAGCCTCACCCCCTGAGGAACATCCGCACCGTTTCCCAGAATCATGCCTGCACGCACCATCCTGGCGCCCAGAGGCACAAGTACCCGCAGCCCTTCCTGCCACAATCCTGGCGGAAACATTTCCGGAGCGGCATAGGTCAACGTGGTATACGGTGGTGAAAGCAGTGCCACAGAAAGATTCATCAACAGGCCTCTGGAACTTGGCCTGTCATCTTGAAGACAGAGACAAGGCCATTCGATTTGCAGGCAAAAGCTGTCGTTCGTACAGACGACAGCTCTGATCTCCGGCATAGGGAAGCGGGCACAGTTCTGGTCCCCGCGTCACGACTGCCCAGTTCAGAAAGGTGGACAAGCAAATCCGGGGAAGGGGAAACATCCTGTCTGAAACAGAGGTTTCCACCTTCCCCGGCACACTGACGGCATTGTCCGGCCCTGCTCCCAATCAGTTATTGAGCAGTTCCCTGATGCGCCGCTGCAATTCGTCATGAATCTTTGGATCGCGCAGCCCAAAGTAGACGTTGGCAGCCAGGTAGTCCACCCAGTCCCCGGCGTCAAAGCGAATGCCATGCATTTTGACAGCCAGCATGCCCCGTTCACGGGCAAGCATGGCCAGTGCATCAGTCAGCTGAATCTCTCCACCGACACCAGGCTTGACCTTTTCCAGATGATCAAAAATGTCGGGCGTCAGGACATAACGACCTACAATAGCCAGGCGAGAATCCACCGTACCTACCGCCGGCTTTTCAACCAGATTCTCCACTCGGAATAGTCCGGGCTCGATTTCCTTACCCATGGCAATACCGTAGCGGTTTACCTTGTCAGCCGGCACTTCCATCACACCAATGCACGGCAGGTTGTGCTTACGCGCAGTCTCCACCAGCTGAGGAAGGCCGGCATCCCCGCCGAACATCAAATCGTCACCCACCGTAGCGGCAAAGGCGTCATCATGCCCTACAATGCCGCGTGCACACAGCACCGCATGACCAAGCCCGAGCTGGCGTTTTTGACGTACGCTCATAACTGTAATCATTTCAGCTACATGATGGACTTTTTCAAGCAGTGCAGTCTTGCCGGCACGTTCCAGAACCGCTTCAAGCTGAGGATTGTAGTCAAAATGATCCTCAACCAGCTTCTTGTTCTGACTGGTGACAAACACCACATCCCGAATGCCCGCCATGACGGCCTCTTCCACCACATACTGGATGACAGGCTTGTCATAAATCGGCAGCATTTCTTTAGGAATGTTCTTGCTGGCCGGAATGGAGCGCGTACCCCACCCTGCTACAGGGATCACAACTTTACGGATTTCCATCTGAGGCCTCCCAGAAAACGTTTTATACCGTCTGACCGCCACCGTACAACCGGCCGGCCCGATCAACAACACCGGTCGGTACAGCCATGTCTTTATCCTGTAACTGTACTCTATGCTGGACGCAGTGTCCCCTGCAATCCGCCCTGCGGCCAGCCGTCTGCCCGCCAATCGCTTGCAGACCGCAGGCAGACCTTGCCTTACTCGATTCTGCCAGAGGAATGCAACGCCGCCTTCATCTGTAGGAATTCCTTTAACAGCAAGGCGTCTGCACTGCAGTCGTGCGCCGGCACACCTGCCGTGCACTGACGTACATGCCATTCAGCCGTCAATCAATCCTGCGCGATTTGACGTAGGCGTCGCGTACCGCACTATAGGGTTCCACCGCACTGTTCACCAGAGATTCATAGGTCTCGATCTTGCTGCCTATGTCATTCAGGCGCAATGTGAGATCGGTCGTGGTCGTCGCCCATACATGAACAGGCCCGATAGGACGCGATCCCCAGAAGAACGGCGAAGCAGCTTCGTCGCCGGCCATGCCGAACGTGTCACGCACGGTACTTGGCCCCAGGAAGGGCCATACAATATAAATGCCTTCCCCAAAACCCCAGGTGGCCAGTGTCGTTCCAAAGTCAGCCCCCTTGTCGGAATACGGCACAAGCACTTTCTTCTGGCTGACCACGTCGAACAGTCCACCGCAACCCAGTGTCGAGTTGACCATAAAGCGTCCGATTTCAACCCACATCTGAGCGAACTCGCCCTGCAGGAGCCTATTCACGATACGGATAGGCGCCTTGAGGTTATAGTGAAAATTGGACAGACCGCGCTGAAACGGATCCGGCATGATCGCGTCATATCCGTTATAGACAGGCTTGATGACCTTGAGCAGCAGCGTGTCGTTGAAATCAAACCAGAAACGATTCCATGGCTCCCATGGATCTGCAATCGGCTCCTCGTCATCCTCGCCATAGTCTTCAAACTCATCGTCCAGATTCATTGGCGTGGAATCGTTCGCGTCACTGGATACCGTCTGGACAGACCGTTCGGGATCCACCGACGCTTCATGCGACGCACATCCCTGCAAGGCAAGCACGCCCATCAACAGCACAAATCCGAGAAGCAGATTGCGGCCTGCTATAACAACGCGCATGGCAGATAGTCCCCCTGAAAACTCAGTTGGCTGCAGCAGCGTCCTTACCGGCGCTGAC
>CALUZP010000116.1 GCA_944325325.1 uncultured Desulfovibrionaceae bacterium
TGCTGGCGGCGTCCGGCGCGCCGGCACAGAGCAAGCTGGTGTGGGCGCTGCTTGAACACCTGGACCACTAGCTCCTGGCCCTGCTTCTGGACATTCACCGGCAGGCACCGGAGGTCCGGCTGCGCTATCCGGGAACGGAGCCGTCATAGCAATGAGAGAGGAACCCCGCTTCGGCGGGGTTTTTTTATTGGAAAAGCTTGAAGCTGACCTGATAGCGGTAAAACGTAATGTTGGGCGTCATGGAAAGCGCCCGGCGGAGGCGGAGATCCTCTTCAGGTGCGATAATGACCCCCTTTACGGTCTGGTTCGGTTCCGCCAGTTCGGAAGCCACATAGCCCATATAGCGCAGAATCTGCCCCACCACGACATCCGCGGCCCTGCCTTTTTTCAGTTCAATCACCAGCAGTTCGCGTTTATCCTTGCTGATGGCAAGCAAATCCAGGGGGCCTGTATCTGTCGCAACCTGTTGGGCGGCAATTTCCCCGTCTTCTTCATACAGGTCATAGCGTTTGCCCAGTTCGGTCTGGCTCCAGTTTTGCACAAGAAACTCTTCAAGATGTGTTTCCAGCGCAAAATTATAGGGGTTTTCGATCGTTTCATCGTTTGTCAGAATCGTGGGTTCGTCATCGTCCAGATCGCCCAGCAGGGTTTCCAGCTCTTCATGGTGTTTGAACAGCTTGCAGAGTGTGGCGATGGAATTGCAGGAATGGCGCAGCGCGTCGCTCATATCCACGTTCTGGACACTGCCCAGCCAGCGCACGGGACGGCGATGGGGCAGGGCCTGTCCGGCGGCATAGGCATAATCGCCCGTGATTTCAGCAACATGATACTTGCCTGTACCATCCGGGCACAGGACCCTGTCGCCCGTTTGCATGCCCTTGCATACCGTCCACAGCATGGCACAGGCCAGCCCGGCGGCAACCTTGCTCTTGTCCGGCATGATGGCCCTGTAGGCAGGGATAAACTCACGATTGAACGCCTGCCAGCTTTCAGGCAGCTCGTTTGTCAAATCCTGCTGGATGGCAAAGTTGACCCCCACAATGTTTTCCGCAAGGCACTGTGCCGCATGGCAGCTGCCCTGTCCCAGCATCAGGCGATAATATTTCAAAACCCCTCCCGCAGGTTATTTCTGCCCGCTGGTGCTTTCTTCTGCTTGGTTTTCAAGCAGCAGCTTTTCCATCAGGCGCCGGTTGAGGCGGCGTTCTTCCGCCAGCTCTGCTTCGCGCTCCTTGAGCGTCGCTTCCAGCGCTTTGACTTTTTCTGCCGCGTCCTGTTCTGCCGCCTGTCCGGCAATGAGCTGGAGCAGGGTTTTGTTAATTCCGGTGGCGTCGTGCGCCATCATTTCCACGGCCTTCTGTAGTTCCTGCAGGGGCACAGGCTGATCTAAAGGAACATCCTGACCAATCAGTGCAGGTCCCTCTCCAAAATACAGCCATTGCCGTGAAACACGCGGAAATAATTCGAGAATCCTTGGTAAAACCGGCCAAAGATTATCCTGCCGCTTGGCGTTCAGGTATCCCTGAAATGTCCGCTGCGGCATACCAAGGCGCCTGGCCATTTCGCTTTGTGAGATGGTCAGAGCGATCAGAAGCTGCTTAACCCGTTCGTATATTTGCATATATCATTTTTAGGCGTATTATTGCCTAAACTCCCTTGACTTCTAGCTAGTTTTTGACTAACTTAAAAAACAGTAAGAGCCTTTTTTCGTCAACCTTAAGTAGCAGGAAAGAAATATGGCCGCAATAGCTGATGGATCAAAGACCGACCGCCTGAGACGGCTCGAAATGCTGGTTTGGATGGAAGAGCGGGACATTACCTTTACGGCAACGGCCAAGTACCTTGGCTGGACGTTTTCAACCACACGCTACAACCTGTTGTTTGGCTCTGAACCGGAACGCCGGGCGGCGCTGCTGAAGCTGGGCTTCCCTGAAGAGCTGCTGCCTCCCGTCGTCCGGAAGGGCAGGCCCCCGGTCAAAATTCCCCGTTTTCCAGGGGTGCCCCAGAACGCTGCCCCCGATCCCTCGGAACAAACTTCGGACATGATATCGGCATAACGCGTTTTTTCCTGTCTGACTACGCAAATGTTGCAGCGCAAAATGAAAGGATTTTTTCCCATGCCATCGTCAATTACCGCTGTATTGCACGAACTGGTCAAGGATGCCCCCAGCGGTCTGCCGGCAAAGTTCATTGCCGAGCGCGTCGGGCGTGAATATAACACGCTCATGTCCGAACTCAGCCGCCAGCCCGGGCATAAGCTCGGGGCCGATCTTGTTCTGCCGTTGATGAAGCTCACGGGCAGCACTCAGCCTCTGGATCTGATGGCGGCGGAGATGGGTGTCGTGTGTGTGGCCTTGCCTGCTGCCGGAGAGGGCGATCATGTTGTTCACCGGCAGTGCATGCTGGCCGTGCAGGACTTTGGCAGGCTCATGGGCACCACGGCCGATGCTCTGGCGGACGGCACCATCACGCCTGCCGAACGCGATACGATTGCTATTAAGGGGTATGAAGCGCTGTCGGCCATTGTAACACTGTTGCGGGCCGTGGAGCAGGGGGTGCAAAAAGCATGACGCCTACTGTCTACCTGGCCGCTGGTCCAAAACAAACGGGCGCAGCCATGCGCCTGCGGATCGCGCTTGAAAAGGCTGTGCCTGGCCTGCAGATCCTTGACTGGGCAGGGCAGGCATGGACAGAAGCGCACGCAGCGCGTGTTTGTGCCGTGTCGCGGCCTGCAAGCACCATGGCTTATGCAAAGTGCTTTTTCACGTTTTGTGCCGATGCCTGCCTGTCTGCGGATCTTGTCATCTGTCTGGAACATACCAGCCAGGCTGCGGGCATTCAGGCTGGGATGGCCTATGCGGCGGGTACGCCCGTTTTGGGCATCCGCGGCCGGCACGCGCCCAGCAGCATGATGAAAGCTTGCGTTGCGCACTGGGTGGACACCATGGCCGATGCGTTACCCCTTGTGAGCCGGTTGCAGCACTGTCTGAGCCACATCGAAACAGCGTTTCCCGAAGAGGGCAACATGCCCTGCATCAACTGCGATCTCCATTCCCTCTGCCGCTATTTCAGTCTGTTGGCAGAAGAAGACAAAAGGAAGGTATCACAATGATGACCGCTGAGGAAAAAGACTTTGTCGACACCATGCTGGCTAAACTTCCTCCCGTTATTGCCAGGCATCATGTGGATCATTTTCTGGGGGGCCTCATCTCTCCCTTCACAATCAAAAACGCCGATCTGGCCGGCAAGGGGCCCGAAGTGGCCTGGCGTGTAGGCAATAAAGTGGCTTACAAAACCGAATCCCTTGTAAACTGGCTTGTCCGGACCATGGGTGTCAAACGTATCCAGAACCTCAACTCACTGTAGGTCTAAGATGGTTTACAGCCTCTCGTGTCGCATCCGGCAGCAGATGGGCATACCGCATGGTCATTGTGATGGTCTTGTGCCGCATCAGGGTTTTGATGCGGTAGATATCCGTGCCTGCCAGCGCAAGCCACGATCCAAAGGTATGGCGCAGCGTATGGAAGACCACACGATCCCTGGGGCCGGTGCTGTCGGCATTCAGTCCGCTGGCATCAACAGCCAGCCCATACAGTCTGCGCAACACACAGCCATCCTTGCCTGTGTGATCCGGCGGGAAGACGGCTTGATCGCCTTTCCGCCGTCTGCTGTTGCGCTCCCGCAATACGCTCAGGGCCTCAGCATTAAGTGGAACATGGCCGCCCGTCTTGCGGTGGCGTTCTGTCCGGACTTTCAAAAAGGCATGCTGCAGGGAAACGTCCCCCCACTCAAGCCGCATCAGTTCGCCAAACCGCAGCCCCGTATTCAGTGCCAGGATAATCAGATCAACCAAATCGGGCACGATGGGCAGGTAGGTGTCAGCAACAGGCAACGACCTGGCTGCATCAATGAGCCTGTCCGCTTCCTCATAGGAAAGGAAGCGCTCGC
The DNA here is from genome assembly GCA_944325325.1 of uncultured Desulfovibrionaceae bacterium. Classification (GTDB taxonomy): domain Bacteria; phylum Desulfobacterota; class Desulfovibrionia; order Desulfovibrionales; family Desulfovibrionaceae; genus Avidesulfovibrio. The sequence goes on from CALUZP010000116.1 coordinate 3,946, forward strand.
GCTCTGCCG
>CALUZP010000117.1 GCA_944325325.1 uncultured Desulfovibrionaceae bacterium
GGGAAATCCTGGGGCTTGTCAAGCGCATCAAGGCCCTGTCCGGCAAACTGGCTTTCTGCGGGCTGAAGCCCGTGGTGGCGGAGGTGTTCCGCATTTCAGGCTTCAGCGCCATCATGACCGTCTGCGACAGCCGTCAGGACGCCATCAAAGCCCTGGAGGCATAGCCCGTCCGGCAGGGGCGCATGCCGGATGGCCCGCACCGGACGCAGCAGGCGTGCCGCAGCCAGACCATGGTTTGCAATAGGTTGCAGGTCATGCCCGCCGTATCCCGGCAGACGTTTTTCGCCGGAGCCTGCCCGGCAGAGTCGTTCTACTGCCGGTCTTCAGGCCCGGATCCCGCGGTCGCCTGAGGCAGGTTTGGCCTTTCCGGCGCGTATCCTGTGCGCCTGCCGCAGGAGCGCATGCAGTGCGGGCAGGTTCCGCACCGCCAGGTGTCCGGCCGCCCGGCAGAGCCGGGCCGCTGTGACCGCAGCCGCTACGGCTGCAGGACCGCGGGCGCGTCGCGTCCCCGGCGAACGTGCAACGTGCATCGTGACTGAGCTTGTCCGATCCTTGTCCAAGGAGGTTCCCTGTGTCCCGGATTCTGCTTCCCGCCACCCTCGACAGCTGCGCGCCGGCCATGGCGTTCCTGCGCGACACTCTTGGGGATCAGCATGAGGACATTCTCGGCTTTGTGGAGCTGGCGGTGGAAGAGCTGCTGGTGAATGTGGCCAGGTATGCCTATGCCGGCCCCGCACCCGACGGCGAGCACGCCGACAAGTGGGGGCAGCTGGAAATCGGCTGCCGCAGCGTGAGTATGGACAACACGCCTTTCCTGTGCGTCTGGATCCGCGACTGGGGCAAGCCGTTCGATCCCTTCCGTGAAGCGCCCAGCCCCGATACGCAGCTTGACGTCGACGAGCGGCCCATTGGCGGGCTCGGGGTGCACCTGGTCAAGAACGTGTCCGCGCACCACTGCTACAGTGGCGACGACGGCACCAACACCATCGAACTGTATTTCAGACTGGATCAGACACCGGCGCACTAAAACGCTTTGCCATTGGAAAAGGCAGAACGCGAGGCGGAAGCACAGCGCCGCCCAGCCCAAAGTGAACGGAAAAACCGCGGCGTTTGCGCGAAACGACAGGCCGTATGGTTTGAAACGCAACGCATTTCAAACTGAACATGCTCCGGAGGCTGACGGATGTTTTCCCACGCCCCGTCGCACGGCGTCCGGGTCACAGGCGTCTGCCGCATACTGGCTCTGCCACCCGCGGATCGTCTCACGCGTGTTTGTTTCCGGCCGGGGGCCGCAGAACGGCCGGGCCGTTCCGCACAGACGCACAGCCAGGCGTGCGCCCCGTCCTGCTATCTTTCCCGGCGCGGCGTCCATCCTGCCGCTCCGCCGTGGCAGGGGGCTGACTCACCAAGGCCGTTGGTCTCCAGCCATTCTCTGTGCTGCCCCCGGCCGTGGCGCGCCGTGCCCGCTGCCCGGCAGAAACCGGGAGCGGCGCTGTCTGTGGAGAACGTGCAATGGCATTTGACTCGCAGCGCTTCCTGGCCGCACGGTTTTGTCGGATGGCGGCGGCCTTCCTGCTGGCAGGCTGCCTGACCGTGGCGGGTTGTGCCGGCGGGCGCGGCGCGCCCGATCCTGCGCTTTCGCAGGCCGCACGGGAGCTGGCCGCAGGGATGGCTGTCCCCGCAGCCCCCGGCACAGGAATCCTTTTCCATGACAGTGAGGAGCAGCAGGTGCCGCCGCGGGTGCGGCGGGTCGCCTCGATCCGGCGCGGCGGTGTTGCCGGTGCTTCCAGCCTTTCGAGCGGCGCAGCAGCCGCAGCAGAGCAGGCAGGGGTGGTGGCCTCCGGCAGGCAGACCGCTCGGGCTGCCGCGCTTCCTTCCATTCCCGTGCCCCGGAACATTGCCGGCCCTGCCGTCAGTCAGGGCCACCTCAGGGCTGTGACAGGCCCGGCGGGCGCGCTCCCGGCGCTGCCGTCCGTCCTTCCGGGTGAGGCGGCCGGGCTGGATGCCGCGGCTGCCCTGCCGTCCGAACCTGCTGGCGCGCCTCTGCTGGTTCTCCGTTCGCCTGTTCCTGCCCTGTGGCGGCGTCTTGCCCTTGAGGCGCAGGACATCTTCGGCTTGGACGCCGCCCTGGTGCTGGCGGTTATCCGGGCTGAATCCTCGTTCAACGCCACAGCCGTGTCGTCAGCCGGCGCGGAAGGGGCCATGCAGATTATGCCCCGCACCCAGGAAGAGCTGGGGCTCATTGATCCCTTTGATCCCCGCGCCAACGTGTACGCGGGCGCACAGTACCTGATGGAGCAGCTGCAGCGTTTCGGTTCGGTTGAACTGGCCCTGGCCGCCTACAACGCCGGCCCGGCCAGTGTGGAGCGCTATGGCGGCATCCCGCCCTATGCCGAAACCCGGGAGTACGTCCGGAGAGTGCTCGCCTACTGGGCCGCTGGCCGGCAGGAGGCCGGGATGGCCGGCGGCGCGGACAGGCCGCCGGACGCTCCGGCAGCGCGCTGAGTCCGGCACGTCCGCAGGACGCTTGTTTTACAGCTCCACACGGCTTGCGGCAGAACTGAGCCCCGGCGTACCCGCAAGGTGCAGCCTGAACGTCCCGGTCAGGGGCGTGATGGCCCGGCCCTCCTCCGGCAGGGGCGCAGGTGCCTGGCCCGCGGTATGGGGCATGGATGCTTCCGGCAGCATACTGTGCCGTTCCGCCTTGCCGGGGATTCTTTTGGCGGCAGCAGACGCTTCTTATGCCGCCGCGCAGGGAAAGGCCAGCCACGAGGCCTTGCCGGAGGGCGGCGCACCGGGGCCTGCCGCGCCTGGAGCCTTTTCTTTTTGAAACGCTTTGCTCTTCAAACCATACGTCCTGTCGTTTCGCAAAAAAATCGCTGTTTTTCCCGCAAAGTTTGGACTGTGAGGCGCTGTGCCGCCGCCTCGCGTTGTATCGTTTTCAAAGATACAACGCTCTTGTGCAGGCTGGCTGCGGCAAGTTTCTTTTTGCACGAAGCCGGATCCGTGCACTGGGAACTTGACGGAACGGCAGAGGGACTACTATGAATGTAGAGCGGGTTACTGTTTGCGCTGAAACGTGTGCGCAGCGGCCTGACGGAGGCGGCGCACCGCGCCTCTGCACGGACGGCCTCTGGCGGTTCGGCGCGTCCGGTGCACGGCCGGACGGCGGCAACCCTGGATTTTTGCGTGGTGTGAGGGCCGGCGCTCCGGCGTCCAGGCCGTTGCAAAGGCGATCCGCTCCGGCGTGACGCGGCGTGACTGCGGCAGTGCTGGTTGTGCGGGCGCGCGGCGTCCGCCAGACGCCGCGACGGGAATCAGCAGAGGAGAAGCACAGGGATGGCGGAGCCTATAATCCAGATTGTGAACCTTGAAAAACGGTTCACGGGCAAAAATACGGACGTCTTTGCCCTGCAAGGCATCAACCTGACGGTCAACAAAGGCGACATCTACGGCATCATCGGGCAGAGCGGCGCAGGCAAGAGCACGCTTGTGCGCTGCATCAACATGCTGGAGCGCCCCACCGGCGGCCAGGTGCTGTTCAACGGCCGGGACATGTGCCTGCTGAAAGGGGCCGAGCTGCGTCAGGCTCAGCGTTCCATGGGCATGATTTTCCAGCAGTTCAACCTGCTTATGCAGCGCACGGCGGAAGAGAATGTCTGCTTTCCGCTGGAGCTTGCCGGCGTGAAGCAGGCGGCCGCCCGGCAGAGGGCGCGCGAACTGCTCGACATGGTCGGCCTTTCGGAGCGCCGCAATGCCTATCCGTCGCAGCTGTCTGGCGGCCAGAAACAGCGCGTGGCCATTGCCCGGGCACTGGCCACCAACCCGGCCGTGCTCCTGTGCGATGAGGCCACCTCGGCGCTGGACCCCGCCACGACCGAATCCATCCTGGCCCTGATCAAGGACATCAACGAACGCCTGGGCATTACGGCCGTGATCATCACCCATGAGATGAGCGTGATCGAAAAGATCTGCAATCATGTGGCGATCATCAATCACGGACAGATTGCCGAAACCGGGCCCGTCAGGGAAGTGTTTTTCCATCCCCGCACCGAGGCGGCGCGGCTGCTGGTGATTCCCGAGGCGCTGCAGAACATGCCGCACGAGCGGCTCTACAGGCTTATTTTCAACGGACGTTCGTCGTTTGAGCCGGTCATCAGCAATCTGGTGCTGGCCTGCGGCGCGCCGGTCAACATCATGTTTGCCGACACCCGCGACATCGGCGGCACGGCGTTCGGGCAGATGGTGCTCCAGCTGCCCGCCGATGCAGAGGCGCGCCGCAGGGTGATCGAGTATGCCAAGGACAGAGGGCTGATGCTGGAGGAAATGCGTCATGTTTGATCAGCAAACGGTGATGATGCTGCTGGAAGGCGTGGTGGACACCCTGTACATGACGCTGGTTTCCACCTTCTTTTCGTATGTGTTCGGCATGATCATGGGCGTGCTGCTGGTGATCTGCCGCAAGGGCGGCATCCGTCCCTGCCCGGTTCTGTATGGCGTGCTCGACGTGGTGGTGAACCTGACCCGGTCGTTCCCGTTCCTCATCCTCATGATCGCGGTCATCCCCTTCACCAGGTTCGTTGTGGGCACGACCATCGGCAACAACGCCACAGTGGTGCCGC
>CALUZP010000118.1 GCA_944325325.1 uncultured Desulfovibrionaceae bacterium
CGTTGCTGGATCCCGCGTTAGGTCCCCGGAATGGCGGGTCGCCCTGGCGCAGGCACGGTGTGATTGATGTGCAAGCGCGTGCGGCAGAGTGGAAAGACCGCCGCGCGTCCGGCACAGCGGCTCGCTGAGCCGGGTTGGTTTCCTGTCAGGCCCCGGATCGTTTCCGGGGCCTTTTTTGTGTGCCGGCCGGAGGACGCCTTACCGGCGCATGCATGGGAGTCTTAACATTGGAACAACGTTAGACAAAAAGGCGGACCGGCGTCCGTGCGCACATGGGGAGTCCGCAACAGCCGGCCGTAACGTCTTTTGTTGCTTCACCGGGGCACATGCACGTACGGGGAATCCCCGACCAGTGCCGACCAGTTCCGACCAGTTCAGCCGGGGTCCGTGCACGTACGGGGAATCCGACGGCCAGGGACGCGGTACCTCGGCGCGGTAGCCGGGTCCGTGCACGTACGGGGAATCCTCCTTCCGAATTCCGCCCGACGAGGAGGAACCGCCGGGGTCCGTGCACGTACGAGGAATCCTCTACCGCGGTGGCAGCAGCTATCCCGGCCAGCCGGGTGCAGCAGTGCGCCCATGGAAAGTCCGGCCAGGAGTGGCGGCCTGCCTGATGGCGCGAACTGTACGCCGGGCCTGTTCTGCTGCAGCTTGCGAAAAGGCTTGAGGCGTCCTGCGGGCAGACATTGCCCGTACAGAATGTCCCGGCCTTCCCGCAAAAGGCTGCCGTGCAAGTGGTGTGTGCACAGCGGTCGCATGCGCCGCTTTCAGTTGTCATGCTGTTGGCGTGTGCTGGTGGCAGCAGAGTTCTCGTCTGCCGGTGCAGGCTGCCCTGCGTGCTTGATGGCCAAAAGGCCGTCCAGGATACTCCAGGGGCTTGGCGGGCAGCCGGGGATGAACAGATCGACCGGCAGCAGTGTGGCGGCCCCTCCGTGGCATTCCGGGCTTTCGCTGAACAGGCCGCCGGAAATGGCACAGGAGCCGACAGCGATCACCAGGCGTGGCTCGGGCATGGCTTCATAGGTGTCAAGCAGTGCCTGGCGCATATTTTCGCTGACGGGCCCGGTGACGACCAGACCGTCGGCATGCCGGGGTGAGGCCACGAATTCAATGCCGAATTTGCCCAGGTCATACACGAGGGTGCCCAGCACGTTGGTATCAGCCTCACAGGCGTTGCATCCTCCGGCGCTGACTTCGCGCAGCTTGAGCGAGCGGCTGAAGAGAGTCAGATCCTGGCGTGGCGTTCCGGCCTGGGGGGCACCGCCCGTGACGATGAGCCCGCTGCGATCAAACGCGGCCACGCGGTGATCGTTCGTGAAGGCGATTTTACTGTCCGGGCAGGCGCGGGCGCAGGCGCCGCAGAACAGGCAGCGTCCCATATCGATGGCCGGGCCTTCAGGCCGCACGGTCACCGCCCCGGAAGGGCAGGCGTCGAGGCAGGCGCGGCAGTTCGCGCACGGCGAGGCCGTAATGGCCGGCCGTCCCAGACAACGCGGGGACAGTCCGGGCTGGACGGCGGGGTAGTCCAGGGTGCGGTATTGCTGATGGAGTCGTTCCTTGATGATATGCAGCATGGCGTATTCCCGAATTGACCGGCGGCTGCCGGCTGCTTGTGCGTACCCTGGCAGCGCCCGGAAGCGCCCGCAGGGTTGTCATTCTGTAAAAAGCCCGCCCGTGTGGACGGCTGTGCGGATTCGCTGACGTTCCCTGTAATGAGCAGGCCTTGCGTCAGATCCGGGCCGGGAGCGGCCCGGAGGAAGTTTTTGTTTCCCGCGTGGCTGCAAGGTCCGCCTGCCTGCCGGTTCCGGCGGGGACGATCAGAGATCGTGGCCGCAGTAGGAAAGATTGAAACTCTTGTTGCACAACGGAAAGTCTGAAATCTGTTCGTCACGCAGGGCCATGGCCAGGCCCATCCAGTTGTGGAAGGACGGGTCGATGATTTTGTATGCGCGGAACGCGCCGTCTGCGCCGGTAATCCCCACATGGCAGACTTCGCCGCGCCAGCCTTCTGCAATCCCGATGGCGCAGCGGTTGGCAGGCAGGGGCGGGATCAGCGGGTCCGTCAGTGGTGGTTCGGGCGCGGTGAAGGGAATATGGGTCAGCGCGGCGCTGGCGGTAGTGGCGGCGTCGTCGAGTTCGGCGCTGCGTACCCGTGCGCGGGCCAGGACGTCTCCGGAAGTTTCCGTGTGCGGGATCATCTCGCCAAGGGGCAGATCATCCACAGGGAAGCTAAAGCGTGCGTCGCGCGGCAGGCCGCTGGCCCGTGCCGCCATGCCGACGAGACCGAGATCCAGGGCGGCCTGCCGGGAAACACAGCCTGTGCCCGTCAGTCTGGCCAGGACGCTCTGCGAGGCAAACATGACGTCGACAGCCCCGCGGACGTCCCTGTATGCGGCCCGGAGTTTCCGGATGATCCCCTGACACAGTTCGGCGTCGACATCCTGCAGGACACCGCCAGGCCGCAGGAGTCCCCGCCCGAAGCGGTTGCCGCAGAGCAGCGCCGTCATGTTCAGAAAATCGCCACGAATGCGACCGTTCCAGGAGGAAGTAGGCAAAAAGCCCGTATCGCCGCCGATGGCGCCGAGATCTCCGGTATGGTTGGCCAGGCGTTCGAGTTCCAGGGCGGCCCGGCGGATGAGCTGGCTGCGCTGGGAGACCGGTATGCCGGCCAGACGTTCGATCAGCGTGCAGCAGGCGGTGGCGTGGGCGATGCTGGAATCGCCGGCTATACACTCCACCAGCGGCAGCAGGCGGCGGGCTGGTGCCGTGCGGATGAGCTTTTCGATGCCGCGGTGCTGAAAGCCGAGCTGGATTTCAAGATGCATGACGTTTTCGCCATAGCACTGGAAGCGGAAATGGCCCGGCTCGATAATGCCTGCATGTACCGGGCCTACGGCCACCTCATGCACCTGGCTGCCCGTGATCCGGTAATACTGGGTTTCGGCGGGGCCGGGGCGTTCGGCGGTTCCGGTTTCCGGGGGGCAGTAGCGCACGGGCTTAAGCCAGGGGTGTCCTTCAGGGCGGATCCGCCATTGTTCAAACAGTTCGCGTTCGAACAGGTGCACCTGGGGGCAGCGGGGCGTCATCGAGTCAAACGCGGCGAGCGGGGCCGTGCGCATGGCCGAAAGGGTGTGTGTGGTGTCGTCAGCCAGCAGGCAGAACAGCCCTGTGCCGGAGCCGTCGGTTTCGGGAAGGCCGAACAGGGCGAGCACCCGCCCGCCCGCCTGGACAGCGGCAATGACGGATTCCGTCAGATCGCCGGCGGACAGAACCGGGACGTCGTTCAGATCTATCGAGGCCGTATAGTCAAATTCCATGATTAGCCTCCAATCAGCATTGCGCCGCGCGCAAGGAACGCGGACAGCCAGTCGGGAACATACAGCCCAAGGCACAGCGCCAGCAGGCCCAGGCCCAGCGGCGGCAGCACGCTGAAGGGTGATTCGGGCAGCGTCTGCGGCATGTCTCTGGGACGGGTTCCCTGGACCATGCGCAGCACGGGGATAGACATGCCTACAAAGATGACGGCCAGCGCCAGCAGATAGACGGCAGCCACGCCAAACGAGCCGCTGGCAAAAATTCCTTTAAGGATCGTGAACTCGCTGACAAAGAGGCCGAATGGCGGGGAGCCCACAATGCCCAGGAACCCGGCCGTCCAGAGGGCGGCCGTCAGGGGCATGGTCCAGCGCAGGCCGCGCACGTCATAGCTGGAAAAGGTGTGGTAGCGGGTCAGGATGTTGCCTGCCAGCAGGAACAGCATGCTTTTGGTCAGCGAATGGCAGACCGCATGCAGCAGGGCCCCGAACACGGCAAGGCCGCCGATGCCCACGCCCAGGGCCAGAATGCCCATATGTTCCACGCTGGAGTAGGCCAGCAGGCGTTTGTAGTGGCCCTGTCCCACGATGAAGACGGCGGCGGTGATCATGGAGAACAGGCCGAAGAACACGAGCAGCGTGCTGCTGAACTCGCCAAGGCGCGCTGCCAGCAGGATCTGATGGCCGCGCAGGATGCCGAGGAAGGCGCAGTTGAGCAGCGCCCCGGAAAGCATGGCCGAAATCAGCGAGGGTGCCTGGCTGTGTGCGTCGGGCAGCCAGTTGTGCAGCGGGGCAAGGCCCATTTTTGTGCCGTACCCGACCAGCAGAAAGATGAAGGCGGCCTTCAGCCATGGGGCATGGGGGCTGTCTTCGGGGAGCTGTGCCGCCTTGGCAAGGAATGCGGTCATCTGATCGAACGATTCGGGGAGATCGGTGCCGATGCCGTAGAAAGCCACGGAGAGCAGAATGTTGCCCAGAAGCGCCAGGGCGATGCCCACCGAACAGATCATCAGATACTTCCAGGTGGCTTCCAGCGAGGCCTGATGCCTGTGGAAATAGATCAGCGGGGCGCTGGACAGGGTAGTGATTTCAATGCCCACCCACAGGGCTCCGAGGTGGGGTGTTGTCGTCACCAGGGTCATGGCCGACAGGAACAGGCAGAGGCAGGCCGTGAAGCGGCGTTCGGGCGCGTTGGTGAACGGCTGGCCGTGCTGGATGTCGATGCGTTCCTGCTTGTTTTCTTCATCACGCAAATAGCCGATGGCGTAGAAGGAGGCCGCCACGTTCAGCAGGCTGGCGAGGATCAGAAACAGCGCACCCAGCGGATCCGGGGCCAGCAGGCCGCCAAGAGCTGCCGGGGCGTGCCCGGCGTTCACCGCCTGCACCGTGCAGGCCGACAGCACAAGGTGCAGCAGTGCTGTCAGCAGCAGCAGCCCCCGGTACACGGTGGCGTTTTTGAACAGGAGCATGGCCACGGCAGAGCAGAGGGGCAGAAACAGTAACAGTTCGAGCATGGTTGATCAGTCCCTGAGGCTGCAGAAGCGGCCCACGTCAATGGATTCAAAGGTCTTGCTGATATGGTTGATGGCGATGCCCATGACGAACACCGCCACGAACACGTCGAGCAGGATGGTCAGCTCAAACCAGACAGCCTCTTCAGTCATCAGCGGGATGCCGAGCAGGAAAATGCCGTTTTCGGCGATCAGATAGCCGATAACCTGGGACAAGGCCTTGCGGCGTCCCACAACAAGGATGAGCCCGCAGAACAGGGTCATCAGCGCTGCAGGCAGCAGCAGGGAAGGGAACAGGCCCGGCTGGATGGGCAGCCGGCCTTCGAACCAGAGGGAGAAGGCCAGGCCAGCCATACAGGCCAGAACCGAAAGCCCGCAGCTGAGCCAGGGCTCCACATGCGGATCGTCCGAAAGTTTTTTGAGTGTCCGGCTCAGCAGGATAGGGAATCCGATTCCCTTGATGAGCAGGACAGCGGCGGCCAGCAGCAGATGCTCGAAACTGAACTGCCTGGCAGGCAGCATCAGCAGCAGTGCCAGCAGAACCCCCTGCACGGCGACCTGCCGGATCAGCGAGCGCAGGCGGCTGACGCCGGCCAGGGCAAGGTTGTTGAGCATCAGGAGGATAAGCAGGAACTGGAACAGAGCAGACATGTTGCGGTTACCTCACCTGTGTCAGAATGAGGGCAAAGGCAGCCAGCGTACCCGCCATGCCCAGAAACTGGGAAACTCGTGAAAGCCTCAGCCGCGCCATCACGGACTCCACAACGCCGACCAGCACGGCCACAGCGGCAATGACGGCAAAATACCCTGCAATCTGTCCCCACAGCGGGCCGGCCGGCACGAGCATCCCAGCCAGCAGCGCGGCAAAGAACCAGAGCCTGAG
>CALUZP010000119.1 GCA_944325325.1 uncultured Desulfovibrionaceae bacterium
CTGGGCTTTTTCTTTCTTACCACGGTAGGTGTGATTGTCGCCATTGTCATAGGCGTTCTGCTGCTTGTGGGGGGGCTGACCCTGCGCTGGAAAGGTGGCTTTACAGGACAGTCGCGTGTCATCCTGTTCCGCCGGATTGGTGACAGAACGGTGATTACCAGGACTGAAACATTCGATTCTTCGGAGCCTGATGGGCCGGTTCGGCCCTTGAATGAAGATTCCGACAGTCACGGGCCCTGCGTCGAACTTCCTCCGGATGCCTACCGTAAGGTGGATGATGGCGAAAAGCCTCCCAAGGCATAGCTGGATGTGCGTGTACGGGAAGGTACGGTTGTGTGAAGGCCGCTATCCACACCTGCGGTACAGGTTCAGACCCCGGGACATGCGTCTGGTGTTCAACTGCATTGTGCTGTGCTGGTTTTTGCCACAGGAGATGACCGGGCTCTGCAGGCTGTCAGGTGGACTAGCGGACAGATGGCGGCGTGTGAAAATGCGGAAGGAGTGCCATTGCACTGTCCAGGCCGACGCGCTGGAACATCTGCGGACTGCCGGTGTGTCTGAAAGGGCAGCCCCGTAGCTGTTCAGGAAGGCTGCAAATTCGCCGGCAAAAGCGGCTGATTTTATCAGTGATGTGCAGAGATGCCGGGGAGATGCGGAATGCAGGCCCGGGCTGGAGGAAGCCAGTGTAGAAACCGGCCAGGATAGGTATCCCGGCCGGCGCGGAACAAAGTGTGGGCTACTCTTCGTCGTCTTCGGCCTGGAGCGAATCGTGCAGGGCGTCAGAGAAGATATCAAAGGCGGCTTGCTCAATGGGAATTTCTGGCTCGTAGCTCAGCACTTCGGTGGGAAATTCATCGGAAGCTTCGCACAACTCCTCGAAGCGATCGGAGTAGGCGGCAATCAGCCTTTCCAGTTCGCGCAGGATAGGATGCACGTCCATGGAGTTGGCGAGGGCTTCATCGTCCAGCCCATCGAGCTGATCAAGGGCCTTTTCGATGTCGTCTTCCGTCAGGCTTGCAAACTCGGGGAGCGTAGTGACGCTTTTCATGGTGGTTGTTCCTGAGATAGCCCTGTGAGGGCGCTGGAGTGAAGCGGCGTATTTAAGGCACGGGGGAAGCTGCAAACGCCGCGGGAGTCAATAACATAGCGAAAAACAGGTGCCGGGAAAAGAGGGGAGCCGGTGGGTTTTTACGGAGAACGCCAGTGAGGCAGGAGCGATGAATTTTAAGGATGCGGCGGAATATCTGGAAAACTGGCATGCAACCGCGCAAGGCGCATTTGCTCTTCGCCGCGAGCAGATGCTGTTGCGGCGGTTGCTATCTCCCTGGCCTCGCCGGGACAGCCGGATGCTGCTGATCGGCTGCGGGGCAGGAGTATTTTTGAAGATGTGCTGGGAAGAGGGGTTTGACGTCACCGGGCTTGAAGCCAGTCAGACACTGCTGGACGCCGCACGGGAACAGCTTGGTGGCAGGGCGGAATATCAGCTTGGTCAGCCGGACTGCCTGCCTTTTGATGATGAAAGTTTTGACTATGTGGTGTTGCCCTCTGCCGTAGCGTGCGGCTGTGGCGAGCGTGACCGGATGCAGAGCGTAATGGATGAAGCGCTTCGGGTTGCCGCTCGCGGTGTCCTGGCAGGCTTTGCAAACCGTTGTTCGCTGTGGGGGTGCAGCCGCGTCAATGCTGACCCATGGCGCCGCGGCATGGGAGCCTGGCGTTTTGTGCGTGATATGCGGAAGCTCTGTCCTGGTTGTGGGGTTACAGTCCGTTCTGTTTTGCCGGGGCCGGCCTCTTCCTGGAGGGAAGATTCTCTGTGGCGATGCTGCAATGATCGGATCCTCACCCTGCCGCTGGGGGCGTATGCGGCAGCCCGCTTTGATCTGCAGCCGGCTATTCCCCTGACGCCTCTCTGGTTGAGGGTGGGCAGCAAACTCAAGCAACAGCAGAAGGTTTGTGCGGAGCTGACAACCCAGCGTGAGGCCGGCAGCCGGACTGAAGGCCGCGCCGCTCTGACAGACGGGCACAATGTCCCTGTCCGTGGATCGATGCCGGGGAAAATCCGCTGCTGAAGCAGATCGGTAAAGAAGTTGCAGTATAACGCTTCTTCTTTTCCTGTAACACACCGACAGTCGGACAATAGACGGGCTGCTTGTGAGGGCGGCGGGGTAAGGCCGCCCTCGTGAACTGTGTGCAGGTCAACCTGGAACGGTCTATTCCTTTGGGGAAGATTGCCATAGCAGTCCATTGTACTGCGCATCGTTTCTCCAGATGGCCAGGTGAGAGACGTTGGGGGGCTGAAGATACTCCCTGACTTTTCAGACGCTGCATATCTACTTGATGTTTCTAATAAAAATATTTTTACTCCTTCAGTATGGATAGCCTCTTCCGGTGCTTTAGGAAGCGGCTTGTATAGTATGACAGTTGATGCATCGTACGTTTTTTGTTGTTTATATTCAGCGTATCGTGTTTTTTTGATTTTATACAGACAGGATGCTGGATAATATTTTCAGGTTGCAGACTCGTTGCAGCGGTATGACATACGCCAGCTTGTTCTGCGGCGGCAAGGATAAATGCCGCTTTGGCCTTCACCTTGGCTTTTCAGTCTGTCACATGCCTGCACTGAAGCAGAGAGTTTGAACGCGAAGACAGCGTATGCTTTCAGCTGATGGTATGAAGCGACAAACACATGGTACATGACATTCCGGCATAGCCGGGCAGACGGTGAATAGGGCAGGTATGTCCGGCGGTTGGGGGCAGCCACCCCACACGCCGTCTTTGTGCCCTGCCGGCGCGGACAGTTTCCAGCCGGCCTGTCCCGGCGTGTTGTGAAATGCCGGGGTATGAGCAAAGAGAGGAGAAATTCGATAACGCCGCTGCACAGTGTCGGTCTATATTTTTTGTAGCTGGGTGCGGTGCCCTGTCTCCTGTAGTTGTCTGCACGGGAGGTATGGAGCCGCAACGCCATGATCGCATTCAAGGGCGTCAGCGGTTGCTCTCTCTGGAAGGAACGTTGCCTGTTGCGGTAGTGCTGGCCTGTAAGGGGTCATTGCGGACGGCTCTTTAACGACTGTAACAGCTCTTGTTGCCGGTGCATGTTCCCTGTGAGAAGCGGATTGCGGCGGCGTTTTGCGTTTTTGTGTGATTCCTTTCACAGACAAAGAATGCCCGGTTTTATGAGTCTATTTTTAATTCGTTGATATGAAATAGTTTTTTTATGAAAAGGCGCTTCTTGTGTTCGCTGTGCCACCCCATATACAAAAGGGGAAATTTGTGACATACTGATTTTCGTGTCTAACCAGGCGATCTCGCCCGACAAGCCTTTTTGCGTCGGCGCGTGACATATGCGAGGCCCGTCCGGCGGCCCTTGTTGAAGGCGGTCTGACAGGCGGCAGCATCCTCAACACGAGAAAGCAGGAGAGCAACATGTCCAGCGCGGTGGAAAAGCAACGTACTTATGCCCTGATTGGAACCGGCGGCTGCGGGAAAACGTCCCTTGCCGAAATGCTTCTGTTCCAGACCGGGGTGATCAACCGTCTTGGCGCCATCGAAGATGGCACCACGACGCTCGACTACGAGCCAGAAGAAATCAAGCGTCGCGGTTCGGTGCAGCCGGGCTTTGCCACCTTCCTCTGGAATAAAAACCGCCATTTTCTTGTGGATCTGCCCGGTGATGGCAACTTTACGGGCGATCTTGCCTACTTGCTTGCTGGCGTCGACGCGGCAGTGCTGACCATTGATGCGGTCGACGGGGTACGCCCCCTGACACGGCGGCTGTGGAAACTGGTCCGCGAGGCCGGACTGCCCGCCATTTTCTTCATCAATAAGATGGATCGAGATCGCGCCGACTTTGACATGGCGCTCAACGGGCTGTCTTCTGTGCTTGGCATGCACACTGTCACGCTGTACATGCCCATTCTGGAAGGCGAAAATTTCGCGGGTATCGTGGATGTCATGGCGGGCAAGGCGCTGATGTTTGGTGCGGACGGCGCCACGACGGAAGCCGCTGTGCCGGCCGACATGGCCGAACATGTGACCCTGCTGCACGACATGGCCGTGGAGAACATTGCCGAAAGCGACGAAACGCTGATGGAAAAATATCTGGAAGAGGGGTCGCTTTCCGCAGAGGAACTGTCCTTCGGCCTGCGCAAGGGGGTGCTTGCCGGCGCGCTGGTGCCGGTGGTGGTTGGCGCTGCGCTGCAGAACAAAGGTGGCAAGCAGCTGCTTGACGCCGTGGAAGCGCTGCTTCCTGCTCCTACGGAGCATGACGCCTGGATGGGGCAGGACGGTACCTTGCGCGAATCGAGTGAAGATGAGCCGGCGGCGTGCATTGTCTTCAAGACCATTGCCGATCCGTTTGCCGGACAGCTTAATATCGTGCGCGTGATTTCCGGCAGTATTTCTTCTGATTCGTCCCTGCTCAACTCCCGCACTGGCGAACTGGAACGCCTTGGAAACCTTTCGTTCCTGACTGGCAAGACACAGACGGCCTGCAAGGAAGCGCTTGGCCCCGGCGCTATTGTGGCTGTGGCCAAGCTCAAGAATACCAAGTCTGGTGATACACTGGCAGATGAAAAGGCTCCGTTTGCCTTCCAGTTCCCTGAACTGCCTCCGCAGCTTATCACCTTCGCGCTGGCCCCGAAGGAAAAAGGTGATGAAGACAAGGTCTACGCCGCGGTGCAGCGTCTGCTTGATGAAGACGTTACGCTCAAGCTGTCGCGCGACGGCGAATCGGGTGACATCCTGCTGGCTGGCATGGGGCAGCTTCATATTGAAACTTCGGTGGAAAAGGCCCGCCGCCGCTATAAGGCTGACATCCTGCTCAAAACGCCCAAGGTGCCCTACCGTGAAACCGTACGGGGCAAGGTGCAGGTGCAGGGACGTCATAAGAAGCAGAGCGGCGGCCGTGGGCAGTTTGGTGACTGCTGGATTGAAATGGAAGGCCTGCCGCGCGGTTCAGGGTATGTGTTCGAAGACGGCATTGTGGGCGGCGTCATTCCTCGTCAGTATATTCCTGCCATCGACAAGGGCATTCAGGAAACTGCCGCCCGTGGCTTCATTGCCGGTTGTCCGGTAGTCGACTTCCGTGTGCGCGTCTATGACGGCAGCTACCATTCGGTGGACTCTTCGGAAATGGCGTTTAAGGTCGCCGGTTCGCTGGCCTTCAAGAAAGCCATTGAAGGCCTGAAGCCTGTGCTGCTTGAGCCGATCATGCTGCTGGCTGTGTCGGTGCCTGACGAATTTATGGGAGATGTTATCGGCGATTTGTCTTCCCGGCGCGGCAAGGTGCTGGGCTCAGACTCCCAGAGCGGGATTACCGAAATCAAGGCCCATGTACCCATGAGTGAAATTTTGCGCTATGCGCCCGATCTGCGTTCAATGACAGGCGGACAGGGCGTGTTCACCATGGAATTCGATCATTATGAGGAAGCGCCCGCGCCGGTAGTGGAAAAGGTTGTGGCCGAATACCAGAAGAGCAAGGGCGAAGAATAGCAGCACCTCATAGTGCTGAGAGCGCATGCGGGGGCAGGAGACGGCCTTTTTACAGGTCGGTTTCCTGCCCCCGCAAGGTTTCTATGCGGTAAGGCTAAATGTCGGCAATAACAGGGATTACAACCGGATCTCTGCCCACGGCCTTGCGGAAGAAGGCTCGCAGGGACGACCGGAGCTTGTCGTGCAGATGGGTGGCGTCCATGGGTTCCTTGTTGTCGACCATCTCCAGGATCAGGCATTGGGCGTCGTCCAGAATGTACTGGAAGTTCTGTTCAAAGACAAAGCCCTTGGAGCGGATGACGGGGCCGTACAGCAATACGCCCGTGTCCGCGTCGCGCACGAGGACAACAACCACAATTCCATTATCGGCCATAAGTTGCCGTTCGCGCAGCACCAGCTCGCCCACATCGCCGACGCCCTTGCCATCAACGAGGATGGAGTCGGCCTGAATTTTCTCTTCAAGCCGGACGGAGCGCGGCAGCAGGGTGATGGGCATGCCGTCTTCAAGGAGCAAGGCCCGTTCGGGCATGATGCCGTATTCAACAGCCAGCTCGCGATTACAGACCATGTGGCGGTATTCCCCATGAACTGGCACGAAGAACCGTGGATTGACTGCAGCGAGCATGGCGCGGATTTCTTCCCGCCGGGCGTGGCCGGAAACGTGCACCGGACAATGCCCGTCGTGGTAGACTTTGGCTCCCATACGGTACACCTGATTGACCAGCCGGTTGACGGCAAGCGCGTTGCCGGGGATCACACGGGAGGACATGACCAGAGTGTCGCCGGGCTGAATGGAAAGCTGTCTGTGTCCTCCTGTGACGATGCGTGCCAGAGCTGAGAGCGGCTCGCCCTGTGAACCTGTGGCCAGCACAACGGTTCGTTCGGGAGGCAGATCCGGCAGATGCTGATCGGTATACAGTTCTTCGGGAACCCGGATATTCAGAATTTCCCGGGCGCGCTCGATATTGCTGATCAGGCTGCGCCCGCTGACAATAACGGCACGGTTAAAGCGCCGGGCCATGTCGAAGATAAGCTGAATTCTTTCGATATGGCTTGAAAACGTTGTAATGATAATGCGTCCGCGGGCTTCGCTGAAAATGGTTTCGAAGCTCTGTCCCACGATCAGTTCCGACGGCGTATGGCCTTCTTCTTCGGCGTTGGTTGAGTCACACATCAGCAGGCGCACGCCGCTGCGGCCGGCAAATTTACGCAGGGCGGCCAAATCGGTGCCAACGCCATCAGCGGGATGCGGGTCAATTTTGAAGTCACCCGTATGGACGATTTTACCAACAGGCGTTGTGGCTGCCAGGGCGTAGCTTTGTGGAATGGAGTGGCTCACGGGTACAAACTGGAAGCGGAATGGCCCGAGCATCAGCTCCTGCCGGGGACTGACGGCTTCCAGGGTCATCCTGTCAAGCAGATTGCGTTCGTGCAGTTTGTGTTCCACAAGGGAAAGGGTAAACGGTGACCCAAAGACTGTCAGACCTTTTATAAAGGTGGCGAGCCATGGTATAGCACCGATATGATCCTCGTGGCCATGGGTCAGGATGACGCCGAGAAGCCGGTCCCGACAGGCCAGAATGGGTTCCATCGGAGGAATAATCAGATCAATCCCCATTTGCAGTTCATCGGGAAACATCAGACCGCAATCAATGAGAACAGCCCCTTCGGGCGTGTCCCACAACTGGCAGTTGAGGCCGATTTCCCCCAATCCCCCGAGGGGGGTAATGGTCATTTGCGCAGGTGCTGTCATGTGTTTGCCATCCTGAGTAAAGAGTCGCTCCTGACCTTAGCTGAACCTGACCTGATGCACAAGCCGTGAAGGACAAACAGCATCCTTGTACTATTTTTCCTGAAGCGCTCTGCCTTCTGTCTGGGTGAACGAACCTGCCAGGTCCGTTCTGTCATGAGAGGCATGCCGTCCATGTGAAAGCCTCGTGCCGTGTGCCGGGACAGGCATCTTCACGAATGAGTAAAGCCTGTTGCGGTTATTGCAACGAAAATTCCTACCGGTATATTGGGACAATAGAGCATGTTCAGTTTGAAACGCAAAGCGTTTCAAACCATAAGGCCTGCCGTTTCACGGAAAAACGTGGTGTTTTCCGCGCACGTTTGGCCGGGACGCGCTGTGCTGCCGCCTCGCGTCTGCCTTTTTCAATGGCAAAACGTTCTAGGCCGGCAGCGGTGAGAAGATTGGCGAAGCGCACAGCTGGCCTGCCGTTGCACCGGAAATACGTCAGAAAGACTAGTTGATAAGTGAAAATGGTACGTTGATAATATTTTTCAGCAACGAGAAGGCATGATGCCCTATGTTACTGAATACGCTGGTCAGGGTTCTGAAGGCGTTGATCCTTCGAGTGGGGTCATTCAGGCTTCCACTATAGCGGATGGGGATGTCCGGAACCCCGGGAATTGACGCATTGATGGTGTAGTCGAGGGTATTGCTGCGCAGGTTGATGATGCCCCGTCCCCTGGCACTGAAGTCTCTGCCCTGAATGCGCAGATCGTTGCAGGCAATGATTTCGTTTTTGAGCGTCCCTGACGCCGAGGCGCTGCGGATGTGGTAGGTCGAGTCCGCCCTTTTGGTGCGCGGATCCAGAGTAGTGAACGATCCTGCGCCAAAGGTCAGACTCCATGTGCCGCTCTGTGCCGCAGCCGCCTGCTCCGGCGTGCGAAAGACGCCGGCCAGCCGGGTTTCAAAGCGGGCTTTGCCGCGCAGCTGGACATCGGCGTCCGCCGCGCTGGAAAGCCTGGCCAAATCAACATCGGAGACGCTGCATTGCAGATTTGTGGCCGTCGTATCGTCCTGGCGGGCTGTGGCTGTCAGCACTGCGGAAGCCGGCCCGCCGCAGCAACTGGCCGAAACCGGCGCGACGTGCAGGGTTCCGTTTTCAAGCGTGGCATTGGCGTTGACCTGTTGAAAGGGAATTTCACCCAGCACGAGTTCTTTGGCTGTCAGCGTGGCGCTGAGGGTCATGCTGCGGAGCAGCCGGGCTGTCGGACTGCCTGGGGCTGCGTCCTTGCCTGACGGTGACAGGTAGGGGCCCAGATCCAGCCGATCAAAATGGAGAGTGACGTCCCAGTGCGGCAGGTCGTTCTGGCTGCGGCTCACAGAGCCCTGAAAGGCTGTTCCATCAAGTTTGCCGTTCAGCTTGTCCAGACGCAGTGTAGAGCGATCGAAAGCCAGTGATGCAGACAGGCTAAGGCTCTTGGGAAGCGAAGCCCCCGGCCGGGGAAGAGGCGCTCCCAGATAGTGCAGCAGGGGGGACAGATTGCTGCAGGACACTGTGCCCTGTGCGGTCAGGGCAGGAGTATTGAATAGTGAGGAAGCGGCTGCGTTGCCCTGTACAGTGCAGCCGGCCAGCGCGCCACGCAGGTTGCGGAGGGTTATGTTGCCCTGCGGAAGAGTAAGATCCAGCGTGGCCGTGCAGTCCGTATGGCCGCCAAGTACCGTGCCGGCAGTGCGTACCCGGAGCTGACGTCCTCCGAGTGGCGTGAACGGGCTGGACAGAAAGCCCGTTTCACCGTCCAGTGTGAGTGTGGCATCCAGAGGGGCCAGAGGAACTGAAGGGGAAGAGGCACGGGCGGTCAGTTTCCAGGTTCCCTTCCAGAATTCCTTTGTGGCTGCGCCGGCAGTTTCTGTCCGGCTGACCTGACCTGTGGTGGACAGTTTCAGTCTGGAGAAGGCCTGCCGTGTCCCTCCGACGTTCAGGCTTCCATTCAGGAGTTCCATGGAGGCAGTGCCTGCCAGCTGCTGCATGAAGGTGTCGACAGAGTCTGAAGGCGCTGACAGACTTGCTGTAATGTTGACTGTTCCTCTGGGGGTAACGCCTTTGGGCAGAAGCGTGTCCAGCATGCGGGCGTCAAGGTTTTTGCCGTTCAGCTGGACAGTGCAGCGATCAGCAATATCCATGGTCATTGACGCACTGCCTCCATAGAGTGCATCCATGCCCAGCGTCAGGCGCGTCGTGTCCGGGTTGGCAGGGTCTGGCGTGATGGTTACGGACATTCCTTTGCCGGACAGAGTTCCAAGTTGGGCATCAGTGGCCCGCAGCCGGATGTCATAGCTCAGAGAGACGCCGGTATCCTCCGGATTGGACGGGGCTGCCGCTTCCTGAGTGCTGCGTTGCACCACAGCGTTTTCTGGCCTGGCATCGAGTGGCGGCGTGGCAAAAACAGGGGAGGTCTGCTGCTCGCCGCAAAGTTCCGGCAGCAGCCGGCCCAGATTCGCCATCTGTGTAGCAGCCTTGATCTGCAATACAGGGTGTTGAAAATCTGTCAGACTGGCCGATCCGGCAAAAGCATGCCCTGCCAGCGTGGCCTGTAGTTCAGGCACATCGACGCCGTGCGCGTCGGCCTTGAAAGAGAGTGTGCCGGACATGGCGTCAAGGGCTGTCATCAGCCCGTCCGGCAGAGCCCTGGCAAAGGAGAACCAGCGGGTCAGACTCAGGTGGTTTACCCGGACCGTGCCTGAAGCTGTTGCATCGGAGTGGAGCACCATAGTCAGGTGTGCACTGTCGTCATCAAGCGCTACACGGCCGTCATCAACACTCAGGCTCCACTGCAATCCGCCGTCAAGGGTGAAAGGCAGATCCGCGTTCAGCAGCAGGGCGCTGGCTGTGTCAGGCCAGGCCTTCGGGCGTAGTGCCGCCTCAAACAGGACATTGCCCTTGAGGGCTGTCGTGTGCTGAGGTGCCAGCTGAACTTGCAGAGCCAGTTTTTCCAGTATGTTGCCGGGACTGCCCTGCAGGGAGACGGTAGCACCGCGCAGATGCATGCCCAGCGGTGCAGAGGGGGCTGCAACAAGGCCATCAAGGCGCACGTCAAGCTGGTGGAGTGTGTGCGGCACGGGGATTGGCGTCTTGTCGAGCAGCGTCTGGCGCAGGACGTCCGTCTGCAGGCGTAGTGAGCCCGGGTGCGTGCCGGCAGGCAGCAGCAGCTGTCCGTTGATGTCGCGTGCATCCAGCAGGGGAGCGGCAGGTGGCGTGTCGTCATCTGGCACTGCGGCAAGCAGTTCAAGATGGCCGTCGCGCAGCTGCACTTTAAGACCTTGCAGGGCTTCTGGCATATGCGGCCACACTCCGTCAGCCTTGGCCTGGATGCCGGAAGGCTGCCCGGGCCAGATCAGGCGCGCGTTGAAGTCCTTGAGGACAAGCAGGACCGGTGAAAGTTCTCGTTGGAAGACAGCCTGCCAGCTGAGATGGCATTCAAGCGACTCGGCAAACAGCGCGTTGCCGTCCGGGAGGCTCAGAACCGCGTCATGCAGAACGATGCCTGGTGACGGCCATAGAGACGGACGAGCTGAGGAGGCCGCAAACCGGCTTCCCGGCAGCGCTTCACTCACAGCCTTTTCCACAGGATCGAGCAGCAGGCGCGGATGGACGTGCACGATGATCGCCCCTGCCAGAAATGCCAGGCACAGCAATCCTGCCAGGCTGGCAGCAAGGCGGATGAGGAAGGAAGCAGGGCGGCGTGATGACATAACGTCCCTCAGTAGTGGCGGCGCGTCAGCGCCGGATGTCTTCGTAGCGAAAGACGCGCCGCAGGTCCAGATAGACCAGCACCCCGTTGACGGGCAGCGGCTGTGCGGAGCCAAACAGCCGCATGTAATTTTTCAGCTGGGTTTCATGGGAGGCCGAACGTTCCCCTGTCTTGTAGTCGACAATGGTGACGCTGTGTCCGTCATTAACAACAAGATCAGCCCGGAACAGACGGCCCTGCTCGTCAAGAATGGAACATTCCGTCGTGCCATGCTGCAGCCAGTGAGCCGCCTCAGGCAGTGACAGGATCCAGCGCAACATTTCGGTCAGTTCTGCAGCCGTCTGTTCGGGATGCGGAATTGGAGCTGGAAAGTCGCGCATGCCGAGGGTGACCGCACGGCTGAGGCTGTTTTCGGCATTGTCGCATAGGTGCAGCCGTTCAAGACAGCGGTGGACAAGCGTTCCCCGGTGACGTGGAATGTCTTCTTCAGTGAATATTTCAAGTGGGTTGCGGAATATCTTGAGTTCTGGCAGCCAGTGTTCCTGTGTGGCTCCTGGCCCTGCGTGCGGGGCGGCCGTGTCTGTATGTGGCATGGCAGAGACTTCCGGCCTGGATGCGGTCTTATGCGGTGTCCCGGCCGTTCTTGGAAGGTCGGCAAGCAAGCGTTGCAGGGCTTCTGTCGAGGCGGCCGTGCGGCGTGTGGACGTGATGAAGGCGTGCAGTTCTTCCTGCGGTCGCGTCCAGGCC
Organism: uncultured Desulfovibrionaceae bacterium; assembly: GCA_944325325.1. Taxonomy (GTDB): domain Bacteria; phylum Desulfobacterota; class Desulfovibrionia; order Desulfovibrionales; family Desulfovibrionaceae; genus Avidesulfovibrio. The sequence continues at coordinate 11,716 of CALUZP010000119.1, forward strand.
ACATACAAAAGATGGAGTTCCTCCCGGGCAGAAGCGCCCAGAGCCGTGTAGTACGGGGTGCCCCAGGCAGCTGTCAGCGGGGCGAACAGGATGGAACCGTCGCCAAGATCATAGGGACGGGGAGTGGAGGAAACCTGCGGGGCCAGATTCAGCCATGGCACAAGAACTACGGGAAACTGCAGTCCCTTGGACTTGTGCATGGTCATGATCCGGATGGCGTCCAGCTGGGCGGGCATAGGCGCTTTTTCATCTTTGCCGTGGTCACGCCAGTAATCCAGAAAAACGGGAGCACTGGCCATACCGCGGTTTTCGGCCTGGTGCAGGATTTCGAGGAATCGGCTGGCAAACGTCGCTACAGCAGGAAAGCGCTGCCAGACGTCAAAATGGTGCAGGGCTTCGCTGACCGTATCATAGACGCCAAGCAGGCCGGCCTGCTGAAACAGAGGAGCCAGCCCGGCATTCCAGGCTTCGGGAAAATCCCGCTGAAACAGGTGCCACAGAGGGGATTTTTCCATGGAAACTGACGCCAGCCAGTCCTGAAGCTGTTCAAAACCCGGTGCATTCGGGGGAGCAAGGAAGGAGGCGCTTGCCAGTTGCCAGAAGGTATTGTTGTCGTCAGGCGTGTCAAGAAACGTCAGCAGGGCGACAAGCTCGCTGATAAGCGGATGTTCAGCAAGCCGGAAGCTGTTTTCCGTGACGACCGGAAAATGTTCGGCCAGCAGCCAGCCGGCGACGAGGTTGGCTTCATCCGTTGTGCGGACCAGGATAGCGATGTCTCCGCAGGGACGGCGTGCAGCAATTTCGTTTATCCTGTCTGCAAGGGCCGTATGGATGGCTTCATTCAGCTCGCCGGCAGTGTCCGCATACAGGTCGTCAATGCGCACCAGGCCGCCGGCCTGGCCGGAAACCTGTTGCTCGGTTCCGGTGAATGCCCTGGCCAGCAGGCGTGTTTCCTGATCAAGCACGCTCTCCGGTGTTTCGGCCGGCAGCAGGCTCTGGAGGATGGTACGGGCGGTTTCTGGCGTTTCCAGCTTTGAGAATACCGCGTTGTTGTACCGGACAATAGTTTCCAGGCTGCGCCGGTTGACGGGCAGATGCTTTTCTGTCAGCCCCCCCAGGGCATACAGCTGCGGATCTTCCACCACTTCATCAAACAGCAGTGCGTCACCACCTCGCCAGCCGTAGATAGCCTGCTTGACGTCGCCCACAAAGGTCAGTGTACCGCCATGGGCAAGCGCTTCCAGAGCCAGAGGCCGCAGTGCGTCCCACTGCTCCCGGCTGGTGTCTTGAAACTCGTCGATCAAAAGATGACTCAGACGCGTTCCCATGCGGCACAGCGTCATGGGAACGCCGTATTCGGAACATAGCGTCCGTCTGGCATAGATTGGCATGAGCCTTTGCGGAATCCTGCCTTCCCGGCGCAGCTCATCCGGGAGTGCTTCGGCAAGCACTATGGCCAGCCTGGCCAGAGGTGCCGTCCGCAGGCCGCTGCGCAGGATAGAGCCTCTGCCGGCCAGAGCCGCTACCGCTTCAGTCAGCTGAATATGGCAGTCGTTTGCCTGAGGGCTGGCCTTGCCCTTGGATGCTTTGAGCAGCCAGTCGTCAAGACAGGCATAGCTGAGAAGTTTCGATGACGGGGCGGCGGCACTGTCTGCCAGGGTCAGGCAATCCTGAAGCGCTTTGGCCGCGTATTTGCTGAGCGCGAGCCCTTCGCGGGTGCACAGAGCCTGCAGCTCGGCTGCATGGCGCCTCACCGCTTCAGACATCCCCGACAGCTCTTTGATGACGTTTTG
>CALUZP010000120.1 GCA_944325325.1 uncultured Desulfovibrionaceae bacterium
GCCCACGGCAAGGCCTTCAGGAAAATTGTGCAGCGTGATGGCAAACACCAGCAGAAAACTGCGCGGCAGCGGTGTGGGCAGTCCGTCTCTCACGCCGCTTGTAAGGTGCAGATGTGGCGTGATCCAGTCAATGATCCGCAGCAGCGCCGCCCCCCCGAGAAACCCCAGCGCCACAGGCACACAGGCCAGCCTCCCCAGATATGAAGAAGCCTCCAGCGCCGGCGCAAGCAGGGACCAGAACGACGCGGCAATCATCACGCCAGCGGCAAAGCCCAGAAGCACGTCCAGCGTCCTGCGTGAAAAAGGCTTTCCACCTACATAGACCACGGCTGCACCGAGCGATGTGCAGCCCCAGGTCACCATGCCCGCAAGCAGAGCCATCAACACGGGAAGTTGCGCCATTGACTCCATAGAACAAAACTCCTTGCAACACACATTTGCGGCAACTGTCCCACAAAGTCCTCTTTCAGGCAACGGCGCGCCGGGGCCCGTGCCGACACCGGCTTTCAGAACGCTGTCTTCTTGACTTCAGGCCGCATGGGGACTATGTATCGATATTGCGCGCGCAAGGGATAACTTTCTGTCAATGCGCGGGCTTACCCTATCTGCAAGGAGCACACCCATGTTCAAATTCGTCACGGCCGTTGCCGCGGCTCTGATTCTGTCCGTTACACCCGCCTTCGCCGAAGGTATCGGCATCTTCAACTCGCAGACCATCGTTTCGCAGACCGAACCGTCCAAGGCCGCGCAGAAGCTGCTGCAAAGCAAGTTCGGCAGCGAACGTTCCCAGATGGAAAAGCAGGAAAAGTCCCTGCAGAGCCAGTATGAATCGTTCCAGAAGCAGGCTGCGACGCTCTCCCAGAAGGCCCGTGAGGAAAAGCAAATTGAAATTCTGCGCAAGAGCCGTGAATTTGAAGAAAAGCGCCGTGATTTTGCCATCCGTGTGGAACGCGAAGACGCCAATCTCCGCCAGACCATGGGCAAAATCCTGTTTGAAGCCTCGGCCAATGTGGCCAAGCGCAACAAGCTCGATCTCGTGCTCGACGCCAACGCCGGTGTGATTATGTATGCCGATCCTTCCATGGACTTGACTGACGACATGATCAAGGAAGTCAACAAAATCTGGAAGTCCATGGGCAGCAAGTTCCCGGCCGCTGAAAAGAAGAGCAACAAGTAATGGCTGTGTATAAACTCTCGGCCCTGGCCGCCATGCTGGGGCTCACCATCCGTGGCGGCCAGGGTGCTGATCCCGACATCACCGGGATCAACACCCTGGATGACGCCGTCCCCGGAGAAGTGAGCTTCCTGGCCAATCCCAAGTATGTGCACAAGCTTGCCTCTACCAGGGCTACAGCTGTCATCGTCAGTCCGGAACACGCTGATCAGGTTTCCTGCGCACTGGTGAGTCCGACCCCGTATCAGGACTTTGGCCGGGCTCTCGCCCTCTTTGCCGTGCGCCAGGGCAGCTTCAGTGGCGTCAGCGAACAGGCGTTCATCCATCCCGACGCCCGGCTGGGCAAGGACGTCACTGTTTACCCCTTTGTCTATATCGGACCGGAAGCACATATCGGTGATGGTTCGACGCTGTTCCCCGGCGTATATGTCGGCGAGCACTGCCAGATTGGCGCGCGCTGCACGTTGTACCCCAACGCCGTGCTCATGGCGGGCACCATTCTGGGCGACGGCTGCGTCCTGCATCCGGGCGTTGTTCTGGGCGCTGAGGGCTTTGGCTTTACCAGAACCCCCGCCGGCATCCAGAAAATCCCCCAGACAGGATCTGTCCGTCTCGGCGACAGGGTCGAAGTGGGAGCCAACTCGGCCATTGACCGTGCAGTGCTCGCCAGGACTGAAGTGGGCGACGACACCAAAATCGACAATCTGGTGCAGCTGGGGCACAACGTCACTGTGGGACGTGAATGCTTTATCGTCTCTCAGGTGGGTGTTGCAGGCTCCACGCACATCGGCAACGGCTGCACGTTTGCCGGGCAGGTCGGCATTGCCGGGCATCTCCATATCGGCGACAACGTGACCCTGGGCCCTCAGTCCGGTGTGGCGCAGGATATCCCGTCCGACACCGTCATGGGCGGCTCCCCGGCCGTGCCTCAGGGCACCTATATGCGCACACTGGCGCTCATGCCGCGCTTTCCGGAACTGTTCAAGCGCCTGTCCAGAGTTGAAAAACTCCTGGAACAGCTTGCCGGGACAAAACCTGCCGACTAGCTACCGGCACAGCCCCTGCCATACCCGAACATAACGCCGCACGTCTGCAAAACGCGCGCGAAAGGAATCACTCCATGTCGCCTTCAGAAACTCCCGTGCAGCTTGATATCCGCAAGATTCTGGATCTGCTGCCCCATCGTTACCCGTTCTTGCTGGTGGACAGAGTCACGGAACTTGTCCCCGCCGTCTCGGTCAAGGCTTATAAGTGTGTGAGCTTCAACGAACCGTTTTTTCAAGGGCATTTTCCCGGGTTGCCGGTCATGCCCGGCGTCCTGATTGTCGAAGCCATGGCCCAGGCCAGCGGATTTATCGTCCTTGGCTCCTCCGAACTCGATGACGAAAGCCGCAAGCATAAACTGTTCCTGTTTACCGGCATTGAGAAAGTCCGTTTCCGCAGGCCGGTGTATCCCGGCGATCGGCTGGACATGGAGGCCACGCTGATCCGGCATAAGCTCAAGCTGTGGAAAATGGACTGCCATGCGTATGTTGACGGCCAACTTGCCGCTGAAGCTCAGCTCACCGCCGCTGTGACCGACAGGAGCGAAATGTAGTGTCCATCCACCCGACCGCCATCGTCTCCCCCGGCGCCACGCTGGGACAAAACGTCGTTGTAGGCCCCTTTGCCATCATTGAAGATGCCGTGAGCATCGGTGACAACTGCCGCATCGACGCGCACGCGATTATCAAATCGAACACACGTCTTGGCGCGCGCAACCATGTACATTCCTACGCGCTCGTTGGCGGCGATCCGCAAGATCTGAAATACCACGGAGAAGAATCGTGGCTTGAAATCGGCGACGACAACCGGATCCGTGAATTTGCCACCCTCCACCGGGGGACTGAAGGCGGCGGCGGCGTCACGCGCGTCGGCAACGGCAACCTGCTTTTGACCTATACGCATGTGGCTCATGACTGCCCG
>CALUZP010000121.1 GCA_944325325.1 uncultured Desulfovibrionaceae bacterium
AAACCTCCTCTGCCACGCGCCCTTTGTGACCTCATGGCTTCTCAACGCCACCATCCGCAAACTGGGGATCACCAAAAAAATCGCCTTCTTGCCTTTCGAAGGCGACTCACTGAAAAACCTTATCAAAAAATACCCGTTCTATATCGAAGCCAAGATCCCCAAGGAAGTCTATGACACCGACGAAGACACCACCACGGCGGCTGTCATGAACATCATGCTGGTTGACATCAAGCTGCCTGATGACGTTGTCTACGACCTGCTGACAAATATCTATTCAGAAAAGGGGCTGGCTGCCATTCATGCCTCACATGGCACGGCCAAGGTCAACATTCTGCCGGAAACAGCTCTGCGCGGCATCGTGGGGACCTCTGTTCCTCTGCATAACGGCGCGATCAAATACTACAAAGAAAAAGGCATGCTGGAGTAATTCCGGACATGCCCCCCAAAAGATTGTTTCACCCAGGCGGGGACTATCGGATCCTTCTCCGCCTGGGGCTGCAACTTATTGCGGCACTAACCCTTGCTGTCTGGTGCCAGGGATGTTCCCTCAGCTCCCCGCAGCCTCAGCAGGCTGTCCTGCGCATCTATGACTGGAAAACGGGGGAAATCTACGCTGAAGCGCCTGCCAGGCCCGGGAGCCATCTGTTTTTCGGCTGGATCCATTCCCTGGAAAAGATTCCCTGGAATGAATACTACCACATCGACGACTCGCTCCATCTGGTGCTTGACGCCATCACCTTCCCGGCTTTTGGCGCCGGAATTCCGGAAAATAAGGGGCAAATCTGCTATGTCCGGGACGGGTTGATCCATATGGAGGCGATCAATCAGCTTTTCCCAGAGCTTGTCTGGCTCAATTCCCATACGGCAACGCAAGATATTGTGCTGGATGGCGTCCTTGTCGCCAGGGGAAGCGATCTTCCCCAGCATACCAGAGTACGCCTGATCATCGAAAAGAGGTGAGACACTATGCCCGATGCCAACAAGACGCATGAAGACGCCCTCATGCCCGGAAAAGAACATACCGGCGTTGCCCCCCAAACAGCTGCACGGGAAACAGGTGCCAGCGAAGCTGATATTGCAGAAGCGCTGGCCCGCGCCCGGGACGGCTCCCTCAGTGAAGAACAGCAGAAACTCCTCAAGGAATGGGACAAGGAGTCCAGCACAAGAACGTTGCGCGCCCCTTCCATGAGGACATTCTTCTATCTCCTGTGTATTGCAGTCACCCTCTATCACTTCATCACGTCGTTCCTCGGGACCCCTGTCGTGCTCAAGCACCGCTCGCTGCATGTAGCCATGATGCTGGTGCTGGGCTTCATCATGTATCCCCTGAGCAAAAAAAGTAACAACCATAAGGTTCCCTGGTACGACTGGATCCTGATCATCCTTTCTGCCACCGTCCCCCTGTATGTATGGTGCGATTATCTGGGCGTCGTCGAACGCGCCGGCATGCCCAACACCACCGATATGATTATGGCCACCATCCTTGTCGGACTCGTGCTGGAGGCCTCTCGCAGAATGTCGGGCTGGGCGCTGCCGATCTTGAGCCTCATTTTCATCGTCTACGGCCTGTTTGGCCGTGACATGCCGGGCATCTTCATGCATCGCGGGTATAACTGGCTGCAGCTGTCCAATCATTTCTTTGCCAACACCGAAGGGATTTACGGCACCTCGGTCAGTGTGGCTGCCAGTTACATTTTTCTGTTCATCCTGTTCGGCACGGTCATGAGCAAATCGGGCATGGGCGCATTCTTCAATGACCTTGCCATGGCGCTTGCCGGGCACACCAAAGGCGGCCCGGCCAAAGTCGCGGTCATTTCGTCAGGATTGCTGGGCTCCATCAACGGATCCGCCGTCGCCAACGTGGTAACCACAGGCGCCTTTACTATCCCCCTCATGAAAAAAACAGGCTACTCCAAAGAATTTGCCGGTGCAGTGGAAGCTACCGCCTCGGTAGGTGGACAGCTCCTGCCGCCCGTCATGGGCGCAGCCGCATTCATCATGGCTGAAATTCTTGGCGTGGACTACTCTGTCATCATCATCCATGCTGCCATACCCGCCCTGCTTTACTATCTGGGGATTATCATCCAGGTTCAGCTGCGTGCCGGAAAAACCGGGCTTGTCGGTATCCCCCGCGACAGACTGCCGCGCGTCCGGGCCGTGCTCAAGGACAAGGGCCATCTCCTTATTCCCATTTTCCTTCTGCTCTACCTGCTGCTGTTCTCCGGAACGACGGTTGTCTTTTCCGCAGTGATCACCATTGTTGCAACCATCCTGGTAGCAGCCTGCAGAAAATCTACACGGATGAGCTTCAAGGACATCTGTGACGCCTTTGCCGACGGCGCCAAGCAAACCGTCTCGGTAGCCATGGCCTGTGCCTGTGTGGGCATTATCATCGGTGTAACCTCCAAAACAGGTTTCGGCCTGACCATGGCCAACACCATCATTACGCTGGGCGGGAAGAGCCTTGACTTTACCCTCCTGTTCACCATGGTCACCTGCATGATTCTGGGCATGGGTGTGCCCTCTATCCCTGCCTACATCATTACCGCGGCCATCGCAGCCCCGGCTCTTGCCAACCTGGGCATCCCGCACATGGCAGCCCACCTGTTCTCCTTCTACTATGCCATGTTTGCCAACATCACACCCCCTGTAGCCCTGGCAGCCTTTGCGGCAGCAGGCATCTCCGGCGGCAATCCCATGAAAACCGGCTGGGCCGCCGTCAAACTGGCCATCGCTGGCTTTATTGTGCCGTTCATGTTCGTCTACTCGCCACAGCTCCTGTTGATCGATACCACCTTCTTTGAAGGACTGCGGGTGGTCATTGGAGCCTGCCTTGGCGTCTTCATGATCGGCGTGGCGTGTGAAGGCTACTTCCTGACAAAAGTGCACGTCCTGCTACGAATCCTGTCCTTTGGTTGTGCACTGCTCCTGATCCACAGCGGTCTGTACAGCGATCTGATCGGCTTCGCCGGACTGATCTTCCTGGTCATCTTCCAGAAAGTCGCCGCATCCAGAACACGCAGCGCTATGGCCTAGCTTAATGCCGGTACGACAACAAGCCGCAGGATGCGGGAAAACCCGTCCCCTGCGGCGTTTTTGCGCCCGTTCTAAACCGATCCTTGACGGTAGAGAAGGAGTGGGGGGGAAGGCGGAAACCCCTTTGTAAAGGGGCTTTCCGCCTTCCCCCCCAGCCCCCCATCCACCTTCCTGAAACTTTTTACAGATACCGTCCGGGAATATTGCAGAGCCTGTCTGTAAGGCACAGGCATCCTGCAGACGCGGTAACGTGCCCATAACCTGGCCGGACAGCTAAAAAAGCCCTTTTCCTGGCTCCCTTCGCACACTGCGCGGGCAAACAGCTCCTATCCTGTAGATGCTGCGACGACAATCGCACTGCCAGACCGAAACACTGAACACGGACTGCCTGCAAAGCCGCCTGCAAGCTCCTCCGGCAACGGCTGGACGGGAAGAGCCTCCTTCACGCCCCGAAACAGGAGAAGGATACCCTTTTCACCGTGCAGGGCCATTGCCAGACTGGTGCACGTCCCGGATACCCTGCATGTTCCGGGCACAGGGAGACAGGCCGTCCACGGATACGTCGCGCTACCTTCATCTGGCATTATTCGCGTCCCAGGCACAAAAAACAGGATAGCGGTTTGCTGCTCTTACAGGCCTGCAACAGCGCCGTGAACCGTTGTGCCTGTCAACCCACAGGGCAAAAGGATATAACGCGCCTGACAGTCGCTCCGAGCCAACAGCGGCCGATGAGGAATGGGCGGACGTGACAGAGTCACGCCTGCCAGGACACACAGTGCCGGTGCTGACTGTCTCGGGCGGCGCCTGTGCGTGCAGTGCGTCCGGGAGGATTTTCCAGCGGGAAAAACCCTGCGGCCTGAGGCGTTCGGCATTCCGGCGGCAGAAGGCCGTTTATACGGCCTGGCAGCGTCTGTCTGCCCTGCAAACCCGGCTGCGGTATTCCAGGACGCTGAAATACGAATCTCTCCTGACACAGGCCAGAGCGCGAAAAAAAAAGCCATCATAAGTTACAACGCCTCAGCCTCGGGCGTGGCTGCGAAGGAATGTTCCAGCTAAACGTTTTGGGAAGGGGCAAGGGGAGACCGGGAAGGGGGAAAGCCCTTTTGACGAAAAGGGTTTCCCTCTTCCCCCTGCCGAGAGAGGTTTTTTCAGTCATAAAAAAACGCCAGGGGCCCGTCGTCGTTATTGACGAGGGCCCCTGTCGTAAATAAGTCTTGGCATCGACCTACTGTCCCACAAACTCCTCTGCAGTATCATCGGCGATGAAGCGCTTAACTTCCGAGTTCGGAATGGGATCGGGTGTACCCGCTTCTCCATGGACGCCAAGACAAATCTCTATAAATTTGTATAATTGATAGGGATGGGAAGGAATTCTTGATTAACAAGCCGCTCGGACTATTAGTACTGGTCAGCTCAACGCGTCACCGCGCTTATACCTCCAGCCTATCAACCGGGTCGTCTACCCGGGTCCTTACGCTCTTACGAGGGGAGAACTTATCTTAAGGCCGGCTTCCCGCTTAGATGCTTTCAGCGGTTATCCGTTCCGCACATGGCTACTCTGCTATGCCGTTGGCACGACAACAGAACCACTAGAGGTGCGTTCATCCCGGTCCTCTCGTACTAGGGACAAATCCTTGCAATTCTCCTACGCCCACAGAAGATAGGGACCAAACTGTCTCACGACGTTTTAAACCCAGCTCGCGTACCACTTTAAACGGCGAACAGCCGTACCCTTGGGACCTGCTTCAGCCCCAGGATGTGATGAGCCGA